>NZ_CATKPC010000039.1:0-3870 GCF_949769265.1 Cellulomonas endometrii | reverse complement strand
CCGGGCGCAGTCCCGTGGACCGGGCGCAGTCCCGTGGACCGGGCGCAGTCCCGTGGACCGGGCGCAGTCCCGTGGACCGGGCGCAGTCCCGTGGACCGGGCGCAGTCCCGTGGACCGGGCGCAGTCCCGTGGACCGGGCGCAGTCCTGTCGGCCGGGCGCGGTCCTGTCGGCGGGCGCAGGTCCGCGCGCGAGGCGCCCGTGCTGCCGCGCGGGCGGGCGCGCCGGCCATGCGCCCCGCGTCACATATCTCGACGTGGAGATACTTCTGCCGCGCCGGGCTACGATCGTCCGCGGCAGAGCAGCCGGACCCCTCCGGGGGGCGCAGGGCGAGGGAAGGACCGCAGCAGGTGGACCTGTTCGAGTACCAGGCACGCGACATGTTCGAGAAGCACGGGGTACCCGTCCTGGGAGGGATCGTCGCGACGACACCCGCCGAGGCCCGGGCCGCGGCCGAGACCCTGCTGGGCGCCGACGGCGCGACCGGCGTGGTCGTCGTCAAGGCGCAGGTGAAGACCGGCGGGCGCGGCAAGGCGGGCGGTGTGAAGCTCGCCCGCTCCGCCGAGGAGGCCGAGCAGCGCGCGGCCGAGATCCTCGGCATGGACATCAAGGGCCACACCGTGCACCGCGTGATGATCGCGGCGGGCGCCCGCATCGCGACGGAGTACTACTTCTCCCTGCTGCTCGACCGCGCCGAGCGCCGCTACCTCGCGATGGCGAGCGTCGAGGGCGGCATGGAGATCGAGCAGCTCGCGGTCGAGCGTCCCGAGGCGCTCGCGAAGGTCGCGGTCGACCCGCGCGTGGGCATCGACCAGGCCAAGGCGGACGAGATCGTCGCCACCGCCGGCTTCGACGCCGAGGTCGCGCCGAAGGTCGCCGCGGTGCTGCAGAAGCTGTGGGACGTCTACCGCGAGGAGGACGCCACGCTCGTCGAGGTGAACCCGCTGGTGCTCACCGAGGCCGGCGAGGTCGTCGCGCTCGACGGGAAGGTCACGCTCGACGGCAACGCCGAGTTCCGCCACGAGGACCACGCGGCCCTCGAGGACGCCGCCGCGGCGGACCCCCTCGAGGCGCGCGCGAAGGAGAAGGACCTCAACTACGTCAAGCTCGACGGCGAGGTCGGCGTGATCGGCAACGGCGCGGGGCTCGTCATGAGCACCCTGGACGTCGTCGCGTACGCCGGGCAGCAGCACGGCGGCGTGAAGCCGGCGAACTTCCTGGACATCGGCGGCGGCGCCTCGGCCGAGGTGATGGCCGCGGGGCTGGACATCATCCTGTCCGACCCGCAGGTCAAGGCCGTGTTCGTGAACGTGTTCGGCGGGATCACCGCGTGCGACGCGGTCGCCAACGGCATCGTCGCGGCGCTCGGCATCCTGGGCGACCACGCGACCAAGCCGCTGGTGGTGCGCCTGGACGGCAACAACGTCGTCGAGGGCCGCCGCATCCTGCGCGACGCCGACCACCCGCTCGTCACGCTGGCCGAGACCATGGACGGGGGCGCCGCCGAGGCCGCCCGCCTGGCCGCGACCGCCTGACCACCGACCTCAGAGACGAGAGACAGCGAACCATGGCGATCTTCCTGACTGCGGACTCCCGGGTCATCGTGCAGGGCATGACCGGGTCCGAGGGCAGCAAGCACACCACCCGCATGCTGGCGTCCGGCACCACCGTCGTCGGCGGCGTGAACCCCCGCAAGGCCGGCACCAGCGTGGAGTTCCCGCGCGGCGACGGGTCCGGCCTCACCGTCGCGATCCCGGTGTTCGGCTCGGTGCAGCAGGCCGTCGAGGCCACCCGCGCCGACGTGTCGGTCATCTTCGTGCCGCCGGCCTTCACCAAGGCCGCCGTCATCGAGGCGGTCGACGCGGGGGTGCCGCTCATCGTGATCATCACCGAGGGCGTCCCCGTCGCGGACACCGCGGAGTTCTTCGCGTACGCGCAGGCCAAGGGCGTCCGCCTGCTGGGCCCGAACTGCCCGGGCCTGATCAGCCCCGGGAAGTCGAACGTCGGCATCATCCCGTCGGACATCACCGGCCCGGGCCGCATCGGCCTGGTCTCGAAGTCCGGCACGCTGACCTACCAGATGATGTACGAGCTGCGGGACCTCGGGTTCTCGACGGCGGTCGGCATCGGCGGCGACCCGATCATCGGCACCACGCACATCGACGCCCTCGCGGCGTTCGAGGCGGACCCGGAGACCGACCTGATCGTGATGATCGGCGAGATCGGCGGCGACGCCGAGGAGCGGGCCGCCGCGTACATCAGCGAGCACGTGACCAAGCCGGTCGTCGGCTACGTCGCGGGCTTCACCGCCCCGGAGGGCAAGACGATGGGCCACGCCGGCGCGATCGTCTCCGGCTCCGCGGGCACCGCGCAGGCGAAGAAGGAGGCGCTCGAGGCCGCCGGGGTGAAGGTCGGCACCACGCCGACCGAGACCGCCGAGCTCGCCCGGGCGCTGCTCTCCTGACCCAGCACGACGGGGACACCCCCACCCGGACCGCCCTGTGCGCGACGCCATCCGCGCCGCGCCGGGGCGGTTCGGCGTCCCGGGGGCGCGCGGCGGCGACCATGAGGGGGTGAGCAGCGCACCCGGCACCCGCCCCGACGGCCGGGCTCCCGGGATCCTCGGGAGCCGGCAGCGGCGCCGCGTCCTCGACGACGCCGGGACGCCGCGGTTCTTCACCAGCGACCTCGACGGTGCGCCGCGGTGGGTCGGGGGGATGCTCGCCGGGCTGCAGGCGGCGCTGCTGTCCCTGCTCGTCGTCGTGCTGCCCGCCGTGGCCGCGTACGTCGCGACCTCCGCCGCACCGGCGACGTCCGGCATCCCGTGGACCCGGGCGGTGTCCGTCGCCGCGGGGCTGTGGCTGCTCGGGCACGGCGTGCCGCTGACCCTCGCGCCGAGCGTGACGCTCGTGCCGCTGGGGCTGACGGCGCTCGCGGTGTTCGGCTGCTACGCCTCCGCCCGGCGCTCGGGGTACGCGACGCGGCCGGCGCTCGGCGCCGGGGTCGCGGCGTACGTGGGGGTCGTGCTGGTCGTCGGCCTCGCCACCGGGACGTCCCTGCTGCACCTCGGGGCGGGCCTGCTCGGCGGGGCGGTCGTGGCGGTGCTCGGCCTGGGGACCGGGCTGCTGCGGCGGCCCGAGGCGCCCCGGCTGCGGGACGTGCTGGAGCCCGTGCGGGCGCGGCTGCCCGAGCCCGTCGCGCACGGCGTCGCGGCGGGGACGACGGCGCTCGCCGCGCTGGTCCTGCTCGCCGCCCTGCTCGCGACGGCGTGGGTGCTCACGGGGCGCAGTGCGATCGCGGAGATCGTCGGGTCGCTGCGGCTGGACGCCGTCGGCGGCATCGTGCTGGCGCTCGCGGAGCTGGCCTACGTGCCGACGCTGGTGTTGTGGGCGCTGGCGTGGCTGGCCGGGCCGGGCTTCGCGGTGGGCACGGACACCCTGTTCAGCGTCGGGGACGTGCACGCCGGCGCCCTGCCCGCGGTGCCGCTGCTCGGCGCGCTGCCGGCGCCCGACGTCGTCGGCGGCGTGCTGGTCGTCGTCCCGGTGGTCACGGTGCTGGCGGGGGCGGGGGTCGCGGCGGGGGTGCGCAAACGGGCCCGGAACCTGGGCGCGCCCCGCCCCCTCCGCCCCCGGCGGGCGGGCGCGGCCCCCCCCCGGGGGGGGGGGGCGCGGGGGGGCGGCCCCCCCCGGGGGGGGGGGGGGGCCCCCCCCCCCCCCCCGGGGGGGGGGCCGGGGGGGGGGGCGCCCCCGCCGCTACAGCGCGTCCGCGAGCGCCCGCCCGACGGTCCGCCCGGTGAAGAGGCAGCCGCCCAGGAACGTGCCCTCCAGCGCGTTGTACCCGTGCGCGCCGCCACCGCCGAACCCCGCGACCTC
>NZ_CATKPC010000038.1:0-6255 GCF_949769265.1 Cellulomonas endometrii | reverse complement strand
CCCCCAGGCCGTGACCTTCGCCAACCCGTCCGCCCGACAGCCCCGGGGGCCGCGCCCGCCCCGGCCGCCCCGAGGGGCCGGCCGCCGGCGCCCCAGCCCCATCGCCCTGACCATCGTCGTGCTCGCGGTGGTCGTCATCGCGGTGCTGGTCCTCGCCCAGCTGTGGACCGAGGTGATGTGGTTCGACCAGCTCGGGTACTCCGAGGTCCTGTGGACGCAGTGGCTGACCCGCGCCGCGCTGTTCGCCGCCGGCTTCGTGATCATGGGCGGCGCCGTCTTCGCCAGCCTCGCCGTGGGCTACCGCAGCCGGCCGGTGTACGCGCCGTCGAACCAGGAGCAGATCAGCCTCGACTCCTACCGCGAGGCCATCGAGCCGCTGCGCCGGGTCGTGCTCGTCGCCGGCCCCGCCGTCCTCGGCCTGTTCGCCGGCATCGCGGCCTCCCAGCAGTGGAGCACCGTGCAGCTGTGGATGCACAGCACGCCGGTCGGCGAGACCGACGCGCAGTACGGCATCGACGTGTCGTTCTACATGTTCGTGCTGCCCGGGCTGCGGTTCGTCGTGAGCTTCCTCATGGCGGTGACGGTCCTGGCGGCGATCGCGGGCCTCGCCACCCAGTACCTGTACGGCGGCTTCCGCGTCGGCGGGTCCAGCAGCACCCCGCGCACCACCAAGGCCGCGCGGGTGCACCTGTCCGTCATCGCGACCGTGCTGATGGTGCTGATCGCCGCGAACTACTGGCTCGACCAGTACTCGATCCTCACGAAGGAGGGGGACCGGTTCGAGGGCGCGTCGTACACCGACGTGCACGCCGTCATCCCGTCCAAGCGGATCCTCGCGGTCATCGCCCTGCTCGTCGCGATCATGTTCATCATCACCGCGGTGCGCGGCACGTGGCGCATCCCCGCCCTCGGCGTCGGGCTCATGGTCGTCGGCGCGGTCGTCATCGGCGGCATCTACCCGGCGGTCGTCCAGCGGTTCCAGGTCAACCCGAACCAGCAGGACGCGGAGGCCGAGTACATCCAACGGAACATCGACGCGACCCTGCAGGCGTACGACCTCGAGGACGTCGAGATCGAGACCTACGACGCGAAGGTGACGGCCGAGCCGGGCGCCCTGCGCGAGGACGCCGAGACCACCGCGTCCATTCGGCTGCTCGACCCGCAGGAGGTCTCGAACTCCTTCAAGCAGCTCGAGCAGATCCGCGGCTTCTACTCCTTCCCGGACACCCTGTCGGTCGACCGGTACGAGATCGAGGGCGAGAGCCGCGACACCGTGATCGCCGTGCGCGAGCTCGACCTCGAGGGCCTCGACGCGCAGCGCCGGAACTGGACCAACGACACCACCGTGTACACGCACGGCTACGGCGTCGTCGCGGCCTACGGCAACGCGACGTCGTCCACCGGCGCCCCGTCGTTCTGGGAGGGCGGGATCCCGTCCACCGGTGAGATGGGCGAGTACGAGCCCCGGATCTACTTCGGCCAGAGCTCGCCGACCTACTCGATCGTCGGCGCCCCCGAGGGGCAGGAGTGGGAGCTCGACTACCCCGACGACGAGTCCGGCGGCGCCGTGAACACGTCCTTCCCGACCGACGAGGTGTCGGCCGGCCCGGAGATCGGCAGCTTCTGGAACAAGCTGCTCTACTCGATCAAGTTCGGGTCCGAGCAGATCCTGTTCTCCGAGCGCGTCACCGACGAGTCGCAGATCCTCTACGACCGCGACCCCGTCGAGCGCGTGCAGAAGGTCGCGCCGTACCTGACCCTCGACGGCCGCGTGTACCCGGCGGTCGTGGACGGCCGCGTCAAGTGGATCGTCGACGGCTACACCACGTCGGACCAGTACCCGTACGCGGCGGCGCAGTCCCTCGAGGACGCCACCACGGACTCCCTGACGGTGGCCTCGACCAGCATCGAGGCCCTGCAGCCGGAGACGGTGAACTACATCCGCAACTCCGTGAAGGCCACGGTCGACGCCTACGACGGCAGCGTCACGCTGTACGCGTGGGACGCCGAGGACCCGGTCCTGCAGTCGTGGAGCAAGGTGTTCGACACCTCGCTCGCGCCGGTCTCGGAGATCAGCGCCGACCTGATGAGCCACATCCGGTACCCGGAGGACCTCTTCAAGGTGCAGCGCACGCTGCTCGGCACGTACCACGTCACCGAGCCGGAGCAGTTCTTCTCCGGCAACGACGCGTGGCGCACGCCGAACGACCCGACCGCCGGTGACGCCAACGTCGCGCAGCCGCCGTACTACCTGACGCTGGAGATGCCGACGCAGGACCAGGCGTCGTTCTCGCTGATGTCGACGTACGTGCCGGCGGGAGGCAACGCCCGGGACGTGCTGACCGGGTACGTGGCGGTCGACGCGGAAGCGGGGTCGGCGGCGGGTGAGCCGGCCGAGGGGTACGGCAAGCTCCGGCTCCTGGAGCTGCCACGCGACTCCACGGTGCCCGGCCCGAACCAGATGAACAACAACTTCACGTCGAACCCCGACGTGTCGAACGAGCTGAACATCCTGGGTCGCGGCGACTCCGAGGTCATCCGCGGCAACCTGCTCACCCTGCCCGTCGGCGGCGGCCTGCTGTACGTCCAGCCGGTCTACGTGCAGGCGGCCAGCGGCACCCAGTTCCCGCTGCTGCAGCGGGTGCTCGTCGCCTTCGGCGACCAGATCGGGTTCGCCAGCACCCTGGACGAGGCGCTCGACCAGGTGTTCGGCGGGGACGACGGCGCGACGGCCGGCGACGCGGGCAACGACCCGCAGCCGCCGGACACGGGTGAGGGCACCGGGGAGGGCGACGGCGGCACCGCCGAGCCCGCACCGACGCCCGCGCCGACCGGCGGGGCCACCGAGGCTCCCGCCGACGCCGCGGCGCGGCTCAGCCAGGCGCTGGAGTCTGCGAACCAGGCCATCCAGGACGGCCAGGCGGCGCTCGCCGAGGGCGACTTCGCCGGGTACGGCGAGGCCCAGGAGCGCCTGCAGCAGGCCCTCGACGACGCGGTGGCGGCCGACCAGGAGCTCAACCCGGGCGGCTGACGCGGCGGCGTGCCGTGACGGACACGGGCCGGTCCTCCCACGTGGGGGACCGGCCCGTGGCCGTCCCGGGGACGGGGTGTGTGACCGAGGGCACGGGGGCTCGATTTGGACCTGCCGTCACGCTGGCGTAACGTAGTGATCACCGACGCGGGGTGGAGCAGCTCGGTAGCTCGCTGGGCTCATAACCCAGAGGTCGCAGGTTCAAATCCTGCCCCCGCTACACAGAAGACGAAGGCCCGGACCGGTTGGTCCGGGCCTTCGTCGTTCCCCGCACGCCGGCACCGCCCTCGTGCTGTGCGGCTCCGGACCTCCCGACGGCGGCTCCCGGGCGGCGTGGTAGACATTCCCCGCGCGGTGCGGGTGACGCCGCGGCGAGCGGCGACCGGGGGTGACATGCAGGCAGCGCCCACGGGCCGGGTGCGGGTCCCGCCGGCGCGTCCGGACCGGGTCGCGCGGCCGCGGCTCCTGGACGTCCTGGCGTCCGTCACGACCGCACGCCTGACGGTCGTCACCGCACCGGCGGGCTACGGCAAGAGCACGCTCCTGGCGCAGTGGTTCGCCGCCGGGGCGGGCGACGCCCGCGTCGGCTGGGTGGCGCTCGACGACCGGGACGGCGACCCCGCCGTCCTGTGGCCGTCCGTGCTCGATGCGCTCGACGCGGCCGTGCCGGGTGCGTGCGCGGTGGCGCGGGGGCTGCTGGACGCGGGCGAGCCCGTGCCGGTGGTGCTGGCGGCGGTGGTCGACGCGCTCGCGGACGTCGAGGGTCACGTGGTGCTGGTGCTCGACGACGTGCACCTCGCCGGGCCGGGTGTGTGGCCGGACCTCGGGTTCCTCGTCGACCACCTGCCGCCGCGGGCGCACGTCGTGCTGGCGGGGCGCTCGGACCCGGCGGTGCCCCTGCCCAGGCTGCGGGCGCGCGGCGAGCTGGTGGAGCTGGGCCCGGCGGACCTGCGGCTGACCTCGGACGAGGTCGGCGCGGTCGTCGCGGCGGCGGACGTCGCGCTGGAGCCGTCGGACCTCGCGCTGCTGTCCGACCGGACCGAGGGCTGGGCCGCCGCGGTGCAGCTCGCGCTGCTCGCCGTGCGCGCCGCACCCGACGGGCCCGGTGTCCTCGCGCGGATCACGGGGGAGCACCGGCACCTCGCGGACTACCTGGGCGACGAGGTGCTGAACCGCCAGCCCGACGAGCTCCGGGACTTCCTGCTGCGGACCAGCGTGCTGTCCCGGCTCACGGGGCCGCTGTGCGACGCCGTCACGGGCACGGCCGGCGGTGCGGTGCGGCTCGAGGAGCTCGACCGCGCCCAGCTGTTCCTGGTGCCGCTGGACGACGAGCGGCGCTGGTTCCGGTACCACCACCTGTTCGGTGAGCTGCTGGCGTCGCGGCTCACCCGCGAGCGGCCGGCGGAGGTGGCGGACCTGCACCTGCGCGCCGGCCGGTGGTGGGCGGAGCGTGACGAGCCCGCGGAGGCGGTGCGGCACGCGCTCGCCGGCGGGGACCTGCACGGAGCGGCGGCGCTGGTCGAGGCGGCGGTGCCGGCGATGCGACGGGCGCGCCAGGAGGCGACGGTCCGGCAGTGGTGCGACGCGCTGCCCCCCGACGTGGTGGGCGCGCGCCCGGCGCTCGCCCTGGGCTACGCCGGCGCGCTGCTGGCGGAGGGGCGGCTCGACGGCGTCGCGGAGCTGCTGGGGCACGTCGAGCGCGCCGTCGGCGTCGACGGCGACGGGCCGGTCCCGCCGGAGTCCGCGCCCGTCGTGGCCCAGGCGGCCGTGTTCCGCGCCGCTCAGGCCCGGGCCGCGGGGGACGACGCCGGCGCGGCGCGGCACGCCGGCCGGGCGCTGGACCTGCTCGCGCCCGACGAGCACCTGGGCCGCGGCGCCGCCGCCGGCCTGCTGGGCCTGGCCGCCTGGAGCGACGGCGACCTCGAGGCCGCGGAGCGGTGGTGGGGGGAGTCGCTGGCCGCGCTGCTCCGCGCCGAGCACCACGCCGACACGTTCGGTGCGCTGCTCGCGCTCGGCGACATCCGCACGGCACAGGGGCGGCTCACCGACGCGGCCGACGGCTACACGCGGGCGCTGGAGACGGCGGACGGCCTGCGCGGCGCCGCCGACCTGCACGTGGGCCTGGCCGGTGTGCTGCGGGAGCGCGACGAGCTCGACGCCGCGAGGAGGCACGTCGACGCCGCCGCGGCGCTCGGCCCCGGTGCGGCGCTGCCGCAGAACCGGCACCGCGCCCTCGTGGTCGACGCGCTGATCCGGGCGGCGCAGGGTGACACGGACGCGGCGGTCGGCCTGCTGGACGAGGCCGAGCGCCACTACGTGGCCGACTACTTCCCCGACGTGCGCCCGGTGGCCGCCGTGCGCACGTCGGTGCAGGCGCGCGCGGGGCACCTCGTCGACGCGCGGCGGTGGGTCGGCGCCAGCGGGGTCCGGGTCGACGACGAGCCGACGTACCGGCGGGAGGCCGAGCACCTCACGCTCGTGCGGGTGCTGCTCGCGGAGCACCGTGCCGGCGGCGACCGCGCCGCGCTGACGGGCGCGGACCAGCTGCTCGAACGGCTCCTCGCGGCGGCGGAGGCCGGCGGACGCGCGGGCAGTGTGCTCGAGGTCCTCGCCCTCCGGGCCCTGGTGCGGCGCGGGCTCGGTGACATGCCGGGCGCGCTCGACGTGCTCGACCGCGCGGTGCGTCTCGCCGCCCGGGAGGGCCACGTGCGGGTGCTCGCGGACGAGGGCGCGCCGATGGCGGCCCTGCTGCGCCGCCTCGCGGACCGGCCCGGTGCTCACCCGTCCACGCGGGTGCTGCGGGCGGCCGCGGAGCGCACGGCGGCCGTCCGGCCGACCACGCCGGACCGGCCGGACCGGTCCACGGGCCCGGTCGTGGCGCCGCTCACCGCGCGCGAGCGGGACGTGCTGCGGCTGCTCGGCGGGGACCTCGACGGACCTGCCATGGCCCGTGAGCTCGGGTTGTCCCTCAACACCCTGCGCACCCACACCCGGAACGTCTACGCCAAGCTCGGCGTGCAGAACCGGCGGGCCGCCGTGCGACGTGGCGAGGAGCTCGGCCTGCTGGGCGGTCGGCCCGCCGGCCGGTGACGTCTCACCCGCGGCCTCACCAGGTGTGGTGATCCGCCCTCACCACGTGCGTCCGTACGGTGCCGCACGGCGGACCGACCGACGACCGCCGCACCGCACCGCACCCCACCGCACCCCACCGAGGAGCCGCCATG
>NZ_CATKPC010000037.1:0-7150 GCF_949769265.1 Cellulomonas endometrii | reverse complement strand
ACCGCGGCCCTCGGCGGGCTGCTGCTGGTCGGGCACTTCGCGGCCTACACGTTCGTCGCGCCGCTCCTGGCCGGCACGGCGGCGCGGACCCCCGGCGGGCTCAGCGGGCTGCTGCTCGGGTTCGGGGGGGCGGCCGGGGGCGGGGCGGGGCCGGGGGGGCGGGGGGGGGGGGCGGGCGGCCCGCCGCGCTGTCCCGGCTGGCGCGCCCGCAGGAGAGCGAGACGGTCCTGCGGCTGCGCCGGCTGCCGTGGACGGAGATCGCCGTCGGGGTCGCGCTGCTCGCCGGGGCCGCCGCCATGCTCATCGCCCGGACGGGCACCGACCTCGCGGGGAGCTGGGTCGTGCCGGTGCTGCTGCTCGTCGCCGGGGCCGCGCTCGCGTGGAGCCAGCTCGACGCCGTGCAGCGGGGCCGGCGCGGCGCCCGCGGGCCGGTGAGCATCCTGCGGCTGGCGGGCGGGCTGGTCATCGCCGGCGTCGGGGTGCTGCTGCTCGTCGGCCAGGAGGCGGCGCCCGGCGCGCTGGTGCAGTCCACCATCGCGGCGGTCGCGGTGCTCGGCGGCGTCGCGCTGGTGCTCGCCCCGTGGTGGCTGCGGCTGGTCCGCGAGCTCGGCGACGAGCGCGCCGCCCGCGCGCGGGAGTCGGAGCGGGCGGACATCGCCGCGCACCTGCACGACTCCGTGCTGCAGACCCTCGCCCTGATCCGCGCCCGCGCCGACGACCCCACCGAGGTGGCGCGGATGGCCCGCGCGCAGGAGCGCGAGCTGCGGGCGTGGCTGTACGACGACCGCCCGGAGCCCGGCACCTCCGTGGCCGCGGTGCTCGCGGCGATCGTCGCCGAGATCGAGGACACGCGCACCGGGCCCGACGGGGAGGCGGTCACCATCGAGACCGTCGTCGTCGGCGACACCGAGCCGGACGCGAGCACCGACGCGCTGCTGCAGGCGACGCGGGAGGCGCTGCTCAACGCGGTGCGCCACGGCCGCCCGCCGGTGTCCCTGTACCTGGAGGCCGGGCCCGAGGAGGTCGAGGTGTTCGTGCGCGACCGCGGCGACGGCTTCGACCCCGACGCGGTGCCCGCCGACCGGTTCGGGGTCCGCGAGTCGATCCTCGGGCGCGTGCGCCGCCGCGGGGGCCGCGCGACGGTCGTGTGCAAGGACGGCGGCGGCACCGAGGTGCGGCTGCGGATGCCGGTGCAGCACGCGGCGGCGGCCCCGGCCGCGGCCGAGGGCGGCGCCACCCCTGACCAGCCCGGCAGGGCGCAGGACGAGAGGACGATGCAGGCATGAGTGACGCTCCGGTCGACGTGGTGCTGGTCGACGACCACCTGATGTTCCGCGCGGGCGTGAAGGCCTCGCTCGACGACCGGGTGCGGGTGGTCGGCGAGGCCAGCACGGTCGACGAGGCCGTGCAGGTGGTGCGCGCCACGCGCCCCCCGGTGGTGCTGCTCGACGTCCACCTGCCCGGCGGGGACGGCGGTGGCGGCGCCGAGGTGATCAAGGCCTGCACCGACCTGCTCGGCGGCACGCGGTTCCTCGCGCTGTCGGTGTCGGACGCCGCCGAGGACGTCGTCGCGGTGATCCGGGCCGGCGCCCGCGGGTACGTCACCAAGGCGATCTCCGGCCCGGACCTCTGCGACGCCGTGCTGCGCGTGGCCGGCGACGACGCCGTGTTCTCCCCGCGGCTCGCCGGCTTCGTGCTCGACGCGTTCGGCACCGCGGCCGGTGACGTGGCCACCGGCGACGACGAGCTGGACCGGCTGTCCGCCCGGGAGCGGGAGGTCATGCGGCTCATCGCCCGCGGGTACTCCTACCGGGAGGTCGCTGGCGAGCTGTTCATCTCCATCAAGACGGTCGAGACCCACGTGTCCGCGGTGCTGCGCAAGCTGCAGCTCTCGTCGCGGCACGAGCTCACGCGCTGGGCGGCGGCACGGCGCCTGCTGTGAGGCGTCGCGCCCGCCGGCGCCGGGCGGCTCCGGCGGGCATGGGATCCTCGTGACGGCGCCCGGACGCGGCGCGCGAGCACCGAGGGAGAGATCTGCGCATGGACATCGTGTACGGCCTGCTGGTCGTGCTGCACCTGATCGGCTGGGCGATCGTGCTGGGCGGCTGCCTGGTGACGCTGCGGACGCCCGCGTTCCCGAAGGGGGCGCTGCACGGCGCGCTGACGGCGCTGGTGACGGGCCTGGTCATGGTCGGCCTGCGGTCGGCCGAGGTCGGCGACCTCGAGCCGCCGGACAACGCGAAGATCGGCGTCAAGCTCGTCGTCGCGCTCGTCGTCACCGGCCTCGTCTGGTACGGCACGCGGCGCCCGGACAGGGTGACGAAGGGGCTGGTCGGGGCGACGCTGGGCCTGACCGTGGTGAACATCCTCGTCGCCGTGCTGTGGCGCTGAGCGCGTGAGCGGTCCCGGCGAGGTCCTCGTCGGCCTGGCGATCCTGGTCGGCCTGCTCGGGGTCGTGGTGCAGGTGCTGCCGGGCGCGCTCGTCGTGCTCGGTGCCGTCGCCGTCTGGGCTGTCGTGACGGGCGGGACGGCCGCCTGGGTCGTGCTGGGCGTCGCGGTCGCGGCCACCGTCGTGTCGGGGGTCGCGAAGTACCTGGTCGCCGGCCGGTACCTGACCCGCACGGGGCTGCGGAACCGCACCCTCGCGTGGGGCGGGCTGCTCGGCGTCGTCGGGTTCTTCGTCATCCCGGTGGTCGGGCTGCCCGTCGGCTTCGTCGGCGGGGTGTACCTCGCCGAGCGGCTGCAGGAGCGGCACGGGCACCCGGAGGCGTGGCGGGCCACCGTCGCGGCGATCAAGGCGACGGGGATCACGATCCTCATCGAGCTGGCGGGGGCGCTGGTCGCGACGCTGGCGTGGGTGGTCGGCCTGGTCGTCACCTGAGGCGGCACGTGGTGTCGGTGGGGGAGCCTAGGCTTGTTCCTGCCATGACGTCGCTCTTCGAGAACCTCCCCAGCCCCCACCTGCCCGGCCTCGCCCTGTCCGACCTGGGCCGCCTGCCGGCCGCCGTGCCGCCGCGCTCGGACGCCCGTGACGACGCCGCCGGTGGCGAGCCCGCCGCCGACCACGCCCGCGACACGGGATCCCGCCGCGCCCCGTCGGTCGACGCGGACGCGCTGCTGGTGGGGCTGAACCCGCAGCAGCGCGCGGCCGTGCTGCACCACGGCGGGCCGCTGCTGATCGTCGCGGGCGCCGGCTCGGGCAAGACGCGCGTCCTGACCCACCGGATCGCGCACCTGCTGGCGACGCGGCAGGCGCGCGCGGGGGAGATCCTCGCGATCACCTTCACGAACAAGGCCGCCGCGGAGATGCGCGAGCGCGTCGCGTCGCTGGTGGGGCCGTCCGCGCGGGCGATGTGGGTGTCGACGTTCCACTCGGCGTGCGTGCGGATCCTGCGCCGGGAGGCCGCCACGCTCGGGCTGCGGTCGTCGTTCTCGATCTACGACGCGGCCGACTCGCAGCGGCTGCTGACGCTCGTGGCCCGGGAGCTCGACCTCGACCCGAAGCGCTACCCGCCGAAGGCCCTGGCGTCGAAGATCTCGAACCTCAAGGACGAGCTGGTCGACCCCGACGAGTTCGCCTCGACCTCCGGCGGGTCGTCCGGGAACGACTTCGACCAGGCGCTCGCGCAGGTCTACACCCGGTACCAGCAGCGGCTCCGGCAGGCCAACGCCCTCGACTTCGACGACCTCATCATGACGACGGTCAACCTGCTGCAGGCGTTCCCGGCGGTGGCCGAGCACTACCGGCGCCGGTTCCGGCACGTGCTGGTCGACGAGTACCAGGACACCAACCACGCCCAGTACGTCCTGGTCCGGGAGCTCGCGGGCGCCGGGTCCGACGAGGGCGACGTCCCGCGCGGCGAGCTCACGGTCGTGGGCGACGCCGACCAGTCGATCTACGCGTTCCGCGGCGCGAGCATCCGCAACATCATGGAGTTCGAGGCCGACTACCCGGACGCCACGACCATCAAGCTGGAGCAGAACTACCGCTCCACGCAGAACATCCTGTCCGCCGCCAACGCGGTCATCAGCCGGAACCCGGGCCGTCAGGCGAAGCGCCTGTGGACCGACTCCGGCTCCGGCCCGAAGATCGTCGCCTACGTCGCGGACAACGAGCACGAGGAGGCGCGGTTCGTCGCGGAGGAGATCGACCGCCTCGGCGACTCCGACGGCGTGCGGCCCGGCGACGTCGCGATCTTCTACCGCGCCAACGCGCAGTCCCGCGCGCTGGAGGAGGTGCTGATCCGGGTCGGCCTGCCGTACAAGGTCGTCGGCGGCACGCGCTTCTACGAGCGGCGCGAGATCAAGGACGCGGTCGCGTACCTGCGGGCCATCGCGAACCCCGACGACGACGTGAACCTGCGCCGGATCCTCAACGTGCCCAAGCGGGGGCTCGGCGACCGGTCCGAGTCGATGGTCGCGGCGTTCGGCGAGCGGGAGCGGATCTCGTTCGGCGCCGCGCTCGACCGCGTCGACGAGGTGCCGGGGCTCGGCACCCGCGCGGTCACCGGGCTGCGGGCGTTCGCCGAGATGATGTCCGACCTGCGCGCGCTCGCCGAGTCCGGCGCCGGCCCGTCCGAGATCCTCAGCGTCGTCCTGGACCGCAGCGGCTACCTCGCGGAGCTCCGCGCCAGCGAGGACCCGCAGGACCAGACCCGCGTGGAGAACCTCGCGGAGCTGCACGCCGTCGCGAGCGAGTTCGAGCAGGCCGAGCCCGAGGGGGACCTCGCGGACTTCCTCGAGCGCGTGTCCCTCGTGGCCGACTCCGACCAGATCCCGTCCGACGACGGCGGGGACGACGCGAAGCCGGACCAGGGCGTCGTCACGCTCATGACGCTCCACACCGCGAAGGGCCTGGAGTTCCCCGTGGTGTTCCTCACCGGCATGGAGGACGGCACGTTCCCGCACATGCGGTCGCTCGCCGACACCGACCAGCTGGCGGAGGAGCGGCGCCTGGCCTACGTCGGCCTGACCCGCGCCCGCCAGCGCCTGTACATCTCCCGCGCCGCGGTGCGGACCGCGTGGGGCGTGCCGAACGAGTTCCCGCCGAGCCGGTTCCTCGACGACCTGCCGGACGAGCTGCTGGACTGGCGCCGCCGGGAGTCGAGCAACGACCGGCTCCGCGGCCCGGGCGGGTTCCTCGGCGGGCGGTCCGGGTACGCGGCGGGCTCCGGCGGCTACGGCTCCGGGTCCGGCGGCTCCGGAGGCTCCGGCAGCTGGAAGAAGAGCTCGGCGGCCTCCCGGGCGGCCGACGCCGCCCCGAAGAAGGCCCCCGGCTCCGGCGGCGCCACCTTCGGCTCCGCGACCCCGCGCCCGGACTCGGCCATCCCGACGCTGGCCGTCGGCGACCGGGTGACGCACGACGCGTACGGCCTGGGCACCGTGGTGCTGGTCGAGGGCGGCGGCCCGAACGCGGTGGCGAAGGTCGACTTCGGCTCCGAGGGCACGAAGCGGCTGCTGCTGCGGTACTCGCCGGTCACGAAGCTCTGAGGCGGATCCGTCGCGAGACGGACGACCCGGGGACGCGTGTCCGGCATGATCGGGTCATGCGCAGCCCCCTGTTCGACCAGGTCAACACCGAGGTCCAGACCGCCGACCGCTACGCCCTCCAGAGCGACAAGATGCTCAAGGTGACGCTCGGCCCGGACGTGCTCGCGGCGAAGGGCGCGATGGTCGCCCACCAGGGCCAGGTGCAGTTCCACCACGAGTCGTCCGGCTCGCTGGCCCGGTTCGTGAAGCGCGCGGTCAGCGCCGACGACCAGGCGCTGATGCGGGTGTCCGGCCCCGGCGAGGTGTTCTTCGCGCGCGCCGCCGAGCACGTCTTCCTGCTGCAGCTCGAGGGCGACGCGATCAGCGTCGGCGGCTCGTCGCTGCTGGTGCTCGACGCGGAGCTGCAGTGGGACATCCACCGCACGAAGGGCGCCGGGATGATGACCGGCGGGTTCTTCAACACCCTGATCCAGGGGCACGGCATGGTCGCGCTCACGTCGCACGGCCAGCCGATGATCCTGGACTGCTCGCAGCAGCCGACGTTCGTCGACCCGAACGCCGCCGTGTGCTGGTCGGCGAACCTCACGCCCGGCGTGGTGTCCAGCATGAACATGAGCTCGATGCTGCGCGGCGGCTCCGGCGAGGCGTTCCAGTACGCGTTCCACGGCCCGGGCTTCGTGGTCGTGCAGCCGTCCGAGGGCTACCCGGTCCCGACCGCCTGACCCGCGCACCCGCCCGCCTGGCCCGCGGTCCGGGCCGCCTGACCCGCGGGCCCGCCCGCCGTTGCCGAGCCAGGCGGTGCGGGACTCAGGCCGCGGTGCTCGCCGCGATCCGGGACGTGACGTCCGCCGCCAGCGCGCGGGGGTCGACGCCGCACCGGAGCAGCAGCGCGTGGCCGTCCGTGTCGGTCAGCCGGACCACGGCGAGCAGCACGTGCCCGGCCTCGATCCGCTTGTGCCCGAGCCGGATCGCCTCGCGGAGCGCGACCTCCAGGGTCTTCTTCGCCTCCCGGGTGAACGGGAGGTGCCCGGTCGGGCGGCGGCCGCGCGTGTCGGCCCGGTCCAGCGCGCCCGCGCCGAACACGGTGTCCGCCTGCCGGCGCACCGCGTCCAGGTCGATGCCCAGGGCGGCGAGCGCCGCGGGGTCGAGGCCGTCGCGGTCGAACCGGTCCAGCAGCGTCTGCCGGTCCGCCCCGTGCGCCGCGAGCGCGGCGGCGGCCGGGTCGTCGACGGAGGCGACCGCCACGACGAGGTGTGCGGGGGTGATGCGGGTGTCGCCCAGGTCGCGGGCGATCTCCTGCGCCTGGACGACGGACTGCCGGGCGCCGGCGGTGAACCTCTCGAACATGACGGTCTCCTCGGTCGTGCGGGGGTCAGCGGCGGTGGTGCTTCTGGTGGACGGCCTGGCGGCTGACGCCGAGCGCGTCCGCGATGTCCTGCCAGGACCAGCCGAGCTCGCGGGCCCGGGCGACCTGGAGGGCCTCGAGCCGGTCGGCGAGCACGCGCAGGGAGCGCACGGCGCGCAGTCCGGTGCTGGGGTCGCCGGCCGCTGCGGCGGCCAGGGTGCCGGCGGCGTCGCCGGGGCGGTCGGTGCTCGTCATGCGTCAACCTTGCTTGACACGAGCGCCGGTGTCAACCGGCCTTGACGCACTGCCTCCCGC
>NZ_CATKPC010000036.1:0-9515 GCF_949769265.1 Cellulomonas endometrii | reverse complement strand
GGCGCTCTCCCGCCCCGACATGAGCGCAACGGGACGATTCATCCGCTGTGTCCAGCGACGACACGGTGCGTAGGCTCGCACGATGCAGGTGGTCGAGGTCAAGAGCCCGGGCGGTCCGGAACAGCTGGCAGGGCGACGCCGGGCGGGACGCCGCCGGGCAGGGCGGCTCCGCTCGGACCGAGGAGGACGGCGCCGCGCGTACTCGTGCTCCCGGCGCGGACGCCACGGCGCGACCGCACGTCGCCGCACCCCACGTCGCCGCACCCCATGCCGTGGGACCGCAGCCGGGCGAGGCGCACCCGGGTCCGTCCACCGTCGGACCGCCCTCCCGTCCCGCCGACCGCTCCCCGGCGACCCGGCCCGCCGGCCGCACCGCCGCCCGCCGGCGACGGACCTGGCGGACGGTCGTCGCCACCCTCGCCGTCCTCGCGGCGGTGGCGATCCCGAGCACGTTCGCGTGGCGGGAGAGCCAGCGCGCCGCCGACGCCCAGGCGCGCGCGGACCGCCTCACCGAGCTGCTCGCCGAGCCCGGAGCCCGCGTCGCCGCCGCGGAGGTCACGACCGGCGGCACCGCCGTCGCCGTGGTCACCGCCGACGCCGCGCTCGTCACCGCGACCGGCGTCGACGACCCCGGCGCCGACCGGGTCTACCAGCTGTGGGTCATGCGGGACGGCGTGCCGGTCCCCGACGCCACGACCACCGTGTCGGACGGCAGCCTGGAGATCCGCACCGACGCGTTCCGCACCGGGGACGCCCTGGCGCTGACCGTCGAGCCGACCGGCGGCTCGGACGCCCCGACCTCCGAGCCGGTCGTCGTCCTCGCCCCGGCCTGACGGCCGAGCCGGGCGAGACCGCTCGGTCAGGCCTCCTGGGCCCCGTGGTGCACGTGCGCGTTCCGGGCTGCCGGCACCACCATCGGCGTGCTGGTCTCCGGGTCCGGGACGACGCGCGCCGCGAGGCCGAACACGTCGCGCACCAGCGCCTCCGTGACGACCTCCTCGGCGGGGCCCTGCGCGACGACGCGACCGTCCTTCATCGCGATGACGTGCGAGCCGTACCGGGCGGCCTGGTTGAGGTCGTGCAGCACCGCCACGAGCGTCCGGCCCTCCTCGTGCAGGCGGGCGCACAGGTCCATGACCTCGTACTGGTGCGCGATGTCGAGGAACGTCGTCGGCTCGTCGAGCAGCAGCAGGTCCGTCTCCTGCGCCAGCGCCATCGCCAGCCACGCGCGCTGGCGCTGGCCGCCGGAGAGGTCCGAGACGAACCGCTCCTTGAGGTCCGTGACCTCCGTGGCCCCCATCGCCGCGTCGACCGCGCGCGCGTCCTCGGGCGACCACTGCCGCAGCAGCCCCTGGTGCGGGTACCGGCCGCGGGCGACGAGGTCGCCCACGGTGATCGCCTCCGGGGCGATGGGGCTCTGGGGCAGCAGGGCCAGGCGCCGCGCGATCGCCTTGGTCCGCATCCCGTCCATCGGCGCCCCGTCGAGCAGCACGCGGCCGGCGCGCGGCTTCAGCGTGCGGGCCAGCGCGCGCAGCAGCGTCGACTTCCCGCAGCCGTTCGGGCCGATGATCACGGTGAAGGATCCCGCGGGGATCTCCACGGTCAGGTCCTCGGCGACGACCAGGCGGTCGTACGCGAGCGTGACCCCGTCCGTCGCCAGCGGCGCCGTCGCGGTGGCGGCCGGAGCCGTCGTGGGCGTGGCGGTCATGCCGTCCCCTTCCTCCACTCGCGCACCAGGAGGTACGCGAGGTACGAACCACCGAGCAGCGCGGTCAGCACCCCGACGGGGTACTGCACGCCCCACGGCGCGTGCTGGGCGAGCAGGTCGGCCCCGACCAGGAGCACCGAACCGGTGCAGGCGGCGGCCACCATGCCGGGGCCCGTCGAGCGGGTGACCCTGCGGGCGATCTGCGGCGCGGTCAGCGCGATGAACGACACGGGGCCGCACACGCTCACCGCGGCGGCGGTCAGCGCCACGCCCACCGCGATCGCGAGCGACCGGGTGCGCCCGGGGTGCACGCCCAGGGCGGTCGCCGCGTCGTCGCCCATCTCCACGAGCTGCAGCCGCCGCGTGAGGGCCAGCGCGCACGGCGCCAGCACCACCAGCGCGAGCGCGATCGTGAGGACGTGGCCGGCGTTGCGGGACAGGAGGCTGCCGTTGAGCCACGCGGCGACCACCTGCGCCTCCTCGGTGGTCGCGCGGGCGAGCGCGAGCTGCACGAACGCCAGCGCCATCGCGCCGATCGCGATGCCGACCACGACCATCCGGAACGGCGCCTTCACCCCGCGGCCGGCGCCGAGGAGCACCAGCCCGACGGCCACCCCGGCCCCGATCAGGGCGCCCACCGGACCGGGGACCAGCCCGGGCCAGACGAGCGTCGCCGCCGCGGCACCCGCCGCCGCGCCCGCGCCGAGCCCGATCACGTCCGGGCTGCCGAGGGGGTTGCGCGTCACGCTCTGGAAGATCGACCCCGCGATCCCGAAGGCCGCGCCCGCGCCGATCGCCACGCCGATCCGCGGCGCGCGGTTCGACCAGAGCACCCAGTCCTGGGCCTTCGATCCCTCGCCCGCCAGCACCGCCGGCAGCTCGAGCGGGCTGATGCCGAGATCGCCCACCCAGATCGAGACGACCGCCAGCACCAGCACGGCCAGCAGCGCCACCGCGGACACCACGACGGCCCGCCGGTTCACGCGGATCACCGGCCGGCGTCGCGCCACCTGCGGGCGCGGGGCGGCGCCGGGTGCGGGCGTGCGGGCCGGAGCCGTCGTCGTGGTCACAGTCCCACCCGCCCCTGCCGCACGGCCATCACCAGGAACGGGGCGCCGACGAACGCCGTGACCACCCCGACCATCAGCTCGCCGGGGCGCGCCACGACACGTCCGACCACGTCGGCGGCGAGCAGCAGCACCGGTCCGAGCACCGCGGCGTACGGGAGGAGCCAGCGGTGGTCCGACCCGGTGAACGAGCGGACCACCAGCGGCACCGCCAGCCCGACGAACGCCACGGGCCCGACCGCGGCGACCGAGGCCGCGGCGAGCAGCGTGGCCGCCGCCCCGGCGAGGGCGCGGGTCCGGCCGGCGTTCAGACCGAGGGCGGTCGCGGTCTCCTCGCCCAGCGCCAGCGCGTTCAGCCCGCGGGCCAGCAGCGCCGCCAGCACGAGCCCCGCGACCACGTAGGGCAGCACGAGACCCACCGTGCCCTCCGGCCGGCCCGCGAGCGACCCGATCACCCAGAACCGGTACGTCGAGAACACCTCGGGGTCCGCCAGCGTGATCGCCTGGACCAGCGCCACCAGCACCGCGGCGATCGCCGAACCGGCCAGCACCAGCCGCACCGGCGTGGCCCTGCCCCGCGGGCCACCCGACCCGATCACGTAGACCGCCACCGTCGCGACGACCGCGCCCGGGATCGCCGCCCACACCGACCGGCCCGCCGTCCCGCCCGCCAGCGCCGTCACGATGACGACCGACGCCGACGCGCCCGCGTTCACGCCCAGCAGACCCGGGTCGCCGAGCGGGTTGCGCGTCAGGCCCTGGATCACCGCGCCCGAGACGGCCAGCGCGGCGCCCGCGAGCACCCCCAGCGCCGTGCGGGACAGCCGGGACTGCACCACCGCCGACGTGTAGCCGTCGTCCGGGTGCAGCCACGCCGACCACACGTCACCGAGCGGCACCGACTTCGAGCCCACGGCGACGCTCACGCCGCACGCGAGCACCAGCAGCCCCGCCGCGACCACCAGCCCGAGCGCCAGCGCCCACGCGCGCGACCGCGAGCCCCGCGCGGAGGTGCGCGGGGCTCGCGGTGCGGTGACGGTCGCGGTCACTGTCGGCAGGTCCGTTCCCGGCCGGGGCCGGTGGCTGGAGTGGTCGGAAGGTCAGGAGACCTTCGCGACGACCTCGGCGATCTGCGGGACGTAGGCGTCGAGCGCGTACGGCACGCTCAGCGGCGTGGCGACCGTGACCGCCATGCCGAGCTGCCGGTCGATCATCGGCAGGTAGGCACCCGAGGCGAACGCCGGCATCTGCTGCCACAGCGGCTGCGCCTCCGTGGCCGCCTGCTCGTCCTCGTCGTTGAACCAGGTGAACAGCACCTGCACGTCGTCCAGCACGTCCGCGTTCTCCAGGCCCAGCGTCGCGTAGTACGCGCCCTCGTCGGGCTCCAGGCCCGCCGCCGACGGTGCGAGCTCCAGGCCCAGGCTCGTCAGCAGCGCGACGCGCGTGTCACCCGGCATGTAGACGCCGAGCGAACCCGGCTGGTCCCCGCCGTAGACGTACGCGTAGGTCACGCCCGCGAACTCCGGGTGCTCCTCCTTGACCGCGTCGTACTCGGCCTGGATCCCGGCGATGAGCTCCTCGCCCTTCTCCGGCTCGCCCAGCGCCTCCGCGGCGATCGTGATCTGGTCCTCGACCGAGGTCGCCCACGGCTCACCGGGGTACGCCACGACCGGCGCGAAGTCCGACAGCTGGTCGAACGTCGCCTGGTCGATGCCCGACTGCGGCGCCAGGATCAGGTCCGGCTCCAGGCCGATGATCGCCTCGACGTCCAGCTCCGGGTACATCGTGATCGTCTCCGGGAGCTCCTCGCCGTCCTGCTCCACGGCCTCGCGGAACCACGGCTGGTAGCCGTCCTCGTCGCCCGCCCAGTCGTCGCTCTCGATGCCGACCGGCAGCGTGCCCAGCGAGTACGCGATGTCCGCCGCACCCCAGCCGAGTGCGACCACGCGCTCCGGCTTCTCCTGGATCGTCGCCTCGCCCAGCGAGGACTCGATCGTCACCGGGAACGCGTCCTCCGCAGCGGCGGCGTCGTCCGTGCCGGCCGTGGTGTTGTCATCCGTGGTGTCGTCGCTGCCGCAGGCGGTCAGCAGGAGGGCGGCCGCGCCGACGACGGCGACGGCGGCCAGGCCACGGCGTGCTGCCGGGCGCGGGAGGGACGTGCGAGCGTGCACGAGGGTGCTCCGATCCGAATGGGCGATGGGCGGCCGCGCCGGTGGAGCCCCAGGCTCACGGACCGACGTCGGCGCCGCAACAATGAGGCAAGCCTAACCTATGGCTTGCGTCCGTCCGGACCAAGTCCCGCCCGCCGAGCGGCCCCCAGGTCAGAGCGCCAGCGGCGACCCGGTGAGGCGCTCGAACGCCTCCAGGTAGCGGGCACGGGTGCGCTCCACCACCTCCGTCGGCAGGCTCGGCGGGGTCGTGTCGGCCGCCCGGTCCCACCCCGACGCGTCGGACGTCAGCCAGTCCCGGACGAACTGCTTGTCGAAGCTCGGCTGGGCCCGCCCCGGCTCCCAGGCGTCCGCCGGCCAGAACCGCGACGAGTCCGGCGTGAGCACCTCGTCACCGAGCGTCACCGCCCCCGTCGCCGGGTCCAGCCCGAACTCCAGCTTCGTGTCCGCGAGGATCACACCCCGCTCCCGAGCCACCCGCTCGGCCCGCGCGTACACCGCCAGGCTCAGGTCGCGGAGCTCCTCGGCGCGCTCCCTGCCCAGACTGTCCGCCACCACGTCGATGCTCACGTTCTCGTCGTGCTCGCCGACCTCCGCCTTCGTCGCGGGCGTGAAGATCGGCTCCGGCAGCCGTGAGCCGTCGACCAGGCCCGCCGGGAGCGGGATGCCCGTCACCGCGCCGTTCGACCGGTACTCCACCAGCCCCGAACCCGTCAGGTACCCGCGCACCACGCACTCCACCGGGAACATGTCCAGTCGCCGGCACACCATCGCGCGCCCGAGCACCGGCGCGGGCACCTCCGGCGCGGACGCGCTGACGACGTGGTTCGGGACCAGGTCGGCGAGCTGGTCGAACCACCACAGGCTGAGCTGGGTGAGCACCACGCCCTTGTCGGGGATGCCGGGGCTCAGGACGTGGTCGTACGCGCTGACGCGGTCGCTCGCGACGACCAGCACGACGTCCCCGTGCTTCTCGGTGACCGCCGCGCCCTCGGGCTGCGTGGTGTCGGGGACGTACAGGTCGCGGACCTTGCCGGAGTAGGTGTGCGTCCAGCCGGGCAGCGCGGGTGCGGTCATGCGCACATCCTGCCGCAGGCTGACGGGGCGCCTGCAGTGCCGTCCGCAGCGGGCAGCGGGCAGGCATACTCGCCGGCATGGAGCTCCCTGTCGCCTGGTCCGTGGTCCTGCTCGTCGCGGGGGCGTGGAACCTGCTCGTCTGGCCCCGGTTCGGCGCCCGCATCGTCAAGGACCCGCGGTCCCGGGACGCGCAGGGCCGCGCCACGCGGTTCTTGACCGTGCACCTGGTGCTGATCGGGGTGTCGATGGTGCTGGGTCTCGCGGTGCTGCTGCTGGGCGTGCTGACCCTGGTCTGAGACCCTCCGCGGACCCGGCCGCCCCTCAGTACGGGGGTGGCCCGTCGGTGTCTGCGGGGCCGGTGACGTGGTGGACGGGGTCGTCGGTGCCGGGTCGCACGAGGTAGGTGTGGCCGGTGGGGTCGGTCCAGGCGAACAGGCCGGGTTCGACCTGGGCGAGGGTGAACGCGGTCTCGGTCTTGAGGCGGTGGTGGTGCCGGCACGCTGGGCCGAGGTTGTCGGCGCTGGTGGTGCCCAGGGCCCGGGCGGCGTCGGGGTCGCCGTCGGTGTCGCTGTCGTGGGGGTGGTACTCGACGGTGTGGTCGAGGTCGGTGCGGTCGGCGGGCACGGTGCAGCCCGGTGCGGTGCAGGTCCGGTCGCGGTAGCGCACGTGCTCGTCCAGGGCCGCCGGTGGTCGGTACCGCGTGCGTCCCACGTCGAGAACAGTGCCGGACAGCGGGTCGGTGACCAGCCGCTGCCAGGTCCCGCCCCACGCCATCGCCCGGGCCTGCACCGCGTCGAGCGGCCCGTACCCGGCCAGGTCGCCGGGCTGGTCGTCGACCCCGATCAGGGTGGAAAGCGGCACCGTCACCAGCACGTGCGTACGCGGGGTACGCGCGCGCGCCGGGCCGGCGGTGGCGCCCTCCGCCGGCAGCTCGTCATCGCCGGGACGCTGCGAAAGCGGGACCGCCGGCACCGTCGAGTCCGCGGCGGTCGCCTCGCCGGGCCCACCCAGGACCAGGTCGCACAGCCCGTCGGCGCGCAGCTGCTCCAGGGTCCGCGGGTCACCCGCCGACCGGGCGGTGCGCGCCGCGGCCTCCAGCACCGCGTCGACCTGCACCGCCCGCACCGCCGGCAGCAGCACCCACAACGCCGCCATCCCGTCCGGGCGGACCTGTGGCCGACCGACGCACCGGCCCTGCTGAGCGACCCGGTGCCGGTCGGCCGCGCCCTCGGGGTCCACGGTGCTGAGGGCGCGTTCGACGTCCTGCCGGACCTGGAACGAGGTCCGGCCGCCGGCGCGGGGCAGCACCTCGTCCTCGACGTGGGCGGCGACGTGAGGCATCTGGTCCCACAGCCGCGTCACCAGCGCCCGCGCGCGGGGCACGTCGATGGTCCCGGCCGCCAGCGCCTCGCCCGTCGCGGTCAGCGCCTGCCCGTAGGACACGCCCTCGCGGACGAGCGTGTCCGCCTCGCGGGGTGAGCACTGGAGGCGCATCGCGAGGGTCGCCGCGGTGATGTTCCGCGACACGAACGCCGCACCTGCGGGGATCCGCCCGACCGGCGCGCGCATCGACTCGTGCCGGTCGAGGGCCGCCGCCGCACGCGCCTTCAGGGCGTGGGCCCACGCCTCCAGCCGGGCCGCCGCTGCGACGACCTCCACCCGCTCGAACCCGCCGAGCGCGTCGAGCCCGTCGGCCTCCAACCCCTCCAGGACCGCGACGAGCGGGGAGCCGGTCGGGGTGCCCGTCAGCCGCCGCAGGAACGCGCGCTCGGCGTCCGTCCACGCGGCGTGCTCACCCCACGCCGTGTCGACGGCAGTCGACTCGGAGGCGCGTTCCGGCAGGTCATCGGGCATACGAGCACGGTAGGGACCACCTCCGGCAGCCGACCGCCCAGGACCCCGCACCCTGGGGACGACGCACCCACCCCGCGCCTGGGGACGCCTCGGCACCCGCTCGCCGAGCGAGCCCGCCCCAGCAGAGAGCCGAATCAGCCCTCCGCGGCCGCCCGCGCGATGTCCGACCGGTGGTGCGACCCGTCGAGCCCGATGCGCTGCACCCCGGCGTACGCCGCGTCCCGCGCCGCGGCCAGGTCCGCCCCCGTGCCCACCACGGACAGCACGCGACCGCCCGCGGACAGCACGGCCCCGTCGGCCCCGGCCGCCGTCCCTGCGTGCAGCACGTGCACCCCGGGCAGCGCGCCGGCCTCGTCCAGCCCGGTGATGACGTCCCCGGTCCGCGGCGCCTCGGGGTACCCGGACGACGCGACGACCACCGTCACGGCGGCGTCGTCGCGCCACTCGAGCGGCGACTGGTCGGCAAGCGACCCGGTGGCGGCGGCGAGCAGCACGCCCGCGAGCGGCGTGACGAGCCGGGCGAGCACGACCTGGGTCTCCGGGTCGCCGAACCGGGCGTTGAACTCGACGACCCGGGTGCCGCGGCTGGTCAGCGCGAGGCCGCAGTACAGGACGCCGACGAAGGGCGTCCCCCGCCGGGCCATCTCGTCGACGGTGGGCTGGGCGACCTGGGCGACGACCTCGTCGACGAGGCCGGGCGGCGCCCACGGCAGCGGGGAGTACGCGCCCATGCCGCCGGTGTTCGGGCCGGTGTCGGCGTCCCCGACGCGCTTGAAGTCCTGCGCGGGGACGAGCGGCACGACGTGGGTGCCGTCCGACAGCACGAACAGGGACACCTCGGGCCCGTCGAGGTAGTCCTCGACGACGACGCGGCCGCCGGGCTTGGCGAGGCACGCGAGGGCGTGCTCGAGCGCGACGGACCGGTCCTCGGTGACGACGACGCCCTTGCCAGCGGCGAGCCCGTCGTCCTTGACGACGTACGGGGCGCCGAAGGTGTCGAGCGCGGCGCCTGCCTCGGCGGGGTCGGTCACCACGACGGGGTCGGCGGTGGGGACGCCCGCGGCGGCCATGACCTCCTTCGCGAAGGCCTTCGACCCCTCGAGCCGGGCGGCCTGCGCGCTGGGCCCGAACACGGGGATCCCGACCTCGCGCACCGCGTCGGCGACACCGGCGACGAGCGGCGCCTCCGGCCCGACGACGACCAGGTCCGCGCCGAGCGACGTCGCGAGGGCGGCGACGGCCGCACCGTCGAGGGGGTCGACCGCGTGCAGGGTGGCGAGGCCGCCGATGCCGGGGTTCCCGGGGGCCGCGTGCAGCTCGGTGACCTGGGGGTCGCGGGAGAGGGCGAGGGCCAGGGCGTGCTCGCGGGCGCCGGTCCCGACGACGAGGATCTTCACCCGCCCGACCCTACCGACCGGTGCGCGCGCCGGTGCCGGCCGCCCGGGCGGGGCGGGGGGAGGGGGGGGGCCCGCACGGGAGGGGCCCGCGAGCGGGCCGGCCCGCCCCGCGGCCTCCCCGCCCCTGATCGGGGCGCACCCGTCCGGAGCACCACAGCCCGGGACGCAGACTCTGCACGCCGACCCGTCCGTGGAGGACCGGTGGCACGCACATGGCCGAGTTCGGATGGTGTGACCACGCGGG
>NZ_CATKPC010000035.1:0-9795 GCF_949769265.1 Cellulomonas endometrii | reverse complement strand
GCGGCCCCCCCCGGGGGGGGGGGGGGGGGGGGGTGGGGGGGGGGGCGGGGGGGGGGGCGGGGGGCGGGGGGGGGCGGGCGGGGGGGCGGGGGGGGCGGGGGGGGGGGGGGCGGGGGGCGGGGGCGGGGGGGGGGCCGGGGGGGGGGGCGGGCGGGGGGCCGGGGCGGCGCCGGGCGGCGCGGGGGGGGGGGGCCGCGGGGGCGCCCCGCCGCACCCGCCCGTCGCCTGACGGGACCCCGGCGTCCGGCTGCTCGGCCGTCCTCCGCCGGTGGGAGGATGGGGGTCGTGAGCACTCTCTCCTCCGAGCCGCAGCCGGCGGGCACGGACCGCCCGCGTCCCCCGGTCGACGACGCGCCGTTGATCCCCGACCGCAGCGCGGACGACTCCGACACGGGCTGGGGCGACGAGCGCTCCGAGTCGAACGACGACCGCCTGCTCCGGGACGTCCCCCCGCACTGGTGACCCCCTGACCCGCACCGCGCGGCGCACTCGTGACCCCCTTGCCCCCCTGACCTGCCCCGGGTGGAACGTTCGGACCGACACGCCGTGCGCGTGTCCGTCGGAACGTTCCACCCCGCGGTGCGTCGAGGCGGCGCGGGAGCCCCGGCCGCGCGTCGAGGCGCGCGGGTCAGCGGCCGGCGGTGCCCGTCGCGCGCTGGACCGCCGCGCCGACCACCGAGTCCACCCGGGCCCCACGGCGCGCGATGCCGAGCTCCCGCCGGAGCGCCGCGGCCAGCTCGTCCGGGGTGCGCTCCACCCCGTCGGACACGAGCCACGCGACGAGGTCGTCGAGCTGGTCGTCCGAGTAGGCGCTGACCGGCAGGCCGGGCCGGACGTCCGGCCGGGGACCGCCGGGGACCGGGAGCGTCGGCTGCACCGCGCGCACCGCACCGGTCATGGGCGCCGCGGCCTCCATGACGCCGGGGATGTCCGCGGCGGTGGCCGGCGCGACCGGCGACGCCGCGACGGACGACGACGCGGCCGAGCCGTGTCCGGTCGGGGACGCGGGCGCGGCCGGGGCGCTCCAGGCGCTCCCGTCGCCCGCGGGGCCGCCGGTCGGGCCCGTGCCCTGCGCGGCGTCGGCGCCCGCGGGCACCGCCGGCACGACACCGGTCGCCGGGCGGCGCGGCTCGTCGGACCGTGCGCCGCCACCCACGGGCAGGCCCGCGTCAGGCAGCACGCCCATCCCCGTGAGCGTCGGCGCGGGGCCGGTGCCGTCGTCGTCGAGCAGCGGAGCCGCGGGGATGTGCAGCAGGCCGCGCTCCCGCTCGGCCCGCGCCTGCGCGACGCGGCGGTCGGCGACCGCGTGCAGCGCGCGGCGGATCCGGTCGACCTCCGCCTCCGGGTCGAGGAACGCGGCGGCGGACCAGACCCGCAGGACGCTCCAGCCGAGCCGCTCGAGCCGCTCGGCCACCTGACGGTCCCGCACGCGGACGCTCGGCTCGCCGAGGTAGGCGTCGTCGTCGGTGAGCACCGCGACCAGCAGCTCCCCGGGCAGGTCCGGGTGGCCGACCGCGAGCGGCAGGTGCAGGCCACCGGGCAGGCCGTGGTCGAGCTCGACCACCAGGCCGTGCCGCCACAGCCGCTCCGCGAGGTCGACGACGAGCCGGTCGGGCGCGCGCTCCTCGGCGGGGGCCTTGACCTCCTCGGCGACCGCCGGGGCCTTGACCTCCTCGGCGGCGGGGTCGGCGGCGCCGGCCGCGGCATCCGGCTCGGCCGCGGGGTCCGCCTCGGCCGGCGGCTCCGCGATCGCCAGGTCCGTCTCCCCCGCGGCGCGCCGCTCGGCGAACCGCAGCAGGTCGCCGAGCAGCCGGGGGCCGGGGCCGCGCAGCCGCTCGGGGTCGATGTCCGCGAAGGCGAAGCACGACACCACGTCCAGCCGGTGCCGCGTGACGCCGAGCGCGGCCAGGAGCAGCGCGTCGCCGCCGGGCCCGCTGATCGGCCCGAACCGGTGCAGGACCCGCCCGTGCGGGGTGCGGCCGAACCCGAGCGACAGGATCAGCGCGTCGCGGCGCAGGCCGGCCACGTTGGTGAGGTCGGTGACGACGAACGGCTCCGGCCGGGACCCGTCGAGGCACGCCGCCAGGGACGGCGAGTCACGGACCTGCGCGAGCACGGCCTCCCGCACCTGGGCGGTGTGCAGGGCGGAGGCGGTGACGACGGCCAGCGACTCCTCGGGGTGCGTCAGCGCGTGCTCGATGACGAGCTCCACGACGCGGTCCACGTCGGCGCGGGTGCTCTGCACGGCGCCCGAGGCGTCGGGCATCCCCGTGCCGTCGACGAGGTGGTGCCCGACGGTCGCGACGCTGGTGGGCAGCGGCGTCGGGGACAGCACGTCGCCGTAGCCGTGGGCCGCGAGGAACGCGGTGAGGTACGGGTCGCGGCGGGACGCGTCCGCGCGCAGGTGCACGGTCGGCAGCACGTCCGCGAGCTCGCGGACCGCGGTGCCGGACGCGCAGCGCCGGTCCCCGACGACGACGACCTGCCGGCCGCGGGCGAGGGCCGGCAGGGCGACCTCGACGGGCAGGTGGGCGGCGGCGTCGAGCACGACGAGGTCGACGGTGCGGGTGGCCGGCAGCACCTGCGGCACGAGCATGGGTGCGGCGGCCAGCACCGGACGCAGCCGGCGGGCGACGTCGGGGTACCGCTCGAACGTCTCGCGCAGGCCGGTGAGCCGGTCCTCGACGAGCTCGGCGAACAGCGCCTCGGACTGCTCGGTGTGCGCGGCCATGGCGTTGCGGACGTGCGCGGCGGCGCGGGCACGGACCGGCCCGGCGAGCGCGGCGGTGTGCGCGAGGTCGAGCTCCCGGTACTCGGCGGCGATCCGGCCCAGGGTGCGGCCGTCGTAGCCGGCGAGCGCGGGGTCGGCGGTGAGGATCTGCTCGAAGACGGTGCTCCACCAGGCGAGCTCGAGCTCGGCGGCGACCAGGCCGGCGGGGACGCGCCGGTCCGCGAGGTCGTCGAGCAGGTCCCCGATCCCGGTGGCGACGAGCGACCGCACCAGGCGGGTGCGCTCCGGGAGGTCCGTGAGGCTGTCGCGGGCGGTGACGAGCCGCGTCACGCGGTCGAGCACCTCCCCGACGGGCCGCGTCAGCAGGTCGGCGCCCTCGGGCGTGCCCGCGAGCACGGCGGCGAGCGCGTCGACGTCCGCCCGGACCTCGCGGTGCTCGGCCTCGATGTCGGCGAGCCCCTCGGGCAGCCGCGGCCAGCCGCCGGCGGGGCAGTGCGCCTGCCAGATCTCCCGCTGGCGCTGCACGTCCACCAGCGCCGCGTGCAGGTCGGCGACGGGGCGGCCGGGGCGGAGCAGGTCCTTGGCCTGCTTGCGCAGCCGGCGCCGCAGCCAGTACCCCATGGGGGTGCCGTGCTCGGTGCGCCAGGCCTTGCTCGCGGTCGCGGCGACCATGTCCGACGGGTTGCGCTCGAACACGAGCGGCTGGAACACGTCGAGGACCCCGCGGATGCCGCCGAGCACGTCGAGCTGCTCCGCCCAGGTCGCCAGGGTGGTCGCGGGCGTGAACCCGGTGACCTCCGCGACCTCGGCGATCCGCCGCTGGACGGCCGGCAGCCCGGTGTCCCCGGCGAGCCGCTCGGCCCGGCGGAGCGCGTCCGCGGCCTCGGCGTCGGTGACCAGCGCCGCGCCGTACCAGGGGGTGTCGACCGGCCGGAGCGTGAACGCGCCGGCGCCGGCGGCCTCGGTGAGCTCGGCCCCGACGGCGCGGCGGCGGTCGGCGTCGAGCGACCGGGCAACCTCGGCGGGCAGCCGGACCGTGGTGCGGGGCGCGGGGCGCTCGGCGGTGAGCCGGGCGAGCGCCTGGAACGCGTCGTACGCGGAGGCGCCCCACGGCGCACGGACCTGGTGCAGGCCGTCGACGTAGCCGCGCAGGCGCTCCCGGCGCTCGACCAGCGCCCGGCGCAGCTCCGCGGCGGCGGCCGGGTCGCCGGGGTCGGCGTCGAGGGTCATCGCGCCCATGAGGCGGCGCGAGGAGGCCGCGCGCCAGGCGGCGTCGGGCGCGACGTCGAGCAGGATCTCCCCGACGCCCAGCTTCTCGAGCCGCTCGCGCAGCGCGACCGCCGCACGGCGGTGCCCGGGCACGTACAGCACCGTGCGCCCGTCGGCGGCGGCGTCCGCCACCAGCGCCGCGAGGGTGCCGGTCACGTCGCTGTCGGCGGGGGCGTCGACGAACACGTGGTTCCCGCGGGCCACCACGTCCAGCACGTGCTGCTGCGCGGGGTCCAGGTCGCCGACGCCGCGCTCGAGCGCGGGGTCGCGGTCGCCGCGCACGGGCTCCGGGAGGGCGACGGTCAGCTGCTGCGCGGCCTCGGCCACGCCGGCCAGGGCCGCGACGACCTCGTGCCGCTCCAGCGCGGGGGCCAGCCGGTCCAGGTCGTCGACCAGCACCTGCCCGGGGTGCACGAACGTGCCGACGACGATGCGGTCCACGAGCTGGAAGTCGTCGAGGACCGCGGTGCCGAGCGAGGTCAGGCGGGTGATCGCGTCGCGCGGGTCGAAGCCCGAGCCGGTGAAGGCGCTGCGGGCGACCGCGCCGGGGTCGAGCAGCGCGCCGCGGGCCCGCAGCGCACGCGCGAGCACCGGGTTCACCTCGAGCGACGGCTCCAGCGTGAGCTCGTAGTCGCTCTCCGCTGTGCCGCGCGCGGTCAGCGACACGGGGCGCAGGAGGACCGGGGCGCGCACCTTGCGGGCGGTGGGCGCCGGCGCCTCGGTGTCCGCGGCGCCCTCCGCCGGCCGGGTCGCGGAGTCCATCGTCGCGGTCGCGATGGCCGCCACGTCGTCCGTGGCCACGTCGGGGGTGCTGTGCTCGGTCCACGACGCGACGCCGATGGCGAGGTAGGTCGGGGCGATGCCGTACTGCTGCGCGTACGTGGCCGCCCGCGCGGCGACCGCGCGGGACCGGCGGCGGGCGGTGCCGAGCGCCGCTCCCTCGCGCACGAGGTTCGACAGCCGCGTCTCGCGCCCCGCGAAGAGCTGCGCGATGCCGGACGGGTGCGCCGCGGACAGGTCGAGCGCGGCGTCGCCGAGCAGCTCGACGTCGGCGAGCGTGGAGCCGCCGGCGGCCTCGACCAGCGCGGCGCGCCAGGTGCTGGTGGCGCCGGCGACCAGCTCGGCGGCCGACGGCGGCTCGACGAGGACGGGGCCGGCGGGCTTGGCGGTGTCGGGCATGGGGATCTCGCCGTCGTGCGTCGTCTGCGCCGTCTCGCGCAGGGCGCGGGGGCCCTCGGTCCCCGTCGCGGGGGTGTCCGCGCGCGGAGTGGGGACGCCCGCCTCGTCGGAGGCGGTCGGCTGTCCGGGGACGGGGCGACGCGCAGGGACCTTCACCCGTCGAACGCTAACCTCCGCAGCGCTGCCGGGGCGTCGTGACGCGCCGCCGTGCGCGTGATCATGCGGAACTCGCGGGTCAGGAGCAGGGAGGGGAGCCGCCGCGCGGCCCGGGGCGTCGTCGCCCGCGGGGCCGGGGGGAAGGTGATCAACGGTGCGCACCGCGCAGGGGGCAGGCGATGCGCACCGTCGGGAATGAACTATGGCCCCGGGATGGTGCAGCGGTCAACAACCTGGCATGCGCTCGGGTGAACGCTCACACAGGCTGGTCACAGCCTCGGGGCATCGTCCCTGGTCGCGCACCGGGCTCCGTGACCGAGATCACCCGGGCCGGGAGACGCGCGGCGGGCGGGAGGGCTCCAGCGGGCGGGGAGGGGCTCCGGCGCCCGAGGGGCCCGCCGGGCGCCGGAGCGATCACGGGCGCCGGTGGAACCCGTCAGCCGCTGCGGGCTCCACCGACATCCCCTGTCTACGGCGTCCCCGACCACCCCTCGGTGCCCCCCGGTGCCGTTGAGTGGCGTCCGGCGCCCGGAGCTGCGTGGTGGGAGCGTTCCCCGCTGAGGGGTGGCGGCTCGAATTGAGGGGCGCATGCCGGAGCGTCGGTCCCGCTGCGTACCGTGCTGCAGCATGGACGCCCGCGTCGAGCCGTTCCCGACGGGTACAACTGGCGCCCGGCAGAGCGGTGGCTGAACGGGGCCGGCGCGTGCCGCACCCGCATCGACGGCCTCGACGTTCCGCCGTGCTGCACGTCCGCTCCCCGCACGCGGGCGCGACGCCGGCTGCTGCTGACCCACGGCGCGCCCGTGGGGCGAGCCCGCGCGGGGTGGCCACTTCCCCGCCTGGGAGCAGCCCGACCTGTACGTGCGCGAGCTGCGGTCGGCGTTCGCGGCGTTCCGCGGCTGATCCCGCGTCAGGGCCCCCGCCAGTCGGCGAGGTCCGCGCGGCTGCCGTAGCCCAACTTCCGCAGACCGCGGCTCATGTGGTTCTCCACCGTGCGGACGCTGAGGTTGAGGCGGTCCGCGATCTGCCGGTTCGTCAGCCCGTCGCGGGCGAGCGCCACGACCTCCCGCTCGCGGACGGAGAGGGGCTCGACGCGCTGGCTGCCGCCGGTCGCGGGGGACCCGTCCGCCTGCTGCTCGGTGACGCCGACCAGCTGCTCCGCGGCCCGGACCAGCCCGGGCGTGACGCCGGCGCGCACCGCGGGCAGGAGCTCCGCCACCGTGGTGACGTCCTCCTCCGCGACCGCCAGCAGCAGGCGGACGTACGGCTCCAGCAGCGGCAGGTGGACGCGCGACAGCACGTCCCGGACGAGCTGCGCGCGCACCGGCGTGAGGCTCGCCGGGCCGCCGATCCAGGCGATGAGCGCCGGCTGCAGCAGGCCCTCCTCGGCGTACCGCTGGCCGGCCTGCCAGGCGACGTTCCGGGAGGTCGTGCTGTCCCCGGCGGCGGACGCGGCGGCGATGCGCGCGACCACGCGCAGCGACCGGACCAGCGGCCGGTACGTCCTCGGGGTCTTGTCGAGCTCCCGGGTCAGCACCTGCGCCAGCGTCAGGTGGCCGGTGTGCGCCTGGAGCACCGCGCCGAGCGTCAGGCCGCGCCGGTAGAACGTCGTCTCGATCGGCCCCGCGGCACCGATCCGCAGCGCGGTGCTGATGACCCGCCACGCCGCACCGGCCTGGTCGGAGAAGTAGAGGATCTCCCCGAGGACGCACGCGTGGACGCGGATGCCCAGCGCGTCGACCTCGTCGTACGCGGTGTCGAGCATCCGCCGCTGCCACCGCTCCGCCTCGGGGAGCCGGCCGGCCATGAGCAGGGACAGGCCCTGGACGGCCGCGAGGTAGTGCCGGACCTCGGGCTCGGCGCCGGACACGTCGTTCGCCGCGCACACCCGCAGCGCCTGCTCCGGCCGGCCCGCCTCGAGCAGCACCGCGGCGCGGATGACCGCGGGCCACCCCCGGAACAACCGCACCGGCACGTCGGAGGGCGGCTCGTCGGCCACGTCGTCCGCGGACCGGCCCTCCGCCAGCTCGCGGGCCAGGCGCTCCTTGAGGTCACGCAGCTGCGTGAACGGCTGCAGGTCGGCGCCGCTCGCGGCGAGCCCGCTGTCGACCTCCGCCGGCGACGCCCCGTTCCACGCGGCCCACCGCGACCGGTAGTAGGCGAAGGTCAGCCGCTCCGCGTCCCCGTCCCGCTCGGTCGCATGCGTGCCCTCGAACACCGCCGCGAGCAGGTCCCGCGCGGGGCGCCGCATCAGCAGGGCCAGGTACGCGTTGGCGGTGCGCAGGGTCGGTGCGGTGAGCCACGCGGCGCGGCGCGCCGCCTCCTCCACGCTCGCCCGCTCGTGCACCAGCCCGGCGAGCTCCGCGGTCCAGCGCCAGTAGTCGTCGCCCTCCCCCGCGGTGTCCCCGAGCAGCACGGCGGTCAGGTCGTCGTGCGGGACGCGCACGGGGGTGAACGCGGGGCCGGCCTCGGCGCCGACCCGCTCGGCGAGCTGCCGCCGCCGGTACGGGGCGACGCGCTCGCGCAGCGCCCGGGCGAGCACCGGCGGCGCGACGCCGAGCATCTCCCCGGACCCGGCCAGGTCGTGGCTGACGACGCGGCCCCGGTCCTCGAGCTCGGCCAGGACGACGGGGTCGACCAGCCGGGCGCCGACGTCGGCGGGCACGGGGCCGATGGTGGACAGGAACTCCAGCGCCTCCACCAGCGCCTCCGGCAGCCCCGCCAGGAACAGGAACACCACCGGGTCGGCGGGGACCTCGCCCAGCGTGCCGTCCTCCACCCACAGCCCGTCGACCCGCTTCAGCGCCCCCGCCGCCCGCGCGGCGTCCACGAGCGCCACCACCGCGCGCGGGTTGCCGCCGGTCTGGGCGAGCACGGAGGACGTGAGGCCCGCGTCGGCCGGCGCGCCGAGCACGGAGGTGAGCAGGCTCGCGACGGCCCGGAACCCGAACGGCTGGACGCGGACCTCCGCGGGCGGGCGGTCGAGCAGCACGTCGCGCATGCCGTCGGTGGCCGCGCGCAGCGGGTCCACGGTCGTGGACGCGACCAGCACCGACGCCGTCCGGCCCAGCGCGCGCCGGACGACGTCGAGGCTGCGGGGGTCCACGCGGTCCACGTCGTCCAGCAGGAGCACGCCGCGCCGCCCGCCGAGCTCGTCGGCGAGCCAGTCCGTCAGCGTCTGCTCGTCGGGCACGCGCGCCGGTGCGGACGCGTGGTCCCGCAGCGCCGACAGCGGACCGCGCCCCGCCGCGCGCACCAGCACGCCGTTGAGGCCGCGGCGGGAGGCGTCAGCGAGCAGCGCCTGCAGCACCGTCGACTTGCCCGACCCGCGGTCGCCCCGCACCAGCACGTCCCGCCCGAGCGGCAGCCACCGCTGGACCGCCGCGACGGTCACCCCGAAACCCTCGGTCTCCACCGATCCTCCTGCGCCGCCCTGTGAAGCACTGCACTGTGACGTCCCGGGCACCACTCAGACACCCATCGCACCACCTACGCAGGACCACGGGAAGAGGCCGGGGACGGCGCAGCGCGCGGCTCGCGCCGGCCGGTGCCACGCTGGACGAGCCGCGCGGGGCCGGCCGGGCGCCGCCGTCCGTCACCGGGAGACGCCATGTCGTACACCATCGGCTACTTCGTCGGCAGCCTGTCCAGCACGTCGATCAACCGGACGCTCGCGCAGGCGCTGATCGCGCTGGCGCCCGAGGCGCTGGAGTTCCGGGAGATCCCCATCCGCGACCTGCCGCTGTACAGCCCGGACCACGACGCGGACTACCCGCCGGAGGCCCGGGCCCTCAAGGAGGCGGTCGAGTCCGCGGACGGCATCCTGTTCGTGTCGCCGGAGTACAACCGGTCGATCCCCGGGGCGCTGAAGAACGCGATCGACTGGGGGTCGCGCCCCTGGGGGACGAACTCGTTCGCCCGGAAGCCGACCGGCATCATCGGGGCGTCCATCGGGAAGATCGGCACGGCGGTGATGCAGTCCTCGATGCGCAGCGTGCTCAGCTTCCTGGACGCGCCGCAGCTGAACTCCCCCGAGGCGTACGTCCACTTCGACCCCGCCGTGTTCGGCCCGGGCGGCGCCGTGCACGACGAGGACACCGCGAAGTTCCTGGGCCACTACATGGACGAGTACTGCGCGTTCGTCCAGCGCGTGCTCGCCGCGAACGCCCCCGGGCACATCGGGGACCAGGACGCGCAGTCCTCGAAGTAGCGGGTCAGTCGCGCGGCCGCAGCCGCAGCTCGGGGATCGGCGGGGCCCGCCGCCGGGGGGGCGGGCGGCCCCCCCCCCCGCCCGCCCCGGGCCCCCCCCCCCCCGGCGGCGCAGCGGCGGCCGGCGGGCCCGGGCCTGCTCCTCGAGCCGCGGGCGCAGCCGGAGCTGCGCGACCGCCACCAGCACCCACACGACCAGCAGCGCCGCGCCGACCGCGTTGAGCAGGATGCCGAGCAGCGTGTCGGGCAGC
>NZ_CATKPC010000034.1:0-14276 GCF_949769265.1 Cellulomonas endometrii | reverse complement strand
TCGCGTCCCAGACCGCCGTCCGGGACTACCTGGACCCGGAGATGGTGCGCGCGACGGCGCGGTACTGGTCGCGGCACGGCACCGGCGACGCCGTCGAGCCCCTGGAGATCGTGCGGGACACCGGGGGCATCGGCTCGGGCGCGCTGCGCGCGGCGGACGACCGCGGCGCCACCCGGGCGGGGTCGCGGTGAGCACGCTCGGGGGCGTGCCCGCCGGCCCGCCGACGGGCCGGCGTGCCGCCCCGAAGGCCGACCGTGCGGTGCTGCTCAAGCACCTGCCGACCCTGGCGGCGTCCGTGGTGGCCGTCGTCGTCGTGGCCGTGGCGCCGGACACGGTGGTCACCGACGCCGCGACGGTGCTCGCCGCGGGCGCGGTGATGGCGCTCGCCACCGCGCTGGCCGTCCTCGCTGTGGTGCGGCCCTCCCGCGCGCGCCGCCGGCAGCCGCGGGGCGCCGACGACGCCCCGGACGCCTGGGGGTCCGGCGACGGCTGGGCGATCGTGGTGCCGCTCCTGTCGGTGCTGGCCATCGGCCTGCTGCGCGCGGGCACGGGCGGGTCCGCCTCCCTGTTCGGGGCGATGCTCGTGCTGCCGCTGATCTGGATCGCGGCGGAGCCGGGCCGGTGGGCCGTGCTGCTCGCGGCGGGGGCGTCGTGCCTCGCGCTGCTGCTGCCCTGGCTGCCGTGGCTCCCGGCGGGCGGCACGGGGGACACCGACGGCCTCGCACCGGGGCGCGCGGTGTTCGTCCCGTTCGTCTACGCACTCGCGGCGCTCACGGTCAACGAGCTGGCGCGGCGGCTGCGCGGGCACCTCGCCCGGCTGCACTCCGCCGACCGCCTCACCCGCAGCGTGCTGGACGCGGTCACCGAGCAGGCGGTCATCGGCACGGGGCTCGACGGCGTGGTCGACGTGTGGAACCCGGGCGCCGCCGCCCTGCTGGGGCGCAGCCCCGCCCAGGTGCAGGGTCGCGTGCGGATCGACGAGGTCGTGCTGCCCGCCGAGCTGCACGAGCAGTGGCGGCGCACCGGCACCACCACGCCGTTCGAGGCGCTGGTGGCCGGCGTCGCGCCCGGCCGGCCGGACGTCACCGAGTGGACGTGGCTGCGGGCGAACGGGTCGCCCGTCCCGGTGCAGGTCTCCGTCACGGTCCGGCAGGACGGGGGCGGCCGGCCCGTCGGCTACCTGTTCGTCGCGACCGACGCCAGCCGGGCGCACGAGGCGGCCCGGCTGCAGGAGCAGTTCACGGGGATGATCTCCCACGAGCTCCGCACCCCGGTCTCCGCGATGCTCGGGCACCTGGAGCTGCTCCGCGACGACCCCCTCACCGTCGACCAGGAACGGTCCGTCGAGGTCGCCGAGCGGAACGCGCACCGCCTGCTGCGGCTCGTCGACGACCTGCTGTTCACGGCGCGCGTCGACGCCGGCGGGTTCCCGCTCGCGCTCGAGGACGTCGACGTCGCGGAGATCGCGCGGGGCGCGGTGGCCGCGTCCCGGCCGGTGGCCGACCGGGCGGGGGTGCGGCTCGACGCGGTGCTGCCCGACGGACCGGTGCCGCTGCGGGCGGACCCCGGCCGCCTCGCGCAGGTGTGCGACAACCTCGTCTCGAACGCGCTGAAGCTGACCCCGGCCGGCGGCTCCGTCACCGTGCGGGTCACCTCCGGCGTCGACCACGTGCGCATCGCCGTGGCGGACACCGGGCTGGGCATCCCCGCCGACGAGGTCGACCGGCTGTTCGGCCGCTTCTTCCGCACCTCGACCGCCACCCGGAACGCCGTGCCCGGCGTCGGGCTGGGGCTCGCGATCACCCGGTCGATCGTCGTCGCGCACGGCGGGGCGATGGAGGTCGCGAGCGTCGAGGGGGAGGGCGCGACGTTCACGGCGGTGCTCCCGCGGCGCCGCGCGGCCTGAGGAGCGGGCCGGGAACGGCGAGGCCGGGCACGACGAAGCCCCGCGTCGCTTGAGGCGAGCGGGGCTTCCGACGTGGCTCCGACCGGCGTCGATCCGGTGACCTTTCGATTTTCAGTCGAACGCTCTACCAACTGAGCTACAGAGCCTCGGACGACAACACCGGCCCAGATGGACCGGTGTGATCGAGCGACCCCGACGGGACTTGAACCCGCGACCTCCGCCGTGACAGGGCGGCGCGCTAACCAACTGCGCTACGGGGCCTCGTAGTGAGACCTACTCTTCCACATGCACTGCTCGTACCCCCAACGGGATTCGAACCCGTGCTACCGCCGTGAAAGGGCGGGGTCCTGGGCCGCTAGACGATGGGGGCTTGCGCCCCTGACGTCGAGGCGTCTTCAGACCGGTGACGATCATACGGGGAGGATCGACGAACTCCCAAATCGGCCAAGATGGGCCCGTGATCGACATGTCGCTGGAGGACTTCGAGGACGCCGTGCGGGACGGTCTGGACCGCATCCCGCCCGAGCTCGGCGCGCAGATGGACAACGTCGTGGTGCTGGTGGAGGACGACGCGCCGGCCGACGACCCGGACCTGCTCGGGCTGTACGAGGGCGTGCCCCTGACGGAGCGGGGGGAGTTCTGGGCGGCCGGGTCGCTGCCGGACCGGATCACGATCTTCCGTCGTCCGACGCTCGCGATCTGCGAGGACCGGGAGGAGGTGGTCGAGGAGGTCGCCGTCACGGTGGTGCACGAGGTGGCGCACCACTTCGGGATCGGCGACGACCGGCTGCACGAGCTCGGCTGGGCGTAGCCTTCCCTTTCAGCGACGAGGAGCGATATCATCGATGAACAACGATGAGTCACGGGTCCCGCCCGTGCTGCACGACCACACCGGCGCCGGTGGTGCGCACGCGCACCAGGACGTCGTCCGGGTCCTGCACGCGCTGGCGGACCCGACGCGGCTGTCGCTCGTCCACCTGCTCGCGGACGGGTCGCGGCGGGTCGTCGAGCTGACGGAGGCCCTGGGCCTCGCGCAGTCGACGGTCTCGGCGCACCTGGCCACCCTGCGGACGGCCGGGCTGGTGGTCGCCACGCCGGAGGGCCGGGCGACGCGGTACGCGCTGGCCGACCCCGAGCTGGACGAGCTGCTCGGCGCCGCCGAGCGGGTGGTCGCACGGACGGAGGGACGACGATGGGAAGCGGGCACGGGCACGACCACGGGGTGACGGCCGCCCAGGCGCACCGGGGCCGGCTGGCGGCGGTGCTCGCGATCACGCTGACCGTCCTGGTCGTCGAGGTGGCCGGCGGGCTGGTGTCCGGGTCGTTCGCGCTGCTCGCCGACGCCGGGCACATGCTCACCGACGCCGCGGGCGTCACGCTCGCCCTGGTCGCGACCTCGCTGGCGCGGCGTCCGGCCACGGCCCGGCGGACGTTCGGCTGGCAGCGGGCGGAGATCCTCGCGGCGCTCGTGAACGCGCTGGTGCTCACCGTCGTGGCGGTCGGCGCCGTCGTCGGGGGCGTCCGGCGGATCGCGGATCCGGGGGACGTCGAGGCCGGCCTGATGCTCGCCGTCGCGGTCGTCGGCCTGCTGGCGAACGCGGTGGCCCTGGGGCTGCTCCGCCCCGGGCAGCAGGAGTCGCTGAACGTCCGCGGCGCCTACCTCGAGGTGCTCGGCGACCTGCTCGGGTCCGTCGCGGTGATCGCCGCCGCGGTCGTCGTGCTGACGACCGGCTTCGCCGCGGCGGACGGGATCGCCTCGGTGCTGATCGGTGTCCTGATCGCCCCGCGGGCCTGGTCGCTGCTCCGCGACGTCGGTGCCGTGCTCCTGGAGGCGACGCCGGCGGGGGTGGACCTCGACGACGTCCGGCGGCACATCTGCGGCGTCCCTGGCGTGCTCGGGGTGCACGACCTGCACGCCTGGACCATCACGTCCGGGGTGCCGGTGCTGTCCGCCCACGTCGAGGTGCCGGCGGACGTGCTGGCCCGCGGCGAGTCCGGCCGGGTGCTCGGCGACCTGCGCCGGTGCCTGTCCGGGCACTTCGACGTCGACCACTGCACGTTCCAGCTCGAGCCGCCGGAGTCGCGGGAGGCCCGGACGCACGCGTGAGCACGGGTCCTAGGCTGGCGTCCGTGACCGACGCCGCCGCTCCCGCACCCGCCCGCCCGCGCCTCGGCGTGGTGATCCTCCCGCAGGAGCGCTGGGCGCAGGCCCGGCACGTGTGGCGGCGCGCGGAGGAGTACGGCTTCGACCACGCGTGGACGTACGACCACCTGGCCTGGCGGTCGCTGGCCGACGAGCCCTGGTTCGCGACGGTGCCGCTGCTCGCCGCGGCTGCGGCGGTCACCGAGCGGATCCGGCTGGGCACCTGGGTGGCGTCCCCGAACTTCCGGCACCCGGTGCCGTTCGCGAAGGACGTCATGGGCCTCGACGACGTGGCGGAGGGCCGGTTCCTGCTGGGTCTCGGCGCCGGCGGGGAGGGGTTCGACGCGGGGGTGCTCGGCCCGGCGCCCACCCGCGGGGAGCGGACCCGGCGGTTCGAGGAGTTCGTGGAGCTGCTGGACCGGCTGCTCACCCACCCGGTCACCGACCACGAGGGCACGTTCTACGCGGCGCACGACGCGCGGATGCACCCGGGGACGATCGCCCGGCCCCGCACGCCGTTCGTCATCGCCGCCAACGGCCCCCGCACGATGGCGCTCGCCGCCCGGTACGGGCAGGGCTGGGCGACGTACGGGCCGCTCTTCGCCCCCGAGGACGTCGAGGGCCCGGTGTCGGCCGCGCAGGAGGCGTGGTGGACCGGGCTCGCGGGGATGGTCGAGCAGGTGCGCGAGGTCGCGGCCCGGCAGGCGCCCGACGGCCGGGTCCCGGACCTGTACCTGAGCCTGGACGGCGCCCCGGTGTTCTCCCTGGAGTCGGTGGACACGCTCGTCGAGGGCGTCGAGCGCGCCGCCGACCTCGGGTTCACCGACGTGGTGGTGCACTGGCCGCGCGCCGAGGGGATCTACGCGGGGTCCGAGGACGTGCTGGCGGAGGGGATGTCCCGCCTCGGTCGCTGACCGGGGTCGAGGCGGCTGCGGGGCGCCGGCGCGGCGTGCCCGCGCCGTGCCCGGGCGTCAGTGCGCCTGCCGCGCCTCCCAGGCGCTCTGGACCATCTCCGTGAGCGTGTGCCGCATGACCCAGTCGAGGTCCCGCGCGGCGGCCTCGCCCGACGCGACGATCCGCGCCGGGTCGCCGGGGCGGCGCGCGCCGATCTCGGGCTCGAAGTCGATGCCGGTGCCCTGGGCCATCGCGGTCATGATCTCCCGCACGGAGACGCCGTCCCCGGAGCCGAGGTTGTAGACCCGCTGCAGCTCGCGGCCCTCCGCCAGGGCGCGGGCGGCGGCGACGTGCGAGACGGCCAGGTCGGCCACGTGCACGTAGTCGCGGACGCAGGTGCCGTCGGGCGTGGCGTAGTCGGTGCCGTTGATCCGCGGCGTCCGGCCCTGGGCGAGGGCGTCGAGGACCAGCGGGAAGAGGTTGTGCGGGCTGGTGTCGTAGAGCTCGGGCGTGCCGGAGCCGACGACGTTGAAGTACCGCAGCGACGTGTGGTGCAGCTCGGTCGCCCGGCCCTGGTCGCGCAGCAGCCACTCGCCGATGAGCTTCGACTCCCCGTAGGGGGACTCCGGCGCGGTCGGGGTGTCCTCGGTGACGAGGTCGACGTCGGGCGTGCCGTACACGGCGGCGCTGGAGGAGAACACGATGCGGCGGACGTCGGCCGCGGCCATGGCCTCGAGCAGGTGCGCGGTGCCGGTGACGTTCTGCTCGTACGTGTGCAGCGGCCGCTGGACCGAGACGCCGGCGTACTTGAACCCCGCGAGGTGCACGACGCCGGTGACCCCGTGCTCCCGGAGCGCCTCGGTCACGAGCGGGGTGTCGAGGATCGAGCCCTGCACGAACGGCACGTCCTGGGGCACGAAGCCGCGGTGCCCCGACGACAGGTCGTCCAGCAAGACGGTGCCGATCCCCACCTGCCCGAACGCCCGCACCACGTGCGACCCGATGTACCCCGCCCCGCCGGTCACCATCCACGTCATGCCGCCAGCCTAGCGCGGACGGCGCGCGTTGCTGGTGCTTCCTGATCGGATCCGGTGGTTGCTGTCCGGTTGTCCGCGCGGGCCGGTCGTGCCGGACCCCTCGTCTCGGGGGCCCCGATGCGGCAGAGTGCTCGGCAGGGTCGTCGACGCGGGGACGCGCCGCTCCGGTGGTGCCCCCGGAGATGCTCAGTATGCTGAGCATCTCATCGAGCCCGGGGGAGGACGCGTGCGCAGTGCCCGCAGCCGCACCGACGCGGCCGGACCCGCGAGCCTGGTCGCGGGCTCCCGCGCGCACACGACGCCGCGCACCCGGACAGCCTCCACCGACGCGCCCGTCCTGGCCAGCCGGGTGGAGGACGGCATCGGCGCCGTCCGCCTGCTGCTGGTCGACGACGTGGCCCGCCGCCGCGCCCGCGCCCGGGACCTGGCCGCGGAGCACGCCGCGCTGTGGCGCGCGGTGGGCACCCAGGTCGGCGCCGGCCGGCTGATGCGCCCGCGCCTGACGCTCGCCGCGTACCTCGGGCTGGGCGGGACCGACCTGCCGGCCGTCGCCCCGGTCGCGGCGGCGCAGGAGATGCTGCACACCGCGATGCTCGTCCACGACGACGTGCTGGACCACGACGAGACCCGTCGCGGCCGGCCGAACGTCACGGGCGCGGCGCGCCGGCGGCTCGCGGCCCAGGGGGTGGTCGGAGCCGCCGCGGACGGCCCGGTGCTCGCCGCCGGCCTGCTGGGCGGGGACCTCGCGCTCGCCGCCGCGTTCGAGCTCGTGGCGTCGGCGCCCGTGCCCGCGGAGACCCGCCTGCGCCTGGTGCAGGACCTCGCCCGCGCGGTCGACACCACCGTCGCCGGCGAGCTGCTCGACGTCACGGGCGCGCTGCGCGGCCCCACGGCGGTGGACGCGCTGCGGGTCGCCGAGCTGAAGACCGCCGTGTACTCCTGCTGCGCGCCGCTCGCCGCCGGCGCGGTGCTGGCCGGCGCCGACGACGGGGTGCTGGGGGTCCTCGACCGGTTCGGCACGGCGTTCGGCGTCGCGTTCCAGCTGCTCGACGACGAGCAGGGCCTGTTCGGCGACCCCGCGGTCACCGGCAAGTCCGTGCTGTCCGACCTGCGGGAGGGGAAGCGCACCGAGCTGCTGCGGCTCGCGTACCTGCGCGCCGACCCCGCCCAGCGGGCGGTCCTGGACGCCGGCGTCGGCCGGCCGGACCTGCCCGAGGACGAGGCCGCCCGGGTGCGCGACGTCATCCAGGGCTCCGGCGCCCTGGCGGAGGCGCGGCTGGTGCGCGCGGACGCCGTGCGCACCGCGCGGACCGCCGCCGAGGAGGGCCTGCCGGCGGGGCTCGCGGGCTACCTGACCGAGATGCTGGACGCCGTGGCCGGGTGCGCCGCGTGACCGCCGACCGCCCGGCCGCCGGCCGCCCGACCGCCGCCCGCCCGGCCGCCGACGGGGTCCGCGCGGCGTCCGCGGCCCTGTACGACCGGACGGCCGCGCGGGCGAGCCGCGCCGTGCTGGCCGGCTACTCCACGTCGTTCGGCCTGGGCACCCGCCTGCTGGGCCCCCGGGCGCGCCGGGACATCGAGGCCGTCTACGCGCTCGTCCGGATCGCGGACGAGGTCGTCGACACCCGCGGCGGGGACGACGCCGGCGCGCTGCTGGACGAGCTCGAGGCGCAGACCGCCCGCGCCCTGGTGTCCGGCTGGTCGACCAACCTCGTCGTGCACGCCTTCGCGCGCACGGCCCGCCGGGTCGGCATCGGCCCGGCGGAGGTGGACCCGTTCTTCGCGTCGATGCGGGCCGACCTCACGGTGCAGGTGCACGACCGGGCGTCCTACCTGCGCTACGTCTACGGGTCCGCCGAGGTGGTCGGCCTCATGTGCCTGCAGGTGTTCCTCAACGCCGACCGCCGGCCGGGCGAGCCGGTGCGGCGGCCCGACGCCCCGACGGTCGACGGCGCGCGGGCCCTGGGGGCGGCGTTCCAGAAGATCAACTTCCTGCGGGACCTGGGCGCCGACTCCGGCGAGCTCGGCCGCTGCTACTTCCCCGGCGTGAGCCCGCAGGGCCCGACCGACGCGCAGCTCGCGGCGATCCTCGACGAGATCGGGGACGACCTCGCGCGGGCGCGGGCGGCCCTGCCCCGGCTGCCGCGGCGGGCCCGGACCGCCGTGGCCGCGACGCTCGCGCTGTACGACCGGCTGCTGGCGGACCTCGCGGCCACGCCGCCGGCGCAGGTGCTCGCGACGCGGGTGCGGGTGAGCACGCCGCGCAAGCTCGCGGTGGTGGCCGGGACGGTCGCGGGCCAGGCGGCGGACGCCGCGCGGGCGCGCGTGCGCAGGAGGACGGCCGGCGGACCGCCGGCACGGACGACGGACGACGGAGGTGCTGCGTGACGGGTCGGGTGGTCGTGGTCGGCGGCGGGATCGGCGGCCTCGCGACCGCGACGCTGCTCGCGCGGGGCGGTGCGGACGTCACGCTGCTGGAGCGGCACGACCGGGTCGGCGGGCGCACCGGCACGCTCGAGGTCGACGGGTTCCGGTTCGACACCGGGCCGTCCTGGTACTTCATGCCCGAGGTGTTCGCGCACTTCTTCGCGCTGCTCGGGGAGCGCATCGAGGACCACGTCGACCTGGTGCGGCTGGACCCGGCGTACCGGCTGTTCCCCGAGCCCGACCCCGCGGCGGGCCCGGGCGCCGCCGCGGAGCCGTTCGACGTGACCGCGGACCCGGAGGCCAACTTCGCCCTGTTCGAGCGGATGGAGCCCGGCGCGGGGGAGGCGTTCCGCCGCTACACCGCCGAGTCCTCCGAGGCGTACCGGACGGCCCTGGACCACTTCCTGTACACGACGTTCGCGCGCCCCGGCCGGGCGGTCACCGGTGATGTCGCCTGGCGCGCCGGCACGCTCGCGTCGCTGCTCACCCAGACGCTCGCGCAGAAGGTCGCGCGGACCACGGACCACCCGGTTCTGCGGCAGGTGCTCGGGTACCACGCGGTGTTCCTCGGCTCGTCGCCGTACCGGGTGCCCGCCCTGTACTCGCTGATGAGCCACCTCGACCTGGTCGACGGCGTGCAGTACCCGCGCGGCGGCATGTACACCGTCATCGAGGCGATCGAGCGGCTGGCGGTGCGGCACGGCGTGCGGATCCGCACGGGCGCGGACGTCGTCGCCGTCGAGGTGGACGACGCGGCCCGGTCGGTGCGCCACCCGCGCCGGACGGGGGTCGCGCGGGGGGTGCGCCTCGCGTCGGGGGAGGTCGTGCCGGCCGACGTCGTCGTCTCGGGCGCTGACCTGTTCCACACCGAGACCGCGCTGCTGCCCGCCGAGCACCGGAGCCTGCCCGAGCAGTGGTGGACGGACCGGGGGCCGGGGATCTCGGCGCTGCTCGTGATGGCCGGGGTGCGGGGCGCCCTGCCGGAGCTCGCGCACCACTCGCTGTTCTTCACCCGCGACTGGCCGGGCAACTTCGACGCGATCCTCGGTGCCGGGAAGTCGTCGCGCCCGGAGGACCTGCGCGTGCCGGACACGGCCTCCCTGTACGTCTCGCGGACCACCGCCACCGACCCCGGCGCCGCGCCCGCAGGCCACGAGAACCTCTTCCTGCTCGTGCCGTTCCCCGCGGACCCCGCCATCGGCGCGGGCCCGGCGGGGCAGGCGGAGCTCGACTCCTACGCGGACCGGTACCTCGACCAGGTGGGCCGCTGGGCCGGCGTCCCCGGCCTGCGGGAGCGCGTCGTCACGCGGCGCGTCGTCGGGCCGGCGGACTTCGCCCGGGACTTCTCCGCCTGGCGGGGGACGGCGCTCGGCATGGAGCACACGCTCGCGCAGAGCGCGATGTTCCGGCCCGGCGACCGGTCCGCGAAGGTGCCCAACCTCCTGCACGTCGGAGGCGGTACGGTGCCCGGCGTGGGGCTGCCGATGTGCCTGATCAGCGCCGAGCTCGTCGCCAAGCGGCTGCTCGGCGAGACGTCCCCGCGCCCGCTGCCGACGCCGCTGCGGCACGGGTTCCTTACCGCGGCCCGCCCGCGGGGCACGTGGGCCGAGCACGGCGGGACGGCCGGCAGCCCGGCGGACGCGACGGCCGGCGCGACGGCGGGGGTCCGGTGACGGGGTTCCTCTACCTGGGGGCGCTGCTGCTGTCCCTCGGCGGGCTCGCGACGATCGACCGGCGGTTCCGGCTCGCGTTCTGGGCGCACCCACGGCGGACCGCGGTGTGCCTGGCGGTCGGCGTCGCCGGGTTCCTGCTCTGGGACGTCGCGGGGCTGGTGCTCGGCATCTTCGCCCGGGGGGAGAGCCCGCACATGACCGGCCTGCTGCTCGCGCCCGACCTGCCCGTCGAGGAGGCCGTGTTCCTCACGCTGCTCTGCTACGTCGCCCTGCTCGCGTGGCGGTGGTTCGACCGGCAGGCGGCGCTCCGGGCCCGCGCCGGCCGCGAGGAGGCGACCCGGTGACGAACATCGTGCTGAACGTCCTGGTGCTCGTCGCGCTGGTGGCCGTCTCGTGGCGCGTGCTGCGGGGCCTGCGACCGTGGGCGCTCGTGTGGACCGCGTTCCACCTGTGCGTCCTGACGATGATCTTCGACACCCTGATGATCGCGGCCGACCTGTACGCGTTCGACGAGGACAAGATCCTCGGCGTCTACCTGTGGGGGGCGCCGCTGGAGGACTTCGCCTACGCGATCGCGGCCTCCCTGGCCATGCCGGTGGTGTGGACCGTGCTGGAGCGTCGGTCCGCGCGCCGCGCCGGTGATCCGGCCGCGCCCGCCGCGCCCGCCGCCGGGGAGGGCGCCGCGTGAGGCAGGTGCTCGCGGCCTCGCGGCCGTTCTCGTGGATCAACACCGCCTACCCGTTCGCCGCGGGGTACCTGATGGCCACCGGCGGGCGGGTCGACGCGACGTTCGTCATCGGGACGCTGTTCTTCCTGGTCCCGTACAACCTGCTGATGTACGGCGTGAACGACGTGTTCGACTACGCCTCCGACCTGCGGAACCCGCGCAAGGGCGGCATCGAGGGCGCGCTCGCGGACCCGGCGGTCGCCCGGACCGTGCACCGGCGCATCCTGTGGGCGAGCGCCCTGTCGGTGCTGCCGTTCCTGGTCTACCTGCTGGCCGTCGGGTCCGCCGCCGCCGCGCTGACCCTGCTCGTCGTCGTGTTCCTGGTCGTGGCGTACTCCGCGCCGGTGCTGCGGTTCAAGGAGCGCCCGGTGCTGGACTCGGCGACCTCCGCGATGCACTTCGTCGGGCCGCTGCTCTACGCGCTGGTGCTCGTCGGCGCGGACCTGGGCAGCCGGTCCGTGTGGCCGGTGCTCGTCGCGTTCCTGCTGTGGGGGATGGCGTCGCACGCCTTCGGGGCGGTGCAGGACGTCCGGGCCGACCGGGAGGGCGGCATCGCGTCCGTCGCGACGGTGCTCGGCGCGCACGCCACCGTCGTGGCCGCGACCGTCGGGTACGTGCTCGCCGCGGTGGTCCTGCTCGCCCTGCCGTGGCCGGGGTGGCTCGCCGCGCTGCTGCCCCTGCCCTACGCGGCCAGCACGGCGGCGTTCTGGTCCGTCCGGGACGACGACTGCGAGCGGGCCAACGCGGGGTGGCGCCGGTTCCTCTGGCTCAACCTCGTCGCCGGCTGGCTGGTGACGATGCTGCTGATCGCGATCGCGCTGACGGGCTGAGCGGTCCGGTCCGGCGCGGCCCGGCCCCGTCACGGCGCCGGCGGGTCCAGCGGGCCCGTGAGCTCGGGCAGCGCCGCGTCCGCGTCGAAGGCGGGGGCGTGCACCAGCGTGACGGTCGCCCAGCCCCGCAGCAGCAGGCCGGCGTCGGTGTCGGACTCCCGCGACGCGGGGACCTCCGCGTACCTGAGCTGCAGGGCGCCCTGCTCGACCTCCTCGACGGTCGCCTGCACCGAGCCGAACGCGGCGAGCGGCGCGCGGCGCAGCCCCCGGACGTCCGCGACGGCCCGGTCCGGCACGTTGAGGTTCACCGCCCGGTCCGGCAGCCCGGGCTGCTCGACCAGCCACTCCAGGACGTGCGCCGCGTAGACGCCGGCCGTCGCCCAGTGCTCTGGGCGCGCGGCCGCGATCGACACCGCCATGCCGCGCACGCCCTGCGTGGCGGCCGAGAGCGCCGCGCCCACCGTGCCGGAGTGCAGGACCGCATGACCGGTGTTGGCGCCGCGGTTCACGCCGGAGAGGACCACGTCGGGCCGCCCGCCGAAGCCCCCGTGCGCCGCGACGAAGGCGATGAGCGCGGGCGAGGCGTGCACAGCGAACGACCCGACGCCCGGCGGCAGGCCCGGGGCGTCCGTGCGGTCGACCACCAGGCGGCCGTCGTGCTCGGCGCCGTACAGCGACGCGCTCGCGCCGCTGGCGTCGCGCGCCGGCGCCGCGACCACCACCTCGTCCGCGCCCGCCTCGACCGCCACCCGCGCCAGCACGGCCAGCCCCGGGGACGCGATCCCGTCGTCGTTGGTCACCAGCACGCGCATCGGCCCATGCTGGCGTGCGCGCGCACGTCCCGCACCCCCGGACCGGCGTGTGCAGGTCGTGCGGAGGGTCCGTCGCGCTGCCCTCCTGCGGTGGGCAGTCGTCGACGTCACGTGGTCGGATGGCTGCCGTGATCCGTGCAGCACTCGAAGACGACACCGTCGACACCGCCCAGGACGTCCTCGTCCCGATCCTCTCCGTCGCCGGGGCGGTGGTCGTCGCGTTCCTCGTGGCGGTCCTCGTCGGCATCCTGGTGCGGTCCCTGGCCAGGAAGTCCGTCGTGGCCGCCGACCTCGCCCGGCGGGCGAAGCGGCCGCTGCGCGCGGTGCTCGTCGTCATCGCGGTGTGGGTCGCCCTGCGCATCTCGGTGCCGGACGCGACCTGGGAGTCGTCGGGCTGGATGGGGGCGCTCGGGCACGTCCTGCTCATCGCCCTCATCGGCACCGCGACCTGGCTGGTCGGGACGCTGGCGTTCGTGGCGGAGGACGCCGCGCTGTCCCGCTACCGCGTCGACGTGAAGGACAACCGGCACGCCCGCCGCGTGCGGACCCAGATCCAGCTGCTGCGCCGGATCACCGTCGCGATCCTCGTGGTCGTCGCCGTCGCCGCGGTGCTGCTGACGTTCCCGGGCGTCAGCGCGTTCGGCGCCAGCCTGCTCGCGTCCGCCGGCGTGCTGTCGATCGTCGCCGGCCTCGCGGCGCAGAGCAGCCTCGCCAACGTGTTCGCCGGGCTCCAGCTCGCGTTCACGGACGCCATCCGCGTCGACGACGTCGTGATCGTCGAGGAGGAGTGGGGCCGGATCGAGGAGATCACCCTCACCTACGTCGTGGTGCACGTGTGGGACGACCGGCGCCTCATCCTGCCGTCGACGTACTTCACGCAGACCCCGTTCGAGAACTGGACCCGCCGCGCCGCCGAGCTGCTCGGCACCGTCGAGCTGGACGTCGACTGGCAGGTGCCCGTCGACGACCTGCGCGCCGAGCTGAACCGGCTGCTCGCGGCCACGGATTTGTGGGACCAGCGGGTGGGGATCCTTCAGGTCACCGACGCGGTCAACGGCTGGGTGCGCCTGCGGGCGCTCGCCAGCGCCGTGGACGCGCCCACCCTGTTCGACCTGCGCTGCTACCTGCGGGAGGGACTCGTGCAGTACCTGCAGGGCAGCGCGCCGCAGGGCCTGCCCCGCACCCGCATCGAGACCACGCAGGGGGCCGCGCTGCCCACCGCGCGCCCGCGGCCGGCGACCGGCTCGCACGCCGCCGTCGAGCCGCGACCGGAGACGGGGCAGCTCGACGCCCGCCTGTTCACCGGCAGCGTCCAGGCGAAGGAGCGGTCGCGGTCGTTCACCGGCCCCGGCGAGGACGTCATCGCCGAGCGCGAGGAGCACGCCGCCGAGGGTCGCGACGAGACCGAGCCGACTCCCGGGCGGTCCTCCGGCGGACGCCGGGCGCAGGACGCCCCGGGCACCGCGGCGGTGCCGGTGTCGGCCGAGGGCGGGGCGCCCGCTGCGCCCGACCCCGCGGTCGGCGCGGCGACGGGGACCGCGACCGCCGGCAGCGGACTGGCCGCGGTCGGGGCGACGACCTCGGGCGAGGTGCCGGGCGCCGGGACCGGGACGCCGGGTACCGCGGGCGTGGCGTCGGTGCCGGGGACCGGGACGCCGGGTACCGCGGGCGTGGCGTCGGTGCCGGGGACCGGGACGCCGGGTACCGCGGGCGTGGCGTCGGTGCCGGGGACCGGGACGCCGCGCACCGCGGACGTGACGCCCCCGGCCGTGCCCGGGACGCCGACGCCCGCGCAGGCCGGAACCGCGCCGACGCCGGAGGCGACCG
>NZ_CATKPC010000033.1:0-15133 GCF_949769265.1 Cellulomonas endometrii | reverse complement strand
CCGGGGGGCGCGCGCGGGGCGGGGTGAGCGGACGGGCGGGTGCGGTAGGGGGCCTCGCCAGGGGGGGGCGCCCCCGGGCAGGAGGCCGGGAGGGGGTGGAGGGATGCCACCGGGCGGGGGACCGGGCGGGAGGGCGGCGCGGGGAGAGGGGCGGTGGGGACGGGGGAGGGGGGCGGCGCGGCGGCGTGGGGGTAGCTCGCGCCGGTGCCGGAGCCGAGCCGCTCCACGGTGGGCTGGCTCGGACCGGGTGGCGGTTCCGGCGCGGTGGCATCGCTCGACCCGCGCCAGGCCTGCTGCATGGTGGCGCTCGCCGCGGTGGAGGTGCTCAGCGGCAGCCGGCCGCTCGCGCAGCTCGCCCGGTGGGTGACGCCGGAGGTCTACGACTCCCTGGCGCGCCGCGCGGCGCTCACGGCGCCGGGCGCCCGCGTGCTCGACCCGGCCGCCGGCAGCGCCGACGTCGGCCCGTCGGACGGGGCGGTGCGGCGGCCCTCCGTGCGGCGGGTGCGCGCCTTCCCCGTGAGCGAGCACGTCGTCGAGGCGTCCGTGATCGTCACCCACGCGGACCGCGTGCGCGCCGTCGCGGTGCGGCTGACGCGTGCAACCGGCCGGTGGCGGGCGTCGGCGCTGGTGGTCGGCTGACGGCGCCGGCGGTCGCCGTCGGCGCAGGGCGTCCACCGACGCCGCGCGGCCCGTCGACGCCGCGCGGCCCGTCGACGCCGCGCGGTCCGTCGACGGCGCGCGGTCCGTCGACGCCGCGCGGTCCGCTGACGCCGCGCAGTCCGCTGACGCGGCGACGCGCCGGACGCGGCGACGCCCGCCTCCCGGTGCGGGAGGGCGGGCGTCGAGCTCGCGTGTGCCGGGCGGGTCAGCCGCGGCGGCGCTGCTGCTTCGCCGCCTTGCGGCGGGCCTCGCGGTTCCCGGCCGCGTCGTCCGCCGGACCGTCGCCGGTGGGCGCGGCCGCGGGGGCAGCCCCCGCGGCCGGCGCCACGGCCGGACCCGCTGCCCGGCGCCCGCTGCGGGTCACGCTGGGCGCGTCGCCGTCCACGCTCGGCGCGGAGTACTGCAGCGGGACCTTGCGCTCCGGGCCGTCGATGCCCTTCGCGACGAGCACCGGGGTGCCACCGATCGTGGGAGCGCCGTCGGACGAGGCGCCCGCCGGGGCCGCGGCCGGGACGCCGTCGCCGGCCGCCTGCGCCGCGGCGCCCTCGGCCGGGTCCGCGACCTTGACCTCGAGGTTGAACAGGAACCCGACGGCCTCCTCCTTGATGGAGTCGGTCATGGCCTGGAACAGCTGGTAGCCCTCGCGCTGGTACTCCACCAGGGGGTCGCGCTGCGCCATCGCGCGCAGGCCGATGCCCTCCTTGAGGTAGTCCATCTCGTAGAGGTGCTCGCGCCACTTGCGGTCCAGCACCGAGAGCACGACGCGGCGCTCCAGCTGCCGCATGTTCGGCTCGCCGAGCGCCGTCTCGCGCTCCTGGTACGCGATGCGCGCGTCCGAGAGCAGCTCGGTCTTCAGCAGCTCGGCGGTGAGCCGGCCGATGCCGCCCGCCTGCTCCACGACCTCGTCCGCCTCGATGGAGACGGGGAACACCGCCTTGAGCGACGTCCACAGCTGGTCGAGGTCCCAGTCCTCCGGGTGCCCGTCCGCGGTGGCGGCGGTGACGTACTCGTCGATGGTGTCCTCGAGGAAGTGCTGGACCTGGTCCTGCAGGTCCTCGCCCTCCAGGACGCGGCGGCGCTGCTCGTAGATGACCTCGCGCTGCCGGGACAGGACGTCGTCGTACTTGAGGACGTTCTTGCGGATCTCGAAGTTCCGCGCCTCGACCTGCGACTGCGCCGACCGGATGCCGCGGGTGACGATCTTCGACTCCAGCGGCAGGTCGTCGGGGAAGCCCGCGCGGGTCATCATCGACTCGGCCATGCCGGAGTTGAACAGCCGCATGAGGTCGTCCTGCAGCGACAGGTAGAACCGGGACTCGCCCGGGTCGCCCTGGCGGCCGGAGCGCCCGCGCAGCTGGTTGTCGATGCGGCGGGACTCGTGCCGCTCGGTGCCGAGCACGTACAGGCCACCGAGCTCCACGACCTCGTCGTGCTCGGCCGCGACGGCCTCCTTGGCCTTCTCGAGCGCGGCGGGCCACGCGGCCTCGTAGTCCTCCGGGCTCTCGTTCGGGTCGAGGCCCCGGGCGGCGAGGTCCGCGACCGCCATGAACTCCGCGTTGCCGCCGAGCATGATGTCGGTGCCACGGCCCGCCATGTTGGTCGCCACGGTCACGGCGCCCTTGCGGCCGGCCTGCGCGACGATCGAGGCCTCCCGCGCGTGCTGCTTCGCGTTGAGGACCTCGTGCGGGACGCCGGCCTTGCGGAGCTTGCGCGAGAGGATCTCGGACTTCTCGACGCTCGTGGTGCCGACGAGGACGGGCTGGCCCTTCGCGTGCCGCTCGACGATGTCGGCGACGACCGCGTCGTACTTGCCCTCCTCCGCCTTGTAGACGAGGTCGGCCTGGTCGATGCGCTGCATCCCGCGGTTGGTCGGGATCGGCACGACGCCGAGCTTGTACGTGCCCTGGAACTCGGCGGCCTCGGTCTCGGCCGTACCGGTCATGCCGGCGAGCTTGTCGTACAGCCGGAAGTAGTTCTGCAGGGTGATCGTGGCGAGCGTCTGGTTCTCCGCCTTGATCGGCACGCCCTCCTTGGCCTCGATGGCCTGGTGCATGCCCTCGTTGTACCGGCGGCCCGGCAGGACGCGGCCGGTGTGCTCGTCGACGATCAGGACCTCGCCCTTGTCGACGATGTAGTCCTTGTCGCGCTTGAACAGCTCCTTGGCCTTGATGGCGTTGTTCAGGAAGCCGATCAGCGGCGTGTTCAGCGACTCGTACAGGTTGTCGATGCCGAGGTAGTCCTCGACCCGCTCGATGCCCGGCTCGAGCACGCCGACGGTGCGCTTCTTCTCGTCGACCTCGTAGTCCCGCTCCGGCTGCAGCCGGCGGACGACCTTGGCGAACTCCGCGTACCAGCGGTTCGCGTCGCCCGACGCGGGGCCCGAGATGATGAGCGGGGTCCGGGCCTCGTCGATGAGGATCGAGTCGACCTCGTCGACGATCGCGAAGTGGTGGCCCCGCTGCACGAGCTCCTCGGTGCTCCACGCCATGTTGTCGCGCAGGAAGTCGAAGCCGAACTCGTTGTTCGTGCCGTAGGTGATGTCCGCGGCGTACTGCACGCGGCGCTCGGCGGGCGTCTGGCCCGTCACGATCACGCCGGTGGTGAGGCCCAGGAACCGGTAGACGCGACCCATGAGGTCCGCCTGGTAGCTGGCCAGGTAGTCGTTGACGGTGACGACGTGCACGCCCTTGCCGGTCAGCGCGTTGAGGTACGCGGGCGCGGTGGCGACCAGCGTCTTGCCCTCACCGGTCTTCATCTCGGCGATGTTGCCCCAGTGCAGGGCGGCGCCGCCCATGAGCTGGACGTCGAAGTGCCGCTGGCCGAGCGTGCGGCGCGCGGCCTCGCGCACCGCGGCGAAGGCCTCCGCCATGAGGTCGTCGAGCGTCTCGCCGTCGGCGAGCCGGGCCCGGAACCGGTCGGTCTCCTCGCGCAGCTCCGCGTCGGACAGGGACGTGAAGCTGTCCTCCAGCGCGTTGACCTGCTGGGCGACGCCCGACAGCTTCTTGAGGATCCGTCCCTCGCCCAGGCGGAGGACCTTCTCGAGGATCGCTGGCACGTGCACTCCCGACTCGCTGCGCCCCGCGCGATGTCCGCACCGGGTCCCGGCGTCCCGGCTGCACAGCCGGGCCCCGACCATCGTAGGTGAGCCACTGCGAGGGACAGCAACCCACCGCGCCTGCGCCGGTGGCGAACGCGGGGCCGGGCGTCCTCAGGCCGACGCGAGCGCGGCGGTGAGCACCGGGGCCAGCGTCCCGCGCGGCGCGCCCTCCTTGTCGCCCACCACGACGTCGTCCAGACCGAGCCAGGTCGCGAGCAGCCGGAGCTCCGCCGCGAGGTCGTCCGCCACCGCCGCCGGCCCGTCGTCGGTCCCGCGCGCCGGCCGCGCGGCGGGCTCCGGGAGGTGGGCCGCGTGGACGCGCAGCAGGCCCGCGCGCCGGTCCGCCTTGAGGTCCACCAGCGCCGCGAGACGCTCCCCGCGCAGGAAGGGCAGCACGTAGTACCCGTGCACCCGCTGCGGCTCGGGCACGTAGATCTCGATCCGGTACCGCAGCCCGAACAGCTCCTCCAGGCGCCGGCGCTCGAACACCAGCGGGTCGAACGGGCTGAGCAGCGCGCGTCCGGTCGCGCGGCGCGGCAGGTCGGCCCCGGCGTGCAGGTACACCGGGCGCTCCCACCCCTCGACCCGGACCGGCACGAGGGTGCCGTCCTCCACGAGGCTCTGCACGCCCTGGCGGGCGCGGGGGCCCTTGATGCGGAAGTAGTCCAGCAGGCACCGCTCGGAGGCCACGCCGTGCGCCCGCGCCGCGATGTCCAGCAGCGCGCGGACCGCCTCGGCCTCGTCGGGCTCCGGCGCGGCCAGGACGTGCGGCGGCAGCACCCGCTCGGTGAGGTCGTAGCAGCGCTCGAACTGGGGGTTCCGGCGGGCGGACGCCACCTGCCCGGTGAAGAAGAGGTACTCGAGCACCCGCTTGGCGGCCGTCCAGTTCCACCCCCACTCGGGGCGGGAGCGCGGGAGGTCGCCCTCGACGCGGGCGTGCACCTCGCTGGCGGTGAGGGGGCCGTCGTCGGCGATCATCGCCAGCACCTCGCCGACCAGGGGCGAGTGCCGCAGCGGCACCTCGCGGATCGAGCCCCACGCGTACTCCTGGTAGGCGCGCCGCCGCCAGCCGAGCAGCGCGTACGTCTCGGGCGGCACGTAGGACGCCTCGTGGGCCCAGGTCTCCACCAGCCGGCGCGGGGCACGCCCCGACGCGCGGTCCAGGAGCGCGGTGTCGTACGGCCCGACGCGCGAGAACGTCGGCATCAGGTGGGCGCGCGCGACCACGTTCACCGAGTCGATCTGGAGCAGCCCGAGCCGGTCGACGACCTGCTGCAGCTGGCGCATCGTCGCGGCGCCGGCGCGGGCCGCCCGCGGACGGTCCAGGCCCTGCGCGTGCAGGGCCACCCGGCGGGCCTGGGACAGCGACAGGGTGCCGGCCGGGCGGTGCGCGGTGCCACGCACCCGCCCGGGGACGGGCGCCACGACGACGGAGCTGGTGGTCATCGCCCCATCGTGCCGCGCGCCACCGACACGGCGACCCGAGGCGCACCCGGCCCGGACCCGCGCCCGGACGCGACCGCGCCCGCCGACCGGAGGGTCGTCGGCGGGCGCGGTCGTCCGTCGGGGTGGCGGCGCTCAGGCGCCGGCGGCCGCCCCCGCGGGTGCGGCGACGCCGGAGGCCTGACCGTCACCGATCGAGGTCACCGCGGCGTCGAGCTTGATGATCCCGTAGCTCCAGCCGCGCCGCCGGTACGCGACCGACGGCTGGGCGGTCTCGGCGTCGACGAACAGGAAGAAGTCGTGCCCGACCAGCTCCATCTCGTAGAGCGCGTCGTCGACCGTCATCGGCCGGGCCAGGTGCACCTTCTCGCGGATGACGACGGGCGAGTCGCCCAGGGTCGTCTCCGTGACCCCGTCCTCGTCCGGCTGGGGCGCCACGGGCTCGGCCTCCGGCTCGGGCAGCGGCGGCAGCGCGTCGGCGACGGGCGTCGGCACCTTGCCCCGGTGGCTCTTGCGGCGGTCGCGGGCACGCCGCAGCCGCTCCGCCAGCTTGTCGATCGCCAGGTCGAACGCCCCGTAGCGGTCGTCCGCGCACGCCTCGGCCCGGATCACCGGTCCCTTGCCGACCACGGTGAGCTCGACCCGCTCGGCGGCCGAGGCCTGCCGGGGATTGGGCTCGTGGGTCACCTCGACGTCGATGCGCTGGGCGCGCGGCGCCAGCGGTTCGAGCTTGGCGAGCTTGTCCTCGACGTGTCGACGGAACCGCTCGGGGACGTCGGTGTGACGGCCTGCGACGACGATCTCCATGGGATACCTCCTGGAGGTCCGGGGGCGGGTCCATCCCCGCCCGGCAGCATGCGCGGAACGCCCTCGTGGGGCGGGTTGACGGCACCACCTCCTCGTGCGGGCACGCCCGCCGAGTCCCGTGAGCCGGGCGACGTCCGTGCCGCCCGACCGCTCTGGGACCCCACGCTAGCCCGGGTGGGGCGACGCGACCAACCAGGCGGTCGGCGTCGCTGGCGGACGGGTGACGGCGAGCACCACCGCGCCCACGACCTGCGCGTCTGCGGACTCGAGAGCCGCCCGGCAGGCGGCCAGGGTCGCCCCGGTGGTGAGCACGTCGTCGACCAGGACGACCCGGGCCCCGGCCAGTCCCGCCCGGCAGCGCTCGCGCACGCGGACGCGCCCGGCGAGGTTCGCGGCCCGCCCCCGCACGCCGAGGCCGACCTGGTCGCGACCCCGGCCGGCGAGCCGCAGCGCGCCCGCGGCGACGGCCCCCGGCACGGCCCGGGCGTGCGCGGTCGCGAGCGCGGCGACGAGGTCCTCGCCCCGCAGGCGCGCACCGGCCGCCGACGGCGGCGCACCCACGACCACGACCCCCGGCGGCACCGCGCCGCGCGCCGTGAGCCACGCCGCCGCGCGGCCGAGCAGCGCGGCGAACCACACGGTCACGTCGGCGCGGCCACCGTCCTTCCACGCCACGACGGCGCGGCGCACCGGTCCGGCGTTCTCCGCGAGCGCCCACACCGGCAGCGTGGTCCCGTCCATGCGGTCGAGCCGGCCGGCCGCGTCCTCGCACCGGCGCGGCTCCCCCGCCCACCGGAGCAGGCACGCCCGGCAGAGGGCACGCCCCGGCACGCCGCACCCGGCGCAGGTCACCGGCAGGACGAGGTCGAGGAGGTCGAGGGCGACGTCACGTGGTGGCACGCGCCCACGCTCGCAGGGCCCGGCGTACCGCGGTGCGGTCGTCCCCAGGTCGTCGACGTCGCGCGCCGCCCACGGACCTGGGGACGTCCCGGCGCCCGCTCCTGGCGGGGCGCCAGCCGCTCAGCCCGGGAAGGAGGGGTCGCGCACGCCCGTGCCGACGGTCGTCCAGCTGGACCCGGACCGCGCGTACAGCTCGCCGCGCGACGTGGCGACGTACAGCACCCCGTCGCCCTTGCCGCCGGCGATGTCGATCGAGTCGACGATCGCCGGGCGCGCCTGCACCTGCCCGGACAGCGGCACCAGGTGGTACACGGCCGTGGTGGTGCTGCCGGACCGGCCGAGCACCCCGAGGGTCGACTCGTCCACCCACACCACCCGCGTCGCGTCGACCAGCGTCACGCCGGTGCGCCAGGCCGCTCCGAGCACCTGCGGCGTGCCGGAGTCGTCGCGCACGACGGACGCGACGTCGACGTGCACGCCGTCCGAGCCGCTGGACACCACGGCCACCCGGCTGGCGTCGAGGGCGACCCGCACCGACCGGACCGTGCGTCCCTGGAGCCACTCGGCCTCGACGTCGACGACGTCACCGCCGGGAGCGACCGCGACCAGCCCGCCCTGCGCGTCGCCGGACGCGGTCCACACCCAGCCGAGGCGGTCCACGGAGGGCGCGACGAGGTCGGTCCCGGTCAGCAGGAGCTGCGACGGGTCCTCGGTCGTCGGCACGGTGACGAGCCGGTCCGGCCCGGACAGCATCACGCGCAGCGCGCCCGAGCCGTCACGGGCGGGGTCCCGCGCGTCGAGCCCGGCGAGCGAGCCGACGTCCTCCACCGGCACGAGCGCGCCGCCCGAGAGCTCCACGAGCGCGTCGCCCTGCACCGCCTCCAGCGAGCCGCCCCAGTCCTGCCCGCGCGCGAGCTGCACGGCGTCGGCGCCGAGCCCCACGCCGGCCGCCGAGACCTCCACCGTGCGGACGCGCGCGATCCGCAGGGAGGCCTCCAGCTGCGCCTGCATCAGCGCGCGGTCGTCGGGTTCGGAGGGCAGCCCGCCCGCGGCGAGGCTCACCGCCGCGACGCCGTCCGCGTCCACGGACACCGCGTCCGGCTGCAGCGCCGCACCCTCCGGGATCGCGGTGCGCACCGCGTCGCGCAGCCAGTCCGACGGCCCGGCGAGCAGCGCCCGCACGATGGAGGTGGCCAGGTTCCGCAGCGGGAACCACCGCGTCTCCGGCACGAGGTACTGGGCGTCCTGCGAGAGGAAGTACAGCGTCGCGGACCGGTAGATCGCCTCGAAGTTCGGCTCGGACAGGACCACGCCGTCCTCCAGGCCGGAGATGCGCCACTGGCCGTCGCTGTCCTGCACGAGGTCGAACATCAGCGTCTCCTCGGCGTCCGGCCCGGCCTGCGCGTACCGGCCCTCGGCGTCGATGCGCGCCGCGACCCGCACGTCGACCCGGACCTGCGACTCGCCCTCCATCCGGATGTCGGGGCTGGAGGCCGTCGAGTACACGACCACGCGCTCGCGGGGGCTCCACGACCGGCGCGTCTCCCCGGACAGGTACTCGCGGGCGTTCCGGAAGTCGTCCGCGGTCTCGGAACCCGCGGGGTCGCGGCTGAACCCGGCCGCGCTGGCGCCGAGGAAGCCGCGGACGATGTCCTCCGGCGCGCCGTCCTGGGGCGGCGGGTCGCCGAGCGGCTCCACGGCACCCTGGTCGCTGACGCGCTCCACGCCGACCTCGACCGGCCCGGACGTCGGCATGCCGACGCAGGCGGACAGCGTCGCCAGGACGAGCGCCAGCAGGGCGGCGGAGGCGGCCCGCGCGCGGTGCGTGCGGGTGGGCGTGGCCGGCGTGCCGGCGTGCGAGCGGCTCATCGGCCGTCCCCCGTCGTCGTGTCGGACCCGCCGCGCTGCGCGACGGCGTGCCGGACCCGGTCGACCACGTCGAGCGATCCGGTCGTCAGCGGGAGGTCGGGCAGCGCCGCCGGGTCCACGCCGTCCGCGTGCCGGTGGGCGGCGGGCTCGGCGTCGGGCGCCGCTGGCGGCTCCAGCGGCAGCGGCGAGCCGTCCAGGACGATGCCCGCGCGCCGCGGGAGCGTCAGCCGGAAGCAGGCGCCCTGCCGCGGTCGGCCCCAGGCCTCGAGCCAGCCGCCGTGCAGGTGCGCGTCCTCCAGGGAGATCGCCAGCCCCAGGCCCGTGCCCCCGGTCGTGCGGGCGCGGGCGGGGTCGGCGCGCCAGAACCGGTCGAACACGTGGGCGGCCTCGTCGCGGGTCATGCCGACGCCGTGGTCCCGGACGGTGATCGCCACCGCCCGGTCGTCGGCGGCGACCGTGACCTCCACGTCGGTGCCGTCGGCGTGCTCGACGGCGTTCACGAGCAGGTTCCGCAGGATCCGCTCGACCCGGCGGGGGTCGACGTCGGCGACGCACCGCTCCTCCGGCTCGGTGACGGACAGCCACGACCCCTTGGCCGCGGCGAGCGGCACCGCCTGGTCCACCGCCGCCGCGACGACGTCGCGCACGTCCCGCGCCTCGGCGTCCAGGACGGCCGCGCCCGCGTCGAACCGGCTGATCTCCAGCAGGTCGCCCAGCAGGTCCTCGAACCGGTCGAGCTGGGTCTGCATGAGCTCCGCGGACCGGCGCACCGCGGGCGGGAAGTCCTCGCGCGACTCGTACAGCATCTCGCCGGCCATCCGCACCGTGGTCAGGGGGGTGCGGAGCTCGTGCGAGACGTCGGAGACGAACCGGCGCTGCATCGTCGACAGGTGCTCCATGCGGTCGATCTGGTCCTGGAGGCTCTCGGCCATCTCGTTGAACGACCGCCCGAGCCGGGCCATCTCGTCCTCGCCGCGCACGGACATCCGCTCGGTGAGGCTGCCGTCCGCGATCCGCTCGGCGACGTGCGCGGCCAGCCGCACCGGCCGGACCACCTGCCGGGTGACGAGCCACGTCATCGTGACCAGCAGCACCACGAGCGCGAGGGCGCCGAACGACAGCACGCGCTGCAGGAACTCGAGCCGGTCCTGCTCGGCCTCCAGCGAGTACAGGAAGTACAGCTCGTACGACCCGGCCGCGGGCACGGTGACGACCTGGCCCACCATCACCGCGGGCTGCACCGCGCCGGTGGTCGAGGCCGGGTCGGGCCAGGCCACCGACTCCCAGCGCTGGCCCTCGTCCTGCGCGGTGGCGTCCCGCAGGTCGTCCGACACGAGGAACACGAGGTTCGAGTCCGTGGACTGGCCGGTCACCAGGATCGGCTGCTGCTGCCCCCGGGTGCGCAGGATGAACACCTCCCGCTCGCCGGACCCGCCGGACCGCAGCGCGAGGACGAGGTCGTTCAGCAGCTGCTGCACCTCGGGCGCGGTGGTCGCCGTCGACGCGTCGAACGTCTCCTGCGCCTGCGACGCCGCCCGCGCCGACTCCCGCAGCACCTGGTCCACGCGCGCGTCGAACAGGCCGTCGCGCACGCTCACCGACAGGTAGCCGCCGATGATCACCAGGGCGACCATCCCGGCCGCCAGCGTCCAGGTGATGACCTTCGCCTGCAGGGAGCCCCGCCAGGACCGCGCGAGCCGCCGCGCGCGGGCCCCCGCGCGCACCGTCGCCAGCCGCCAGGCGCGGGCAGCCCGCCCCGCCGGGCCGGTCCGCGCGCCGACCGCACCGCTCACGGGGACGTCGCGCCCGCCTTGTAGCCGACGCCGCGCACGGTCACGACGATCTCCGGACGCTCGGGGTCGGCCTCGATCTTCGACCGCAGCCGCTGCACGTGCACGTTCACCAGCCGGGTGTCGGCGGCGTGCCGGTAGCCCCACACGCGCTCGAGCAGCACCTCGCGCGTGAACACCTGCCACGGCTTGCGCGCCAGGGCGACGAGCAGGTCGAACTCCAGCGGGGTCAGCGAGATCGCCGCGCCGTCGCGCGTCACGCGGTGGCCGGTGACGTCGATCGACAGGTCGCCGATCCGCAGGTGCTCGGGCGCCGGCTCGTCGCTGCGGCGCAGACGCGCCCGCACGCGGGCGATGAGCTCCTTGGGCTTGAACGGCTTGGCGATGTAGTCGTCGGCGCCGGACTCCAGGCCCAGCACGACGTCGACCGTGTCTGCCTTGGCCGTGAGCATGACGATCGGCACGCCCGACTCGGCGCGGATCAGCCGGCACACCTCGGTCCCGTCCTTGCCCGGCAGCATCAGGTCGAGCAGCACGAGGTCCGGCTGCGAGGCCCGGAAGATCTCCAGTGCCTCGTCGCCGTCCGCGCAGAACACCGGCTCGAAACCCTCGGACCGCAGGACGATGCCGATCATCTCGGACAGGGCGGTGTCGTCGTCGACCACGAGAACGCGTCCCTTCATCGCACCATGATCGCACCCGGCGGCCCCCGCGGCGGGCGTCCGCCGTCCGTGGCGCCCGAACGGCCGCACCCCCGGGGCCGGTGCTGACGTGGCACGATGGCCGCAGCCGCGACCGCCGCACCCGGCGCTCCGCCCCAGCACTACCCCAGGGAGCCACCCGATGAGCACGCCGCGCGACGAGGGCCGCCCCGAGGACGCCCCCCGGTACGGCGAGGAGCCGCGTCCCGCACCCCGGTACGGGCAGTACGCCCCCCCGGGGGGGGCGGGCCCCGGGCGCGGCGCGCCGCCGGGGGGGGGGGGGGGGCGGCCGCCGGGGGGCCCGGGGGGGGGGGGGGCCCCCCCGGGGGGGCGGGGCCCGCGGGGGAGCGCCCCCCGCCGGTGGCGCACCCGCGCAGCCGGGGTACCCGCCGGCGCCGGGGTACGGGCAGCAGCAGCCCGGGTACGGGCAGCAGCCGGGGTACGGGCAGCAGCCCGGGTACCCGCCCGCGCCCGGGTACGGGCAGCAGCAGCCCGGCTACGGGCAGCAGCCCGGGTACCCGCCGGTGCCGGGGTACCAGCAGCCCGGCTACCAGCAGCCCGGGTACGGCCAGCCCGGCTACGGGCAGCAGCCCGGCCCGACCCCGTACGGCTGGGGCCCCGCGCCGTACCAGCCGCCGGTCGCGCAGCCCGGCATCGTGCCGCTGCGCCCGCTGAGCATCTGGGAGATCTTCGACGGCGCGTTCCGGGCGATCCGGCACAACCCCAAGACGATGTTCGGCCTCACGGCGGCGGTCGTCGCGGTGGCCACCGCGCTCAGCGCCCTGATCCAGTGGTACGTCGCGGGCCTCCTGGCCGACGAGGTGAACGGCTGGTTCTCCGGCACGGGCGCGGTGACCGCCTCGGAGTCGGAGATCTTCGGCGACTCCATCGGGACCTCGCTGGGCACGTACGCGGGGCTGCCGCTGACGGCGCTCGCGACGTCGATCCTCACCGGCCTGCTGATCCTGTCGGTGAGCCGCTCGGTGATCGGGCAGCGCGTCGGCGTCGGCGAGGTCGTGCGCGGCTCCGGCAAGCGCATCGTCTGGGTGATCGCGTTCAGCCTGCTGCAGTTCGTCGTCGTGCTGCTCGTGATGGGCGCCCTCACCGGGCTCGTCGCGCTGGTGTGGGCGAGCACCGAGAACGCCGGCCTGACCGTGGTCGCGGGCCTGCTCGCGCTGCTCGTGGTGGTCGTCGGCGCGTTCTGGCTCACCGTCCGGACCATGCTGGCGCCCGCCGCGATCATGCTGGAGGGCGGCCGGTTCTGGTCGTCCGTGGCGCGCGCGTGGAAGCTGACGCGCGGGAGCTTCTGGCGGCTGCTCGGGCTGTACCTGCTGATCTCGATCCTCGTGGGCATCGTGTCGTCGATCGTGACGTTCCCGGTCACGACCATCGCGAGCGTCGCCCTGAACGACCCGTTCCTCACGAGCGGCGCGTCCATCGCGCTGGTCGCGGTGGGCCAGGCGATCGCCAGCACCATCAGCACCGTGTTCATGGCCGGCGTCATCGCCCTGGCCTACATCGACGTGCGGATGCGCCGCGAGGGCCTGGACGTCGAGCTGGCGCGGGCGGCGGGAGAGCCCTCGCGGTGACGCCGGGGTCCCTCGTCGCGTCCGGCCTGCTCGTGGGGACGGAGGTCCCCGTCGTGCCCGACGCCGAGCAGGCGCGGCAGTGGCTGGAGCGGGAGCTCGCGGAGCCGGTCTACCACCAGCAGCCCAGCCTCGCGCAGCGGTTCCTCGACTGGCTGGGCCGGCTGTTCGAGAACGCGGACGGCGTCCCGATCGGCAACGTGGGCACGCTCGTCACCGTGCTCGCCGTCGTCGCCGCGCTCGTGCTCGTCACGTTCCTGGTGACCGGCCCGGTGCGGCGCAGCCGGCGGGTCGGCGGCACCGCCGGTGCCGTGCTCGGCGCCGACGACACCCGCACGGCCACCCAGCTGCGCGCGGCGGCCGACGCCGCAGCGGCCCGCGAGGACTGGGCGACCGCCGTCGCCGAGCGGTTCCGCGCCATCGTGCGCTCCCTGGAGGAGCGCGCCGTGCTGGACGAGCGGCCGGGCCGCACCGCGCACGAGGCCGTCGAGGTGGCCGGGCTCCGGCTGCCGCCGCACGCCGTCGACCTGCGGGCGGCCGCGTCGCTCTTCGACGACGTCGTCTACGGCGACCGGACGCCGCGCGCCGCGGACGACGCCGGCCTGCGCGAGCTGGACGCCCGCGTCGCCGCCGCCCGGCCCGCGCCGCCCGCCGGGGTGTGGGTGGGGTCGTGCCGGGGCGGGAGGCCGAGCGCGGCGCACGCGGCCGGGGTCTGCTCCCGGGTCACCTCCAGCAGCGGCCGGCGCGGCCCCCCGCGGACGCGCGGCATCCCCGCCAGCGACCGGGCGCCCGACCCGCGCGCGAGCCCGAGCAGCACGCCCTCGGCCTGGTCGTCGCGGGTGTGCCCGAGCAGCACCGCCGCCGCGCCGTGCCGGCCGGCGGCGGCGTGCAGGGCCGCGTACCGGGCGTCCCGCGCGGCGGCCTCGGGCCCGCCCGGCCCGCCCGCGTCGACGGCGACCACCTCGACGGGGTCGAGCCCGAGCGCCCGGCACGCCGCCGCGGCGTCCTGCGCGACCGCGGCGCTGCCGGGCTGGAGGCCGTGGTCCACGACGACCGCGCCGGTCCGCCGGCGCTGCCGGCCGCCGCGGCCCCCGACGAAAGCCGCGCCGGCCGCGAGCGCCAGCGAGTCGGGGCCCCCGGAGCAGGCGACGAGGACCAGCGCGCCCTCCGGGACGTCCGCGAGCGCCGCGGCGACCGCACTGCGGACGGCGGCGACCGCGGGGTGGGGGCCGGCCACGTCAGCCGTGCACCCGGTGCACCCACGCGGAGGGGTCCGCGATCTCCGCGGCGCTCGGCAGGGCGGCGGGACCGGACCAGACCGCGTTCAGCCCGTCGGTGCCGACCCGGCGGCGGACGGCCCTCACGAACGCGGCGCCGTCGCGGTACTGCGCGAGCTTGACGTCCAGGCCGAGCACGGAGCGCAGGACCCGCCGCATCCCGCCGGTGCCGCGGGCGCCGCTGCGCCGCGCCTCGAACCGGCGGCGGATCCGGCGGACCGACGGCACGACGGAGCGCCCGACCGCGTCCATCGTCACGTCGGCGTGCCCCTCCAGGAGCGCCATCACCGCGCCGACCTCGTCCAGCGCGACGCGCTGCCGCGGGTCGACCAGGTCGAGCAGGTTCCGCGGGCGGGGCCGCGGCGCGTCGGCGTCGGGCGCGGCGTCGGGCGCGGCGTCGCCGTCCGCCAGCAGCACGGCCACCCGGGCCGCCAGGTGGTCGGCGAGCCAGGGCGCCGCGGCGAACTGCGTCGCGTGCGTCTGCTCGTGCAGCGTGACCCACAGGCGGAAGTCGGCGGCGTCGACCCCGAGGGAGCGCTCGACGGTCAGGACGTTGGGTGCGACGAGCAGCAGCGTGCCGCGCCCGCCCCAGGGGTCGTACTGGCCCAGCACCGACCCGGAGAGCAGCCCCAGCACCGCGGCGACCTGCCCCGCGCCCGCGGTGCCGCGCAGCCCCCGCTGCTCCGCGAGCCCGACCCGCGAGGACAGCGCCCGGAGCGAGCGCACGTTCGCGCGGGCCCACGAGGCCCGGTCGACGACGCGCACGTCGGGGTCCCGGCTCGCGCCGGCGGCCGGCACCAGGCCCGTGATCCGCGCGACGTGGCCGGCGGCGACCGGTGCGGCGGCCCGGAGCACCGCGACGGCGTCCTCCCGCTCGGCGCGCGTCGACGGCGGCCCGGGCCGCACCGCGCGGGCGGCGAGCCGGGCGGCCAGGTCCCAGTCGACGGTCGGCTGCACCCGCCCACGGTAGTCACGCCGCACCCGCGGCGCCGCCGCCCGCCCC
>NZ_CATKPC010000032.1:0-22295 GCF_949769265.1 Cellulomonas endometrii | reverse complement strand
CCCGCCATGACCCCGACCCGGCCCCCGCGGTCGGGGACCGCCCCCGGCGGAACCGGGGGGACGGCGCCCTGCGGATCGGCGTGCTGCTGCTGAGCCTGGCCACCGTCGGCAACGTCCTGCTCGCCTGGCTCGACGCCGCCGGCTGAACGCGGCCGGACGAGCCTGACCTGCACGTCGGCGACCGGGTCTACGGTGCCGACATGGACCAGGTGCTCAGTCCCGAGGAGTTCCGCGCCGCCGAGGGCGTCGACGACTGGCGGGTGGTGCGCGGCGAGGCCTGCGCGCAGTTCCGCACCGGGTCGTTCACGACGGGTGTCGAGCTGGTGGACGCCGTCGGCGAGCTCGCGGACGCCGCCGACCACCACCCCGACGTCGAGCTGCGGTACGGGTCGGTGGTGGTGCGCCTGGTCTCGCACGACGTCGGCGGCCTCAGCGACCGGGACGTCGCGCTCGCCCGCCGGATCTCGGCGGCCGCCCGGGAGCTCGACGTGCCGGCCGACCCCGCGGCCCTGGAGCCCGCCTCCCCGGGCCCGGTCGACCGCGACGAGCAGGGCCGCCCCGAGCCGCCACCGGACGGCGACGAGGCCGCCACGCTGATCGGGTACCTGGAGTTCCAGCGGGCGACGCTCGCGTGGAAGACGGAGGGCCTGGACGCCGCGGGGCTCGCGGCGACGATCCACCCGACCACCATGACGCTCGGGGGCCTGCTCAAGCACCTCGCGTACGTCGAGGACGACTGGTGCACCCGGACGCTGCACGACCGGCCGCGCCCGGAGCCGTGGGCGTCGGTCGACTGGCAGGCCGACCCGGACTGGGACTGGCACTCCGCGGCGGACGACTCCCCGGAGCAGCTCCGCGACCAGTGGGGCACGTCCGTGGAGCGGTCCCGGGCGGCGCTGGCCGAGGCGCTCGCGCAGGGCGGGCCCGGGTTCCGCGCGCGCCGGACGTGGCCCGACGGCCGCGCCCCGAGCCTGCGGTGGGTCGTGACGCACCTCGTGGAGGAGTACGCGCGGCACAACGGGCACGCCGACCTGCTGCGCGAGGCGGTCGACGGCCGGACCGGGGAGTAGCGCCGGGTCCGTGACCTGCGTCACTCCGGGCCGGCACCCGGAATGGTCGCCGCGGGCACGGCCGTTGCGGCTCACGTGAGCCTCCTGATGTCGCCCGTGACCCTCCGTGGCACCACGTTCCGCAACCGCGCCTGGCTGGCGCCGATGTGCCAGTACTCCGCCGGCGCGGACGGCGTCCCGACCGACTGGCACCTCGCGCACCTGGGCGCCCGCGCGGTCGGCGGGTTCGGCCTGGTGCTGACCGAGGCGACCGCGGTGGTCCCCGAGGGCCGGATCACGCCGAACGACGTCGGCATCTGGTCGGACGAGCAGGTCGCGGCGTGGCGCCGGATCACCGACTTCGTGCGGAGCCGCGGGGCCGTCGTCGGCGTCCAGCTCGCGCACGCCGGCCGCAAGGCGTCGACCTACCGCGGCTTCGGCGAGGGCTCGGGCACCGTCCCCGCCGCGGACGGCGGCTGGACGACCGTCGGCCCGTCGGACGTCGCGTTCGCCGGCTACGACGCGCCGCAGGAGCTGACGGCCGAGCAGGTCGCGGCCGTCCCGGACCAGTTCGCGGCCGCCACCCGCCGGGCGCTCGACGCCGGCTTCGACCTGGTCGAGGTGCACGCCGCGCACGGGTACCTCCTGCACCAGTTCCTGTCCCCGCTCTCGAACCTCCGCACCGACGCCTGGGGCGGCACCCTGGCCGACCGCGCGCGGCTGCTGCTCGACACGGTCGACGCGGTGCGCGCCGTGCTGCCGGAGGACCGGCCGCTGCTGGTCCGCGTCTCCGCGACCGACTGGACCGAGGGCGGTCTGACCGTCGAGGACGTCGCCCAGGTGGCCGTGTGGCTGCGCGAGCACGGCGTCGACCTGGTCGACGTCTCGACCGGCGGCAACGTCCACGCCACCATCCCGGTGGGCCCCGGGTACCAGGTGCCCGCCGCGCGGACCGTCCGGGAGACCGCCGGCGTCGCGACGTCCGCCGTCGGCCTCATCACCACGCCGGAGCAGGCCGAGCAGGTGCTCGCCGAGGGCTCCGCTGACGCCGTCATGCTCGGGCGCCCGGCGCTGTTCGACCCGCACTGGCCGCTGCGCGCTGCGCACACGCTGGACGACAAGACCCCGGTGCTCGCGCACGACGGCGGCCCCGGAGCGGCCGTGCTGCCGGGCGAGCCGACGGGCTGGCCGGTCCAGTACGCGCGGGGGGCCTGGGGCTGAGCCGTCAGGCGGGGTCGAGGACGAACCCCGTGACGACCGCCAGCACCATGAGCGCGGTCGCGACCGTCCCCGCGACGATGCCGAACACCGCGCGGCCCCGCCCGTGGCCGCCGGTGCTCGCCCGGCGCAGCGCCCACAACCCGAACCAGATCGCGAACGGCCCGAGGACCCAGATCCCCAGGCCGAGCAGCCCCGCGTAGCCCGCGACGATCGACTGCCACGACCGCCCGACGGGCAGCACCCAGTGCAGCGCCTCCCGCGGCCCGGGGCCCGACCGGTCCGGGGCCTGCGGGTACCACGGTCCGGCGTCGGGGTAGGCCGGGGTGGTGCGCACGGGCGGCAGCCGACCGGGCGCGGGTGCGGCGTACGGGTCTCCGGCGGGAGCGGCGGCCGCGACGGACCGGGCGTGCGCGGGCACGGGTCCCCCGGCGGCCCGGTGCGCGCCGACCCGCGCGGGCGCGACCGCCTCCGCGGCCACCGCGACCGGGGCGGTCGCCGTCGCGGGGGCGGTCGCCGTCGCGGGACGTCCGGGGTCGGCCGGTGCCCAGGCCGCTCCGGGCGGCACGACGGCGGCCGGCGGCGGCGCGACCGGCCGGGCGGGGTCCGCGACCACCCGCTCGGTCCACGCCGCGCCGTCGAACCACCGCAGCACGCCCGGCGTCACCCCGTCGGGGTACCAGCCCGGCGCGGCGGCCGGCGTCGACTCCACCATGCGCAGGTCCTCGGCACGCCGGGCCCGCCGCATGACCCCGGCGGGCGGATGTCCCACGTTCGGCGCAGCGGGCGCCGCCTCGGTACGGTCGTCACCGCGCACCGACCCGTACCGACCCACGCGACCTGCGCGACCCGGCGCCCCCTCGCCGCACCAGCCCGACGCACCCCCGACGCACCCGTCCGACGCACCAGCCCGACCCACCCCCAGGAGCTCGCATGCCCGACGCACCGCACGGTGCCGCACCCCGCTCGCACGCCCGTGCGGTCACGGCGCTGCTGCTGCTGGGCGCGGCGCTGGTCGTGCTGGCCGTCACCGACCTGGGCGAGCGGTTCGCCGCCGCCCTGTGGATCGCGGCGGTCGTCGTGCTCCTGGCGGCGCTGGCCCTGGAGGTCCGGGACCTGCGGCTGCGGCGTCGCCCGGCGGGCCGCCGGCCGCGCTGACGCACGCGGCGCACGGACCGGCGCACGCACCGGCGTGTCGCCGGCGCGTCGCCCCGACGCCGTAACCCGCCGGACACCTCCGGCGCGTACCTTCCCTCCACCGGGCGCGCCGCGGCCCCCGGCCACGACCAGCGCGACCAGGAGGGGGCACGGGCGCATGTTCGAGCACGTCGACCCCTTCATCGGGACCGAGGCCACGGCGCTGCCGCCGCAGACGGGCCTCGCCGCGACGTGGTGGTGGCCGAAGCCGCAGGTGGGGAACACCCACCCCGGGGCCACCTACCCGCTCGGGATGGTCAGCGCGTGCGCGTACTCCGGGGCCTACCCGACCGGGTACGGCCGCTACGACCTGTCGACGGAGGGCCTGCCGCCGACGCTGCACACGACGCAGCGGGCGTCGGGGTTCACGCACTTCCAGCAGTCCGGCACGGGCGCGATCCGCAAGTACTACAACTACGTGCGCGTCACCCCGATGCTGCAGCCGCTCGACGACCTGGGCCGGCTGTACGAGCTCGTCGACGAGCGCGCCGAGCCCGGCTACTACGCGGCGACCCTCGACTCCGGCATCCGCTGCGAGGTCACCGTCGGCCCGAAGTCCGCGGTGCACCGGTACACGTTCCCGGCGCACCGCGACGCGCGGCTGGTGATCGACCTCAGCCTCGGCGGGCTGGACATCCCGTACGGCCGGACCGTGCCGCTGCGGGCGCACCTGGAGTCGGTGGCCCCGGGCGTCGCGCAGGGCGAGATCACCGTCGAGGGCGCCCCGCTGGCGGTGCACGTGGAGTGCGACACCCCGCACTGGCGGCAGCTGCTCTGGTACGACCGCCGGCTGATGCCCGGCGGCACGCGCCTCGACTTCGACCGCATCCGGCCGACCACGCTGCGCCCGTTCGGGCTGATGTGGGCCGGTCCCAGCGAGCCGGGCCAGGTCGTCGAGCTGCGGTTCGGGTTCTCGCTGCGCGGGGTCGAGCAGGCGCGGGCGAACCTGCTGCGCGAGTGCGGCCCCGGGCCGTCGTCGTTCACGGAGCGCCGCGCCCGGACCGCCCACGCCTGGCGGCACGAGCTCGCCAAGGTGCAGGTCGACACCCCCTCGGCGGACAAGCAGACGGTGTTGTCGACGGCGCTCTACCACTCCCTCATCAAGCCGTGCCTGGCCCCCGACGAGAGCCCGTTCTGGCCGACCGACACCCCGTTCGCCTACGACATCGCGACCATGTGGGACATCTACCGCACGCAGCTCCCGCTGCTCACGGCGCTGATGCCGGACCGGGCTGTCGAGCTGGCCACCGCGATCCTCCACATCGCCGAGGAGGAGGGGAACTTCCCGATCGGCTACCGGATGGCCCGTGGCGCGGATCGGTTCTCCCGGCAGGGCAGCGCGCTGGCGCACACGTTCCTGGCCGACCTGTGCGCGCTCGGGCTGCCGTTCGACTGGGACTGGGCGCTGGTGCACCTGCACAACGACCTGCGCCGGACGTACGGGGAGGAGTTCCTGCTGCACGGCCGGACCCACCCGATCAGCCACACCCTCGACATCGCGTTCGGGTACTTCTGCACCGCGGTGATCGCGCAGCAGGTCGGCGACCGCACGCTCGTCGGGCAGTTCGCGCCGCTCGCGGCCCGCTGGCGCAACGCGTTCGACCCGGCGACCGGCCTGCTCCGCGACTCGACGTTCTACGAGGGCGGCCGGTGGAACTACTCCTTCCGCCTGCTGCACGACATGGCCGCCCGCATCGACCTGGCCGGGGGCGACGAGGCGTTCGTCGCGCTGCTCGACCGGTTCTTCGGCTACGGCGCGGACCCGGTCGAGCAGCCCGGGCTCGCCCCCACCGAGGAGGAGATGCTCGCCGGGTACGGCCTGCACCGCTTCGAGGGCCTGAACAACGAGCCCGACATGGAGGCGCCCTGGGCCTACCAGTACGCCGGCCGGCCGGACCGCACCGCGGAGGTCGTGCACGCGATCACGCAGCAGCAGTTCGGGACCGGCCGCGGCGGCCTGCCCGGCAACGACGACTCCGGCGGCCTGTCGTCCTGGTACGTGTGGGCGACGCTCGGGCTGTTCCCCGTCGCCGGGCAGAACCTCTTCCTGCTCAACGCGCCCGCGTGGCGCGAGGCCCGCGTCGACGTCGGCGGCAGGCCGCTGACCATCGAGACCACCGGGTTCGTCGAACCCGAGCCCGACCGTCCCGCGCAGCACGTCCAACGGGTGCTGCTGGACGGCGCCGAGCTGGGCCGCACGTGGCTCACCGGCACCGAGCTCCATGCGGGCGGGCGGCTGCAGGTCCACCTCGGCCCCGAGCCGGGCCCGTGGACCGCCGCCGCCCGGCCCCCGTCCCTCAGCACCCTGCCCCACGCACCCGTCCCCGGAGGCACGCCGTGACCGACTCCACCCTCATCGCCGCGACCGACGTCGCACCGCCCCGCCGCGTGGACCGCCGGCTCGTCATCGTCGTCCGTGCCGACCCGGTCATCTGCGGGCACTCCGGCGAGGCGCGCAACCTCGCGGAGGCCGCGCTCGACCGCGGGTTCGACGAGGTCCGCATCGTGACCTGGCCGATCGACCGCCTGCAGGCCGCGGGCCTCCCGCTCAAGCCGCTCGACCGGGTGCTGCCGTACCGGGAGGGCGTGGTCGTCGAGCGTCCCGACCCGGTCGGCGACTACAAGGTGCCGGACGGCCGCTGGGTCGCGGGGCTGATCGGCCGCCTCGTGGAGCTGTTCACCGACGGGGTGCCGACCGTCGCGCTGTCGCTCTACCTGAGCCCGCACGCCACCGCCGTCGCGGACGCCGTGCACGTGGCCCGCCGCACCGGCCTGCCCGTGAACGTGACGACCGTCGCGGAGGCGGTGGGGTCCGACGTCACCAACGTGGTGCGCGCCTGCGTCGAGGCGGACCGGTTCGGCGCCGCCGCGCACGTGCTGTCCTCCTACCTGGAGCACGACGTGTGCCTCGCGGTCTCGGAGTACACCCGCGACCTCATCGTCGCCGAGGCCGAGGCGGTCGACGCGAAGCACGGCACCACGTTCGCCGCGCAGTGCCGCGAGCGCGTCCGCATCTCCTACCCCGCGGTCGACGTCGCCCGGTACCTGTCCCGCGACGACGCCGAGACCGACGCCCTGCTCGCGGCCCGCGGCCTCGACCGGGACGGCTACGTGCTGTACCTGTCGCGGCTCGCGGCGGCCAAGGGCGTGGACGACCTCATCGACGGCTACGCCGCCAGCAGCGCGCCGGGCACGCACCGGCTCGTGATCGCCGGCAACGGCCCCGACGCCGCCCGCCTGCGCGCGCACGCCGCCGCGTCGCCCGTCGCCGACCGGGTGCTGTTCCTCGACGACGTGTCCGACGACGAGAAGCCGCACCTCATGGCCGGCGCCGCCGCGTACGTGCTGCCGAGCAAGCCCCGGCCGGAGTTCGTGGAGACGTTCGGGATCGCGCTCGTGGAGAAGATGCTGTCCGGCGGCGGGCCCGTCATCACCACGGAGACGGGCGGCATCCCCGAGGCCGTCGGGGACACCGCGCTGATCGTGCCCGTGGACGACCCCGCGGCGATCGCCGCCGCGCTCGACCGGGCGCTGCGCATGGCACCGGAGGAGCGAGCGACGCTCGGCGAGCGGGCGCGGGAGTTCGCGCTGCGGTTCGACCGCGCGGCCGTGCTGGACGCGATCCTCGCGCAGGTGGCGGAGGTGGCGCCGGCGCGGTGACATGCGCGCGACCGGCGGCGTGACCGGCGCGCCGGCCGTCGTCCACAGCCGCGAAGACGGGCTGGACAGCGCAGAGCGCGGTGCGGCTAGCGTCGGTACGACCGCGGACGACGGCCACCTGGGTCGGCACAGCCGCACCGAGGAGGACCCGATGGACCCCGTCGTCGAGATCTGGACGCTCGAGGAGATCGCCGACCGCACGTCGTCCCTGCTGGCCGAGGCCGGCCTGGACCTCGAGACGCTCCGGGAGCGCGGTGAGGACGGGATGCTGTCGCCCGAGCAGTGGCCCATCCTGCGCGAGCTCGAGAGCCTGCTGATCCTCGTCGGACGGTGACCGGCTCTCCCGTGGACGACTCCGGGCTCCTCCGGCTCGTCGAGCGGTTCGCTGCGGACCTCCACGGCACCATCGCCGCGGTCCTCCCGAGCGACCCCGGACCGCTCGTCGTCCGCAGGACGCCGGACGAGGTCCACGACGTCTCGGTGCGCCAGGGACCGGACGACGGGATCCCCCTGACCGTCCGCGGCCACGTGCTGCTCCGGCTCTTCCTCACCTACCGCTGCGCCTGGGACCACACCCGCGGGTTCGTCGCCGTGCGCTGGTCGCGGCTCTCGGTCACCGCGGAGGGGTTCGCCGAGCCCCTGTTCCGGTACGACTACGACGAGGCCTCCGACGGGAAGGTCCCGGCCGCGCACCTCAACGTGCACGGCCACCGGGACGAGCTGGTCTTCGCGATGATGGCGGCCGGTCACCGGTTCCGGGGCCGCTCCCGGGCCGCGAGCGTCCGCCGCGGCCGCGTGCCCCGGGTGTCGACCCTGCACTTCCCGCTCGGCGGGCACCGCTTCCGGCCGGCGCTCGAGGACGTGCTGGAGATGGTGGTGCGGGAGTTCGGGCTGGACGCGCGCGACGACTGGGAGGCGGCGGTCGTGGCCGGGCGGGAGCGGTGGCGGGACGTCCAGCTGCGGGCGGCGGTGCGCGACGACCCCGCGGCGGCGACGGCGGCGCTCGTGGCCCTCGGCTACGCGGTCACGCCACCGAGGGTCATGCCCGAGCAGCGCGGGAGGACCGCGGCGGTGTGACCGGGCGCGCCACCGACGGCGCCGGCGCCGGGATCAGTCGCAGTAGTCGCAGACGCCGGTCGCGGGCAGCGCCATCGAGCAGGTCGGGCACAGCCGCACGACCTCCTCGCGCTGCACGGCGCGGGGCTTGGCGGGCGTCGCGGCCCGGGCCCGGGGGGCGGCCGCGGCGCGGGTGCGCGCCGGTGCCACCACGCGAGCGCCCGCAGGCTCCGGCAGGTCGAAACCGCGCCGGCGCAGCAGGGCCTCGATCGCCGGGTCGCCCCCGTGGAACTCGTCCACGGACGCCAGGCGGCCTGTCGCGAAGCGGTGGGCGACGCCCACGATCGCGACGCTCGGGTACCGGCGCCCCTCGTGCTCGAAGGTGCTGCCGGTCAGGGGGTAGCCGTAGACGCCGAGGAAGTCCTGCGCACCACGGGTGTCGTGCTCGGCCATGGCCTGGAGGATGTGCTGTCGCGTCACGGCGGAGAGGGTCGCCACGAGGTCGTACCTTACGTCGTCGGGCGAGCGGCACCGGCCCCGGGCGGGCCCGGGACGCGTCCTCCGAGCAGCCCTTCCCCGCGCGGACCAGCGCGGGAGCCGGTAGGAACGACGACATGACCCGCGTCGGCTTCCACAACTCGCACGAGCAGGTCCACCCCAGCGCGCTCCTCGCCGCGACCCAGCACGCGGAGGAGGCCGGCTTCGACGCCGCGATGTGCTCCGACCACTGGGCGCCGTGGAGCACCAACCAGGGCCACTCCGGGTTCGCCTGGACCTGGCTCGGGTCGGCCCTCGCGACGACCCGGCTGCCCTTCGGGGTGGTGAACGCCCCGGGCCAGCGGTACCACCCGGCGATCATCGCGCAGGCCGCGGCGACGCTGGCGGCCATGTACCCGGGCCGGTTCTGGGTCGCGCTCGGCTCGGGCGAGAACATGAACGAGCACATCACCGGTGACCCGTGGCCGCCGAAGCCGGAGCGGGACGCCCGGCTGCGGGAGTGCGTCCAGGTCATCCGCGCGCTCCTCGCCGGCGAGGAGGTCACGCACCACGGCCTCGTCACGGTGGACCACGCGCAGCTGTGGACGCTCCCCGACGTGCCGCCGCGGCTGATCGGCCCGGCGGTGACCGCCGAGACGGCGCGGGCGCACGCCGACTGGGCCGACGGGCTGGTCACCGTGAACCAGGAGCCGGAGAAGCTGCGCCGGGTGATCGGCGAGTACCGGGACGCCGGCGGCCGCGGCCCCGTGATCCTGCAGGCGCACGTGTCGTACGCGACGGACCCGGACGAGGCCTGGCGGCTGGCCCGGGAGCAGTGGGCGGGCAACGCGGCCGGCCCCCCGGCCGCGTGGGACGTCGCGACCCCGGAGGGGTTCGACGAGCTGGCGCGGACGGTCGACGACGAGACGCTCGGGACCTCGGTGGTCGTCGAGCACGACCCGGAGCGGCTCCGCGACCGGCTGGTCGAGCTGGTCGAGATCGGCTTCGACGAGGTCTACCTGCACCAGGTGGCCACGGACGTGGTCCCGGACCACGACAAGCACGACGACGCGGCACCGACCGTGACCCACCCGCCGTCGTCCCTGGACGCGTTCATCGACCTGGCCGCGGAGCACCTGCTGCCGGCCCTGAAGGCGCTGGACGCCGGGACCGGGGGGGACGACGCGTGAGGATCCGCGACACCGGCGACCTGTGGTGGAAGAACGCGGTCGTCTACTGCCTGGACGTCGAGACGTTCATGGACTGGAACGACGACGGCATCGGCGACCTCCCGGGCCTGGTGCAGCGGCTCGACCACCTCGCCGACCTGGGCATCACCTGCCTGTGGCTGATGCCGTTCTACCCGACGGCCGACCGCGACGACGGCTACGACATCACGGACTTCTACGCGGTCGACCCCCGGCTCGGCGACGCCGGCGACCTGGTGGAGCTGATCCGCACCGCCCGGGACCGGGGCATCCGCGTGATCGCGGACCTGGTCGTCAACCACACCTCGGACCGGCACCCGTGGTTCCGGTCCGCCCGCAGCAGCCCCGACAGCGCGTTCCGGGACTTCTACGTGTGGCGCACCGACGAGCCGCCGCCCACCTCCGACCAGGTGGTGTTCCCCGACCAGGAGCAGGCCATCTGGACGTTCGACGAGCAGGCCGGCGCCTGGTACCGGCACCGGTTCTACCGGCACCAGCCGGACCTCAACACGGCGAACCCGCAGGTGCGGGACGCCATCGCGAAGGTCGTCGGCTACTGGGCGCAGGTCGGGCTGTCCGGCTTCCGGGTCGACGCGGTGCCCTTCATGCTCGCCGACACCGCGAAGTCGCCCGCCGACGACATCGAGCACCCGCACGAGTTCCTCAAGGCGCTGCGCTCGTTCCTCACCCGCCGCACCGGGGACGCGATCCTCATGGGCGAGGTGAACCTCCCGTACGAGGAGCAGCGGCTCTTCTTCGGGGACGGCGACGGCGACGGCTCCGCGGAGGGCGACGAGCTGAACCTGCAGTTCGACTTCGTCGCGATGCAGCAGCTGTACCTGTCGCTGGCCCGGCAGGACGCCGGGCCGGTCGCCCAGGCGCTGCGGGACCGCCCGGAGATCCCGCACGACGCGCAGTGGGCGACGTTCGTGCGGAACCACGACGAGCTGACCCTGGACAAGCTGTCGGACGACGAGCGCGCGGAGGTGTTCGCCGCGTTCGGCCCGGACGAGGACATGCAGGTCTACGGGCGTGGCCTGCGGCGGCGGCTGCCCCCGATGCTCGGCGGCGACCCTCGGCGGGTCCGGATGGTCTACTCGCTGCTCTTCACGCTCCCCGGGACTCCGGTGCTGTTCTACGGCGAGGAGATCGGCATGGGCGAGAACCTGGCCGCCGACGGCCGCCTCGCGGTCCGCACCCCGATGCAGTGGACCTCCGGGACCAACGGCGGCTTCTCGGCCGCGCCCCGGCGCCGGCTGTCCGGGCCGGTGGTCGAGGGCGGCTTCGCCCCCGAGCACGTGAACGTCGCAGACCAGCGACGGGACCCGGACTCGCTGCTCGCGTTCGTGCAGCTGCTGGTGCGCCGGTACCGCGAGTGCCCGGAGCTCGGCTGGGCGTCCCGCGCCGAGATCCTCGACCAGCCGCACGCCGCCGTCCTCGCGCACCGCTGCACCTGGCAGGACGCGTCGATGGTGGCCCTGCACAACCTCGGGCCCGAGGCCGTCACCGTCCCGCTCCGGCTGGCCGACACGGTCCGCACCCCGGGCGAGACGGGGCCGGCCGACGGGACCGCGTCGCGCGCGAGCGGCGCCGACGGGGACCCGGCGGTGCGCCTGGTGGACCTGCTCCAGGACGGCGAGACGGAGGTCGCCCCGGACGGCCGCGTCGAGGTCGAGCTGCCCGCCTACGGCTACCGCTGGCTGCGGGTGGTGCGCCCGGGCGCCCGCCGGCTGCTCTGACGCCGGGCCGGCGCCGGGCGGCGCCAGGCCCGCGCCAGGCCCGCGCCAGGCCCGCGCCGGGCCCGCGCCGGGGTCGTCAGCCGCGCGTGACCGACCAGCGGCCCGCCGCCAGGTCGAGCAGGCGCGGCAGGATCACGTCGCCCGCGACCCGGAGCCCGTCGTGCAGGTGCTCGTTCGTCACCCACACCTGGGCGTTCCCGACGGCGTCCGCGGTGCCGAGGGCCAGGTCGAGGTCGACGTACGGGTCGTCCACGTACTGCACGGCCGCGACCGGCACCTCGTTCGACGCGAGCCGCTCCGGGTCGTAGAGCGCGGGCCAGGACGTGCGAGCCGCGAGCGCCTCGGCGGCCGCACGGAAGGGTCGCAGCGCGCGGATCTCCTCGAACATCCACGGGAACACCGCCTCGCCGGTCAGCCCCAGCGGCCGGGCGGCGGGGTCGAGCCCGGGGTGCCGGTCGAGCTCCGCCTGCGCCGCCCAGCCGCCCGCGCGCTCGCCCTGGTGGTAGATCGCCTCCTGCAGCACCGCGTACAGCGGGTTGGCGTCGAACCCGGTCTGCGTCTGCACCGCCAGGGCGAACGCGTCGTCCGATGCCCCGCCGGCGTCGGGGTCCAGGGTGTCGAGCAGCCAGTGCAGACCGTCGACGCCGGTGCTCATCCCGAGCGGCATCCCGAGGGTCTGCAGGCGGCGCACGGTGAACGGGTCGCCGTCGGGCAGCCGGACGTCCCCGGCGGCGAGCCGGTCCGCGAGCGCCCCGAGCCGCGCCACGTCGCCGGGGTACCGGCGGGCGAACGCCGCGACCCGCGCAGCCTGGCGGGGGAACGTCCGGGTGTACACGTCCTCGGCGGTGGCGTCGACGCCCGGCAACCCGCCGGTGACGTAGCAGGCGGTCAGCGCCCCGGGGTGCCGGGACAGGTACGCGAGCGTGAGGAACCCGCCGTACGACTGGCCGAGGGTCGCCCACCGGCGGCCGCCGTAGACCGCGTGCCGGACGACCTCCGCGTCCTCGACGATCGCGTCCCCCCGGAAGCACGCCAGGTAGTCCGCGGCCTCCTCCCCGGAACCGAACCGCGCCATGGTGCGGCCGTCGACCCGCCCGGAGCGGCCGGTGCCGCGCTGGTCGAGCAGCACCACCCGGTGCGTGCGCAGCGCCGTCGACCACCACCCGCCGCCGAGCGGGCGCGGGCCCATCCCGCCGGGTCCGCCCTGCAGGAACAGCAGCAGCGGGAGGTCCTCCGCGTCGCGCGCCGGGTCGACGACCTCCCGCGCGAACACCTCGATGTCGGGGTAGCGCGTGGGGTCGGCGCGGTCGACGGGGACGGGCACGCGGTGGTCGCGGACCAGCACCGGGGGGACGGCGACGGAGGTGGTCGTGGTCATCCCCGCACCCTAGGCCGACCCGGTCAGGCCCGGGGCGGCGCCGTGCTGCTCCGCGGGACGAGCGTGGTCGGCAGCCGGACGTGCTGCTCGTCGACCGGTGCGCCCTCGAGGAGCCGCAGCAGCAGGTCCACCGCACTCGCGCCGAGCTGCTGGATCTCCTGCCGGACGGTGGTCAGGGCCGGGGCGGTGGACGCCGACTCCGGGATGTCGTCGAAGCCCACGACGGACAGGTCCTCGGGGACGCGGCGCCCGAGGCGGTGCGCGGCGTCGAGGATGCCCATGGCGGACAGGTCGTTGGCCGCGAACACGGCGGTCGGCGGGTCGGCGAGCGCGAGCATCGCCTCGGTGGGCGCGGACGCGGCGTCCCGCCGGTACTCCGCGACGTGCATCAGCAGCGGGTCGACGTCGATCCCGGCCTCAGCGAGCGCCTGCCGGTAGCCGGCCTCGCGCAGCCGGGAGGACTCGAGGTCGGGCCGGCCGCCGAGGAAGCCGATCCGCCGGTGCCCCAGGTCCAGCAGGTGCCGGACGGCCAGGACCGCCCCGCGCTGGTTGTCCGAGTCGACGGTGGGCAGCCCGCCCGGCCCGGCGTGCGGGTCGACCGCGACCACGGGGACGCCGGCGTCGACCTCGACGACGGTCGGGGTGACGAGCACCGCCCCGTCGATGAGCGTTCCGCTGAGCCGGGACAGGTAGCGCTGCTCCCACCCGGCCTGCCCCGGCCGGCCGCCGCCGCCGGTGTACGCGAGCAGGGCGTAGGGCGTCCCGGCGAGCGCGGCGCCGGCGCCCTTGAGGATCTCGGTGCTGAACGGCTCGAACTCGGCGACGAGGATGCCGATGACGTGCGTCCGGTGGGAGCGCAGGCTGCGCGCGACCAGGCTGGACTCGTACCCGAGGTCCGCCACGACCTGCTGCACGTGCGCGGCGGTGGTGCGGGCGATGCCGTCCCGCCCGTTGATCACCTTGGACACCGTGGCCACCGAGACGCCGGCCTCGCGGGCGACGTCGGTGATCGTCACCCGATTCCTCATGTCCTGATCGTAGTGGTTGCGAAACCGTTATCGACATCGGTTGACACGTTAGTTCCACGGCTGCCAGAGTCGGCCCTGCAACCCCAGTCAGCGACGACGAGGAGCCCGTCATGGACGACGAGCGAGACCACGCACGGCACCGGTCGACGGGTCGCCCGGGCGCCACGCCGAGCGACTGAGCGCAGCACCCCGACGCACCAGGGCGTCGTCCGGCCCCCCGGGCCGGCGCCCCGCGTCCGTACCTCCGGTCCCCCTCCCGGGGAGGCCGTCACTCTGTTCAACTCAACGAAGAGGGCAGATCTGATGAAGGCAAGGAAGACCCTGGCGGTCCCGGCCGTCCTCCTCCTGGGCGCACTGGGCCTCAGCGCCTGCGGCTCCGGCGGCGACGACTCGGGCTCGGGCGGTGGCGGGGACGTCGAGATGACGTTCTGGCACAACTCGACCACCGGCCCCGGCAAGGCGTACTGGGAGAGCACGGTCGCCGACTTCGAGGAGGCCAACCCGGGCGTCACGATCACCGTCCAGTCCATCCAGAACGAGGACATGGACGGCAAGCTGCAGACCGCCCTGAACTCGGGCGACGCGCCGGACATCTTCATGGCCCGCGGCGGCGGCAAGCTCGCCGACGTGGTCGAGGCCGGCCAGGCGCAGGACATCACCGACCTGATCGACGACTCGACCCGCGAGGCGGTCGGCGACGCGGCGCTCAACGCGTTCTCCGTCGACGGCAAGGTCTACGGCATGCCGACCGCGGTCCTGCCCGGCGGCATCTACTACAGCAAGGACCTGTTCGCGCAGGCCGGCATCACCGAGACGCCGACCACCTTCGCGGAGCTCGACGACGCCGTCACCAAGCTCAAGGCCGCCGGCATCCAGCCGATCGCCCTGGGCGCCAAGGACGCCTGGCCCGCCGCGCACTGGTACTACTTCTTCGCCCTGCGCGAGTGCTCGCAGGAGACGATGGACACCGCCGCCAAGGAGATGTCCTTCGACGACCCGTGCTGGACCGCCGCCGGGGAGGACCTGGAGGAGTTCGCCGGGACCGAGCCGTTCAACGAGGGCTACCTGACGACCACCGCCCAGCAGGGCGCCGGCTCGTCCGCCGGCCTGATCGCCAACCACCAGGCCGCCATGGAGCTCATGGGCGCCTGGGACCCGGGCGTCATCGCCTCCCTGACCGCCGACCAGAAGCCCCTGCCGGACCTCGGCTGGTTCCCCTTCCCGGCGGTCGACGGCGGCGAGGGCGACCCCACCGCGATGATGGGTGGCGTCGACGGCTTCACCTGCTCGGCCGAGGCGCCGCCGGAGTGCGCGGACTTCCTCAACTTCTTCATGCAGAAGGAGTACCAGGAGGGCTACGCGGAGGCGTTCGTGACGCTCCCCGCCAGCAAGGAGGCCCAGGGCGTCGTCACCGACCCCGCCCTGGCCGACGTGCTCGCGTCCTACAACGACGCCGCCTACGTCACGGTCTGGCTGGACACGATGTTCGGCCAGAACGTCGGCAACGCGCTGAACGCGGGCGTCGTCGAGATGCTCGCCGGTGACGGCGACGCGGCCGGGATCGTCGAGGCCGTGAACGCGGCAGCAGCCAAGGAGTAACCAGCACCATGAGCGACTACTCGCAGGGCGAGGGCCCGCTGGTCATGACGTCGCCCGGTGGTCGCTCCGCGGGCGGGGACGGTGCCGTCACGGCGCCGTCCCCGGCCCGCCGGCCGCGCCGCCGCGGGGGTGACTGGCGCCAGCGCCTGGAGATCACCCTCCTGTCCGGCCCAGCCATCCTGATCTTCCTGGCCTTCGTCATCTTCCCCGTCGTGATGGCGGCCTACTACGGGTTCTTCAAGTGGAAGGGCTTCGGCGCCCCCACCGACTTCGTCGGCCTGGAGAACTACGCCACGATCCTGCAGGACCCCACGTTCCTCGACGCGCTCCGGCACAACGCGGTCATCGTGATCCTGTCCCTGGTGCTCCAGGGGCCGGCCGCCGTGATCCTCGCGCTGCTGCTCAACCGCAGGATGCGCGGGCGCTCGATCATCCGGGTCCTGATCTTCGTCCCCTACGTGATCTCCGAGGTCATCGTCGGCACGGGCTGGAGCCTCATGCTCCAGACCACCGGTGCCGTGAACGACCTGCTCGGCAAGATCGGCCTCGAGGGGTGGGCCGTCGACTGGCTGTCCGACCCGGACGTCGCGATCTGGTCGCTGATGATCATCATCACCTGGAAGTACATCGGCTTCGCCGTCATCCTGTTCCTGGCCGGGCTGCAGTCCATCCCGGAGGAGCTGCACGAGGCCGCCGCGATCGACGGGGCCACCTACTGGCAGGCCCAGCGGGCCATCACGCTGCCGCTGCTCGGCCCGACCATCCGCATCTGGGCGTTCCTGTCGATCATCGGGTCGCTCCAGCTGTTCGACCTCATCTACATCATCTGGGGCCAGTACGTCGCCGCCACGGCGGGCACGTCCACCATGGCCACCTACATGGTCGTCAACGGCCGCAACGCCGGGAACTACGGGTTCGGCAACGCCGTCGCCGTGCTCCTGTTCCTCATCTCGCTGGTCATCGCGCTGACCTACCAGCGGTTCGTGCTGCGGCGGGACACCGAGGGCGCGCTCACCGAGAGGAAGAAGTGATGGCCGCCACCGCCGTGCAGGCAACCCCGCTGCCCTCCCCGACCGCCGCGCCGCGCCGCCGCCGGTCGACGCTGGACCGGGTCAACCCCATGGTCTACGTCGTCGCGTGGCTGCTCGTCGGCGTCTGCATCGGGCCCGTCGCGTACATCGTGCTCGGCGGCCTGCGGACGAACTCGCAGATCACCCAGGACCCGTCCGGCTTCCCCACCACGTGGGAGTTCGGCAACTACGGGGACGTGCTCACCAGCTCGCTGTTCTGGCAGCAGTTCGGCAACTCGGTCATCTGCGGCATCGCGACGACCATCGGCGTGGTGATCCTGGGCGTCATGGCGAGCTTCGTGCTCGCGCGCTACCAGTTCCGCGGCCGCGGGGCGATGTACTCGCTGTTCGCCGCGGGCCTGATGTTCCCGATGACGGTGGCGATCACGCCGCTGTACATCATGATCCGGAACCTCGGGCTGATGAACTCCCTGGGCGGCATCATCCTGCCGCAGATCGCGTTCGCCCTGCCGACGACCATCATCATCCTGGTGCCGTTCCTGCGGGCCATCCCCAAGGAGCTGGAGGAGGCCGCGTCCATCGACGGCGCGAGCCGGCTCGGGTTCTTCTTCCGGATGGTCGTCCCGCTGTCGGTGCCCGGCGTCGTGACCGTGGGCATCCTCGCGTTCGTGGCGAGCTGGAACAGCTACATGCTGCCGCTGTTCGTCCTGAACGACGAGTCGGCGTACACGCTCCCGCTCGGCGTGCAGTCGTTCGCGTCGCAGTACTCCGTGGACACGGCCCGGGTGCTCGCGTTCACGTCGCTGTCGATGATCCCGGCCCTGGTGTTCTTCTCGCTGTTCGAGCGGCGGATCGTCGGCGGCCTCACCGGCGCCGTCAAGGGCTGACGCCCCGCTCGCTCCCGCTCCGCTCCACCTCGACGAAGGAGAAGGACCGCGTGTCCCAGATCCCTGCCCTGCCCACCGTCTCCGAGCGGGTCCGCGCCCTGCACGCGCAGATGACGCTGGAGGAGAAGCTCGCCCAGCTCGTGGGCTACTGGCTGGACCAGAACGGGACCGTGGCCCCGATGCAGTCCGAGATGGCCGCCGGCCAGAAGGACGCCGGGCTGCTGCCCGAGGTCACCCGGCACGGCCTGGGGCACTACACCCGGGTGTACGGCACCCGGCCCGTGGAGCCCGCCGAGCGGGCCGCGTGGCTGTGGGCGGAGCAGCGCCGGCTCAAGCGGGAGACCCGCCTGGGCATCCCCGCGCTGGTGCACGAGGAGTGCCTCACCGGCCTGGCCGCGTGGCAGGCCGCGACGTTCCCGACGCCGCTGGCGTGGGGCGCGGCGTTCGACCCGGACCTGGTCCACGAGGTCGGCCGGGCCATCGGCGACTCGATGCGCGAGCTCGGCGTGCACCAGGGCCTGGCCCCGGTGCTCGACGTCATCCAGGACCCGCGCTGGGGCCGGGTCGACGAGTGCATCGCGGAGGACCCGTACCTGGTCGGCACGGTGGGCACGGCGTACGTGCGTGGCATGCAGGAGGCCGGGGTGCACGCCACCCTCAAGCACTTCGTCGGGTACTCCGGCTCCCGCGCCGGCCGGAACCACGCGCCCGTGTCCGCCGGTCCGCGCGAGGTGGCCGACGTGTACCTCCCGCCGTTCGAGATGGCGGTGCGCGACGGCGGCGTCCGCTCGGTGATGAACGCCTACACCGAGATCGACGGCGTGCCGATGGCGTCGGACCCGACGTACCTGACCGGGCTGCTCCGCGAGCGCTGGGGCTTCGACGGCGTGGTCGTCGCGGACTACTTCGCCGTCGCGTTCCTCGAGGTGATGCACGCGGTGGCCGCGGACCGGGGCGACGCGGCGGCCCAGGCGCTGACCGCGGGCATCGACGTGGAGCTGCCCACCGGCGACGCCTACCTGGAGCCGCTGGCCGAGCGCGTCCGCTCGGGGCTCCTGGACGAGGGCTACGTCGACCGGGCGGTGCTGCGCGCCCTCGCGCAGAAGGAGGAGCTCGGGCTGCTCGACCCCGACGCGTACGAGGACGAGCCCCCCGCCACCGTGGACCTCGACTCGCCGCGGCACCGGGAGCTCGCCCGCCGCCTGGCGGACGAGTCGGTCGTGCTGCTCGCGAACGACGGGCTGCTGCCGCTGGCCGGCGGCAGGGGCCCGGCGCCCGCCCGGGTCGCCGTGGTCGGGCCGAACGCGGCCCGCCCGCAGGCCCTGATGGGCTGCTACTCGTTCGCGAACCACGTGCTGGCCCACCACCCGGACGTGCCGCTCGGCTTCGAGATCGCGAGCGTCCTCGACGCGCTCGGCCCGGCCTTCGACGAGGCCGGCGCCCCTCGGCCGGAGATCGTGCACGCCCCCGGCTGCGCCGTCGAGGGCGACGACACGTCCGGCTTCGCCGCGGCCGTCGACGCCGTCGCGTCCGCGGACGTGGCCGTCGTGGTCGTCGGCGACGACGCCGGCCTGTTCGGCCGCGGGACCGTGGGCGAGGGCAACGACGTCGAGTCCCTGGAGCTGCCCGGCGTGCAGCGCCGCCTGGTCGAGGAGCTGCTGACCACCGGGACCCCGGTCGTGCTCGTGCTGCTGACCGGCCGGCCGTACGCGATCGGCTGGGCCCTGGACGGCGAGGGCCCGCGCCCCGCGGCCGTCGTGCAGGCGTTCTTCCCCGGCGAGCGGGGCGGCGAGGCGGTGGCCGGCGTGCTGACCGGCGCCGTGCACCCCTCCGGCCGGCTCCCCGTCTCCCTGCCGCGGTCGACCGGGTCGCAGCCCTACGGGTACCTGCACCCCCTGCTCGGCGGCCCGTCGGACGTCACGGCCGCCGACTCGACGCCGGTCCGGCCGTTCGGCTTCGGCCTGACGTACACGACCTTCGGGTACGACGACCTGGTGGTCGACCCCTCGATCGCGGCCGGCGGCACGTTCACGGCCGCCGTCACGGTGACCAACACCGGCGACCGCCGCGGCACCGAGACGGTCCAGCTCTACGCCCACGACGTCCTCGCGACGGTCACCCGCCCGGTGGCGCAGCTGCTCGGCTACGCCCGCGTCGACCTGGAGCCGGGCGAGCAGCGCCGCGTCACGTTCACCGTGCCGACGACGCGGCTGGCGTTCTCCGACCGGCGGATGGTCCGCGTGGTGGAGCCCGGCGACGTCGAGGTGTGGGTCGCTTCGCACGCCGGCACCCCCGCCGGGCGCGAGCTCGGGGACACGACCGGCGGCGCGATCAGCAGCCACCGCGCCGGCGAGCGGCACGCGTTCCCCGGCACGGCGACGCCCCGCGCCGTCCTCGCCGTCACGGGCGACGTGCACGAGGTCACCGGCGAGGACCCGCGGTTCGTCGAGGTGAAGGTCACCGCCCTGTGACGACGGTCGACAACCCGGTCCTGCCGGGCTGCTACCCGGATCCCTCGATCTGCAGGGTCGGCGACGACTACTACCTGGTCACGTCGACGTTCGAGTACCTCCCGGGGCTGCCGGTGCTGCACAGCCGGGACCTCGTGTCCTGGGAGCAGGTCGGGCACGTCGTCGACCGCCCCGGCCAGCTCGACTACGCGGGCATCGGGTCCTCGGGCGGCCTGTACGCCCCGACGATCCGGCACCACGACGGCACGTTCTGGGTGGTCTGCACGCTCGTCGACCGCGACGACCCCGCGCGCGGCGGGCACTTCCTGGTCACCGCGACCGACCCGGCGGGCCCGTGGTCCGACCCGGTGTGGCTGGACGCCGACGGCATCGACCCGTCGATCTTCTTCGACGACGACGGCCGGGTCTGGGTGCACGGCACCCGCCTGGCCCGCGAGCCGCAGTGGCACGACCAGACCGAGGTGTGGATCCGGGAGCTCGACCCGGAGACCCGCGCGCTGACCGGCCCGGAGCACGTGGTGTGGACCGGGGCGCTCCGGGACGTCGTCTGGGCGGAGGGACCGCACCTGTACCGCGTCGACGGGGCCTACTACCTGCTCGCGGCGGAGGGCGGCACCGAGTTCCACCACGCCGTCAGCGTCGCGCGCGCCGAGCACGTCACCGGCCCGTACGTCGGGAACAAGGGCAACCCCGTGCTCACGCACCGGCACCTGGGCCGCGGCAGCGACGTGGTCGGGGTGGGTCACGCCGACCTGGTCCAGGCGGCGGACGGCAGCTGGTGGGCCGTCCTGCTCGGCATGCGCCCGTACGGCGGCTACCACTACCCGCTCGGGCGCGAGACGTTCCTGGTGCCCGTCGTCTGGGAGGACGGCTGGCCGGTGTTCGCCCCCGGGGCGGGCCGCGTCCCGGCGTCGGTCGACGTGCCGTTCGCCGAGGCGTGGCGCCCCGGCGTCGTGCAGGGGCGGGCCTCCGGGGTCGTGCGGCCCGACGACCCGCGCTGGACGTCGCTGCGCGCGCTGCCGTCCGAGGTCGCGACCGCGCTCGACGAGGGCTGGGACCTGCCGCTGCGGCCGACCACCCTCGCCGACCCCGAGGCGTCCGCGTTCCTCGGCGTGCGCCTGCAGCACCGCGCGGCGGACGTCCGCGCCACCCTGCGGGCCGACCTGGCCCCCGGCGAGGAGTGCGGGATCGCCGTGCGGCAGTCCGAGGACGACCACGTGCGGCTCGCGGCGGCGCCGGGCGCGGACGGGTCGTGGCGGGTCCGCGCGATCCACCGGCAGGGCGGCACGGACCGCGTGCTCGGCGAGACGGTGCTGCCCGCGGCCGGGTCGGACGCGGACCTCGTGCTCACCGCCCGGGTCCGCGACGTCGACGTCGACCTGCTGGCCGCCGCCGGCGCCGGGGAGCCGGTCGTCGTCGCGCGGGCCGACGCCCGCACGCTCGACTCCGTGTCCACCGGCGGGTTCCTCGGCCTGTGGGTCGGGGTGCACGCCACCAGCAACGGCCGCCCGACGACGTCGCGCGTGCGGCTGCGCACGCTGGAGTACCTGCCCGTCCCGTGACGCACGCGCGCCACCGACGCCCTGGAGAGCCGACGTGTACGTCGACCTGCCCGAGCCCGCGCTCTGGTCCCACCGCAGCGCCCTCGTCGACCCCGACGACTTCGACGCGTTCTGGCGCGGGACGCTCGCGACGTCGCGCGCCGCGACCACGGCCGTCGACGTGCGCCCCGTCCCGACGCCGCTCCGGACGATCGAGACGTTCGACGTGACGTTCCCCGGCTACCGCGGCGACCCCGTGCGGGCCTGGTACCGGCGGCCGGCGGGCGTCGCGGCCGACCTGCCCCTCGTCGTGCAGTACGTCGGGTACGGGGGCGGCCGCGGGCACGTCCTGGACAACCTCGGCTGGGCGTCGGCCGGCTTCGCGCACCTGTACATGGACACCCGCGGGCAGGGGTCCGGCTGGAGCACCGGCGACACCCCGGACCCGTGGGGCACCGGCCCGCAGGCGCCCGGGGTGATGACGCGCGGCATCACCGCCCCGGAGACCTACTACTACACGCGGCTCGTCACGGACGCGGTGCTGGCGGTCGACGCGGGGCGCGCGCTGCCCGGCGTGGACCCGGGGCGGGGGGCCGTCGGCGGGGGGGGCCCGGGCGGGGGGCCGGGCCTCGCCCCCCGCGCGCCGGCCGGCCGCCCCCCCCGGGTCGCCCCCGGGCCGTTCCCGTGCGGCGGCGCCCCCGCCCCCCGGGGCCCCCCCAGCCCCCCCCTTGCCGGGGGCCCGGGGCAGCCCCCCGG
>NZ_CATKPC010000031.1:0-22818 GCF_949769265.1 Cellulomonas endometrii | reverse complement strand
TCCGTTGGATGTACTCGGCCTCCGCGTCCTGCTGGTTCGGGTTGACCTGGAACCGCTGGACGACCGCCGGGTAGATGCCGCCGATGACGACCGCGCCGACGACCATGAGCCCGACGCCGAGGGCGGGCTCCGCGTCGAGCGCGGCCTGGCCGGCCAGCTGCCGCCTGACGTGCTCGCCGCCGCGTCCGCCGACCCGCACCACCTGACCTCGGTCGAGCAGGAGGGGCTCCCGCCGAGCGACGACCTCGAGGGCCTGCTCGGCGCGATCGCGTGGCCCGACGGCGTCGACGGGGCGGCGCTGACCGTCGAGCGCATCGTGCTGCCGCCGGAGGCCGAGGAGGACCTGCCGCAGGACCCGGCCGCCGCGCTCGACGCGCTGCTCGCGCACCCGCAGCGGCAGGACGTGCGGCTCGCGGTCGGGGTGCTGCGCGACGGCACCTCGTGGTGCGCCGTCCGGCAGCGCGCGGCCGACCGTGACGAGGCCGTCGGCCAGGGGCCGGACGTGGTCCCGGGGCTGCTGGACGCGCTGCGGGCGACGTTCGCCTGAGCCGCCGGCCGGCGCTCGGCCCCTGAGAGCTCGCGAGTGCTCAGCCCCTGACTGCTCAGCCCGTGGTGACGTCCGCCGCCGTGCACGTCGGCAGGTCGTCCGCGGTTCCGGCGCCGATCGCCTCGACGGCCTCCCGGGCCTCGTGCAGCGTCGACACCTTGACGACCTGGAGGCCGTCGGGCACGTGGCCGACGACGTCGCCGCAGTTGCGCGCCGGCGCCAGGAACCAGTCGGCGCCGTCCCGCACCGCGCCGGCCATCTTCTGGCGGATCCCGCCGATCGGCCCGACCGCGCCGTCCAGGTCCATCGTGCCGGTGCCGGCGATGACCTGGCCCGCGGCCTCGTCCTCCGGCGTCAGCCGGTCGATGATCCCGAGCGCGAACATCGTGCCGGCGCTGGAGCCGCCGATCTCCTCGATCTGGATGCTGACGTCGACCGGCGGGTCGAACGTCGGGTCGATGTAGACCCCGAGCTGGCTGCCGCCGTCCTCGCGCTCGCCCGTGACGAGGTCGAGGTCGAGCTCGGTCCCGTCGCGCTGCACGCCGAGGGTGACGGGGCTGCCGGGCTCGGTCTCGTCGAGCAGGTCGATGAGCTGGCCGTACGAGGTCAGCGGCGTGCCGTCGAAGGTGAGCAGCACGTCCCCGGCCTCCACGACGCCGACCGCGCCGGTGCCCTCGACCGCGTCGTGCACCGTCAGGGTGACCGGCACCGTGTACCCGAGCTCCTCGAGCGCCGCGACGGTCGCGTTCTCCTGGGAGGACACCATCTGCGCCTGGGTCTGCTCGTCGAGCTGCTCCTGGGTCGCGTCCTGCGGGAACACCGCCTCGACCGGCAGGACCTGGCGGGACGGGTCGACCCAGCCGGCCAGGACGCCGAGCACGCTCGACGGGTAGCCCGGGCCGCCCGTCGTCGACACCGTGGTGAGCCGCAGCTCGCCGGTCGAGTCGAACGTCTCCGCGCCCTCGATGCTGATGAGGTCCGTGTCGTCGTGCGAACCGAGCGTGTCGAGCGTCGGCCCGGGCGAGTACACCGCGTACGGCACGGGCATGAGCAGCAGCACGACGAGCAGCACCGCCGCGAGCAGCATGCCGCCGGACAGGAGCGCCGCGCGCCGGGTCACCGGCTCGGCGCGGCGGTCCCCGTCCGAGGCCGCGCCGGGCGCGACGTCGGGAGCCGGGTCCGCCGTCCCGGGCGCGACGTCGGGCGCCGCGCCGGGCCGGGGGGCGGCGGACGGGTCCTGCGGGAGGTCGGGCTGGGCGTGCACCGGACGATCATGCCGCACCCGCCCGTGCGGGACCCGTGCGCCCTCAGCGAACCGCCGCCCGCGGCCTGGTGGACCCGCAGCCACCTGTGGTTACGGTGGCACCTCGACGAGCCTCGGGAGTCTTCGATGAGCACCGACGACCAGCGCCAGCCGGGCGACCCCTCCGGCGCCTCCGCCTGGGAGCAGATGCTGCGGCAGATGTTCGGCGACGAGGCCGACGAGGCCCTGCGCCAGATGCGCGAGCAGGGCCTGGACCCCGCCGAGATGGCCAAGGCGTCCGGCCTGCCCGACGACCCGGCCCTGGTGAACCAGGTCATCGCCCAGGTGCAGCGGATGCTCTCCGCGAGCGGCGACGGGCCCGTCAACTGGGACGTGGCGCACGACTACGCCCGGCAGGTCGCCGTCACCGGGGGTGACCCGTCGCTCAGCCCGGCCGAGGTCCGGCAGTCCACCGAGGCGCTGGGCGTCGCCGAGCTGTGGCTCGACGCCGCGACCGACCTGCCCCCGGCGGGCGGCCACGTGCGGGCGCTGTCCCGCTCCGAGTGGGTCGAGCAGACGCTGCCGACGTGGCGCACGCTCACCGAGCCGGTCGCGACGTCCATGTCGACCGCGCTGGCCGCGACGCTCGCGGACCAGCTGCCGGAGAGCATGGAGCTCCCCGCCGGTCTCGGGGCCGGCGGGCTGGACCCGGCGGCGATGATGCGGCAGCTCGGCGCCCTCGTGTTCGGCATGCAGGTCGGTCAGGCCGCGGGCTCCCTGTCCCGCGAGGCGTTCGGCCTGACCGACGCGGGCCTGCCGCTCGTCGCCGAGCCCGCGACCGCGCTCGTGCCGCGCAACGTCGCCGACTTCGCCGAGGGGCTCGACGTCCCGCTGGAGGAGGTGCGGCTGTTCCTCGCGCTGCGCGAGGCGGCGCACGCCCGCCTGTTCACGCACGTCACGTGGCTGCGCGGGCACCTGCTCGCGGCCGTCGACGCGTACGCCCGCGGCATCACCATCGACGTCGAGAGCCTCGAGGAGTCCGTGCGCTCCATCGACCCCACGGACCCGAGCGCACTGCAGGGCGCACTGTCGTCCGGGGTGTTCGCCCCGCAGAACACGCCGGAGCAGCGGGCGGTGCTCGTCCGCCTGGAGACGGCGCTGGCGCTCGTCGAGGGGTGGGTCGACGAGGTCACGGCGACCGCCGCCCTCCCGCACCTGCCGCACAGCGTCGCGCTGCGCGAGATGATCCGCCGCCGCCGTGCCGCGGGCGGGCCCGCCGAGCAGACGTTCGCGACGCTCGTCGGCCTGGAGCTGCGGCCGCGGCGGTCCCGCGACGCGGCCGCCCTCTGGGCGCGGATCGCGCGGGAGCAGGGCCCCGAGGCGCGCGACGCGGTCTGGGACCACCCGGACCTGCTGCCGACGGCCGAGGACCTCGACGACCCCGCCGGGTACGCCGCGCGCCGCGCGGCAGCGGAGGGCGAGCACGCGGACCTCGACAAGGCGCTGGCCGAGATCCTCGGCGACGACGACGGCACGCCCCCCGCCCCGGGCACCGACGACGACGGTCCCGCCCGGGGCTGACGCCGGTCAGCGCCTGAGCTCGGCGTCGACCACCGCCTGCAGCTCGTCGGCGGACGGCAGGGCCGCGCGGGCGTCCTCCGGCAACCCCTGGTAGTCGGCGACCGCCACCGGCGCCGCGGTCGACGCCAGCGCGTACCGGACGGCCGCGCCGCCCTTGCCCGTGCAGAGCAGGATGCCGACCGTCGGCGCGTGCACCGCAGGCCTTCGCAGCTCGCCGTCGACGGCCGCGACGTACGCGCCGAGCTGCCCGAGGTGCGCCGGGGTGAACGGGCCGACCTTGAGCTCGACGACGACGTACCTGAGCTGCTCGACGTGGAAGAGCAGCAGGTCGATCACGAACTCGTCGCCATCACCCAGCTGCAGCCGGAGCTGACGCCCCACCAGGGACATCCCCCGGCCCAGCTCCATCAGCGTGTCCTGCAGCCGGTCCATCAGCGCCTGCTCGACGTCGCGCTCACGACTCGTCCTCACCAGCGCGAGGTGCTCGAAGACGTACGGGTCCTTCACCAGCTGACGCGCGAGGTCCGAGTCCGCCGGGTCGAGCACCTGGTCGAAGTTCGTGGGCGCGGAGCCGACGGCCCCGCGGAGGTCGCCACCGATGTGGTGCTCCAGCACGGCGCGCGACCAGCCCTGATCCGCGGCGCGGGCGGCGTACCAGTCCCGGTCCTCGCGAGTGGGAAGACGGTCCAGGAGGACGGTGACGTGACCCCACGGCAGTCGTCCAACAGGCTGTTGGACGAACTCCGGTTCGCTCGGCCAGACGGCGGCCGCGCGTCGCATGTACATGAGGTTCGACCGCGACCACCCCCGCATCTCCGGGAACTCGCGTCGCAGGTCAGCGGCCAGCCGGTCGACGACCTTGCCGCCCCAGCCAGCCGTCCGCTGGCGCTCGAGGATGTCGCTCCCGATCGACCAGTAGAGCCGCAGCACCTCGGTGTTCGCGGCCCGCACCGCCCGGAGCTGCGCACTGCGCACCCGCGCCTTCAGCTGCTCGAGCAGGTCCCCGTAGCCGGCCGGCTCGACCGGCGCGTCCCCGTGCGTCTCCATCGGGTCATCCTGTCCGGCGCCCGGCACCACCCGGTGCCGCTGCGACACTCAGCAGGGGACCACTCAGCGGCGGCTCCTCCGCGACAACCGCGCTCAGCGGTCCTCGTCGACCTCGACCGCCTCGGTGTCCTCGTCGACCCCGGCCACGTCGTCCGCGCCGGTCCCGTCGACCGGGTCCTCCCCCGGGGCCCGCTCCGCGAACGAGTAGCCCTCGAGGAACCCGCGGGCCCGCTCGGTGCGCGGGTACGCCTCGAGCTCGGCCCAGAACTCCGGGCCGTGGCCCGCGTGCAGGAGGTGCGCCAGCTCGTGCAGCAGGACGTAGTCGGTGACCCACGACGGCATGCCGCGCAGGCGGTCCGAGATGCGGATGCTGCCGTCACCGACCGTGCAGGAGCCCCAGCGGCGGCCCTGGTTGCCGGACCACCGGACGCTGGACGGGACGGCCCGGCCGCCGAGGTAGCGCGACGAGAGCTCGGCGGCGCGCCGCACCAGCTGGTCGTCGGAGGGGCGGCGGCGCTGCTCCTGGGTCGCGAGCCGGTCGAGCATCCGCCGGACCCACTCCCGCTCCTGCGCGCGGGTGAAGCGCGCGGGGATCGCGACGACCGTGCGGCCGCCCTCGCGGTACGCGGTGACGGTCCGGGACCGGCGACGCGATCGGCGGACCTCGACCGGGCCCAGGCGCGGGTCGACCGTCCACCCGTCGTCGTCCCGGGGGCCGGCCGCACGCGCCGGCACGGTGGCGGGGGCGCCGGAGGGACGCGGGCCCGTCGCGGCGGAGGGCGCGCGGGAGGGGGCCGGGTCTCCCGGCGCCGGGTGGTGCTCCCTCGACGGCTGCACGCCCTGCACGGTAGCGGTTCACGCCCCTGAACACGGTGAACTTCTCCGCCGACGTGCGGCAGAACCCTCCCGAGCCCGGCGCCCGGCGTGGATACTGGGCCGGTCGCCGGGACGCGGCGGCACCCACCAGCACCTGAGGAGACAGACATGGCCGAGACCTACGCCGGCGAGTTCTACTGCGTGAAGTGCAAGGAGAAGCGCCAGGCCGAGGGTGACGTCGTCGTCTCCGAGTCGGGACGTCGGATGGCGAAGGCCGTCTGCCCCGTCTGCGGCACCAAGCTGAACCGCATCCTCGGCAAGGCCTGACGAGACCCGTCCTGTGGACGACGGGTCCCGCCCCCGTCCGACGTGCCACCGTGGTGACCGTCGACGGGACGGGGGTGGGACGCCGTGCAGCTCAAGCGAGGGCTCCGCGTGCTGCGACGCGCCGCGGACGAGGTGCAGGTCGGGACGGATCCCCGCTGGGCGGTGCGGATCCGGGGCCTGACCCCGGACCAGGCCGAGCGCCTGCTCGCCGCGGGTGACCGCGCTCTCGACGCGTCGCTGCCGCGCCCGGTGCTCGACGGGCTGGCGGCCGCCGGCCTGGTGCGCTCCCCGCGCGCCCGCCCGCCGCGCGTCGCCGCGCGGCTGGCCCCCGAGCTCCTGGCCGCCGACCTGACGTCCCGCGAGGGCGACGGGGTGGACGTGCTGCGCCGACGCGCGGGCGCCACCGTCGCGATCGCCGGGCTGGACCGCGTCGGCGTCGCGGTGGCCACGGCCCTCGCGGCGTCCGGTGTCGGGGCGCTCCTGCTGGACGACCCCCGTGCGGTGCGGCCCGGTGACGTGGGTGGCGGCGTGACCGCGGGCCACGTGGGGCTGCGCCGGGACCAGGTGGTGACGGAGCTGGTCCGCGCGCTCGCGCCGTCCCTGCGGGTACGCCGGCCCGGTCAGGCGTCGCCCGACGTGGTCGTCACCGTCGCGGCAGGCGCCACGGACCCCGGCACGGCTCTGGATCTGCTGGGGGCCGACGTCGCGCACCTGCCCGTCGTCGTGCGGGAGGCGGACGCGGCCGTCGGACCGTTCGTGGTCCCGGTGGCGCACTCACCGGCCGGGGCACCCCTGCCGTGCGTCCGGTGCGTCGACCTGCACCGGGCGGCCCTGGACCCCGCGTGGCCGGTGCTGCTCGCGCAGCTGACCGCCCGCGACCGTCCGGGAAGGCCCGCCGTGACGGGGCCCAGTTCCGTCCTCGCCGCGGTGGCCGGCGCCCTCGCCGCGGCCGAGGTGCTCGCGCACCTCGACGGTCACGCGCCCCGCACGCTCGGGGCCCAGTACGAGATCCCCCTGCCCGAGGCGGAGCCCCGGTTGCGCCGGTGGGCGGCGCACCCGGACTGCGGGTGCGCCGCCCTCGTGACGTGAGCCGTGTCAGGCCGCCGGGCTGGCGTCCTTGCGGGGCCGGCCGCGGCCGCGCTTGACGGCGACGACCTGACCTCCGACGAAGACCTCCCCGCCCCACACGCCCCACGGCTCCTGCCGCTCGACCGCCCCGGCGAGGCAGCCCTCGAGGAGCGGGCAGGTGCGGCAGAGCGCCTTGGCGCGCTCGACCTCGGCCGTGCGCTCGGCGAACCAGAGCTCCGGGTCGTTCGAGCGGCACGGGATGAGGCCGGCGACCAGCGCGTCGAACTGCACGTCGGCGACGGCGGTCGTCTCGGCGGGTGGCCAGGGGCCGGAACCGCCCTGGTTGACCGTGTCGAGCAGCGTCGTGAGCCGCACGATGTCCTCCTGATGACTTGCGGGTTGAGCGAGGTGGCGGTGGATCCGCGTCCTCGCTCCCCCCTTGCATCAAGGGCGGAAATGACGAGGGCCGCGGGATCCGGTGGACTCCGCGGCCTGGAAGAGATCGGTCATCGACTCAGATGACCGGTCCTCCTGGGACGGAGTCGGGGGCGACCGTGAGATCGCGTGCGCGCAGCCGGGTGGCGGCGCCGCCGAAGCCCGGGGTGATCCCGAGGCCACGGACGGCAGAGGGCGCAGTGGTCCCCTGGAACACGCCGGTGGTGGGTGCGGTGAACGGCGACGCGATCACGGAGATCCCGTTCTTCATGTTCTTCACAGCTGCCCACCTCCTTCTTCGTGTCGCCGACCGGCTGCTGGCGCAGCGTGGTCTTCCATCAGGACTCGTTCACCGTAGAGGTGCCCGGACGGGCCGCACAACCGAATAACCGAGAAAGTTCCGACGAGTTTCTGCCACGGCTCATCGCGGCCCGGGACGGGCGGCGCCGGGGCCGCACCACAGGTGCCGTTCAGCGCGCGCTCAGCGGCCGTGGGACCCGCGTCACACCGGACGGGGGCCGGTGCGCCGGGCTCAGCCCGCTGCTGCCTCCCCCGCAGCCGCCGGGCGGTGGCCCGCGACGAGGGCGAGGAGCTCGGGTCCGTACCGGTCGATCTTCGCGGGACCGATGCCCTGCACCCGCGCGAGCTCGGGGACGCTCGCGGGGCGGAGCTCGGCGATCGCGGACAGCGTCGCGTCGCCGAGCACCGTGTACGTCGGCTTGGACGTCCGCCGGGCGAGGTCCGCCCGCCAGGACTGCAGGGCGGACAGCAGCTCGGCGTCGACCTCGCCCGTGAGCCGCGGGACCGCGCGGGGGCGGCCGTCGCCGAACCGCGCCCGACCCTCCTGGGGCCACAGCCCGTCGAGGAACCGGGACCGGCGACGGGTGGCGCGCCCGCCCGGCGTGCGGGAGCGGCCGTAGGACAGCTCCAGGTGCTGCCGCGCGCGGGTGATGCCGACGTAGAGCAGGCGGCGCTCCTCGGCGATGTCGGCGGCGGTGTCCGCGGAGGCCCACGGCACCAGACCCTCGCTCAACCCCGTGAGGAACACCGCGTCCCACTCCAGGCCCTTGGCGGCGTGCAGGGACGCGAGCGTGACGCCCTCGACCGTCGGCGCGTGCTGCGCCGCGGCGCGCTCGTCCAGCTCGGCGACGAGGTCCGACACGGTGGCCCGCTTCCCCGCCCGCTCGGCGGCGGCGGCGACGTCGTCCCCGAGCGCCACGAGCGCGTTCATCGAGTCCCATCGCTCGCGTGCCGCACCGCGCGCGGCCGGCGGCTCGTCCGTCCAGCCCGCGGAGCGCAGCGCGTCCCGCACCGTCTCCTGCATCGGTGCGTCCGCGTCGGCGGCGACGGCGGCGCCACGCAGCCGGACGATCGCGTCCCGGACCTCCTTGCGGGCGAAGAACCGCTCGCCGCCGCGCAGGACGTAGCCGATGCCGATGCCCGCGAGCGCCTGCTCGAACGCCTCCGACTGCGAGTTCGTCCGGTACAGCACCGCGATCTCGCTGGGCCGGGTGCCCGCGGCGACGAGCCGCCCGATCCGGGTGGCGACGCCCGCGGCCTCCGCCTCGTCGTCGTCGTACACCGCGAACCGCACCGGCCCGCCGGACGGCCGCTGGGCGACGAGCTCGAGCGGCTCCCACCGGGCCGCGCGGTCCTTCGGCGCCCGGCGCAGCACCTCGTTCGCCAGCCCCACCACCTGCGGCGTGGACCGGTAGTCGCGGACCAGCCGCACGACCTGCGCCTTCGGGTGCTCGGCCGTGAACCGCGTGAGGTAGTGCGGCGTCGCGCCGGCGAACGAGTAGATGGTCTGGCTCGGGTCGCCGACCACGCACAGCTCGTCGCGGCCGCCGAGCCACTGCTCGAGCAGGAACTTCTGCAGCGGGGAGATGTCCTGGTACTCGTCGACCACGAACCGGCGGTACTGGCCGCGCACCTCGTCGGCCACGGCGCCGTTCTCGATGAGCATCCCGGCCAGCAGCCACAGGATGTCCTCCATGTCCATCACGCCACGGGCGTCCTTGGCGTCCTCGTACGCGGTGATGAGGCGGGCGACGGCGTGGTGGTCGTGGCCGGCGGGCGCGGGCCGGTCCGCGGCGGCGGCCGCGCGGACGTAGTCCTCCGAGGTGATCCGCGAGACCTTGGCCCACTCGATCTCGGACGCCAGGTCGCGGACCGACACGCGGTCGACGGACAGGCCGAGGCGGTGGCAGGCGTCGGCGACGACGGGCGCCTTCTGCGCGAGCACCTCCGGCACGGGACCGCCGACGACCTTCGGCCAGAAGTACCGCAGCTGCCGCAGCGCCGCGGAGTGGAACGTCCGGGCCTGCACGCCCGGGACGCCGAGGTCGCGGAGCCGGGTGCGCATCTCGCCCGCGGCGCGCGCGGTGAACGTCACGGCGAGCACGCTGGTCGGCGCGTACACGCCGGACTGGACCCCGTACGCGATGCGGTGGGTGATCGCGCGCGTCTTGCCGGTGCCGGCCCCCGCCAGGACGCAGACCGGCCCGGTGAGGGCGCGCGCGACCTCCCGCTGGTCCGGGTCCAGGGCGTCGAGAAGGGCGTCGGCGGAAGGCATCGCCCCGATCCTCGCACCCCGCACCGACACCCGTGACCGTCGTCCCCAGGCGGCCGGGCGAGCACCCGGCACGACGTCCCGCACTGTGACCGGTCGCGCACGCCGGGGCCGCGCGAGGGGGATGATCCTGCGGCGCCCGGGCGTTCACCCCGGTGCACGAGCACGACCGCACGACCGCACGACCCACCGAGCCAGAAGGCAGACGATGACGACCACGCAGGACCTGCCCGCCACGGGCACCGTGACGATGTACTCGACCACCTGGTGCGGCTACTGCCGGCGCCTGAAGACGCAGCTCGACTCCGCGGGCATCGCGTACACCGAGGTCGACATCGAGCAGCAGCCCGACGCCGCGGCGTTCGTCGAGCAGGTCAACGGCGGCAACCAGACCGTGCCGACCGTGCTGTTCCCGGACGGGTCCGCGGCGACGAACCCGTCCCTCGTCCAGGTCCGCGAGCGCCTCGGCGCCTGACGCGCCGCCGGGGCTCGCCCGCGCCGCTCAGCGCGTGCCGGGCGGGCCCTCGTCGACGGGGCCGGGCGCGGCGCGGCGCCCCTGCCGCCGGGTCCGTCCCGGGGCCTCCACGGACGCGACCGCCGCGGTCCGGTCGGGCTCGGCTGCGGCCGGCTGGGCTGCGGCCGCCCCGGCTTGGTCGGGCTCGGCTGCGGCCGGCTCGGCCGCCGCGGGCGTCGCGGCAGCGCGTCCCGTGACCGACCCGTCCGACGACGGCGTCCCCTCGGGCGGCACGGCACCGCGGCTCCAGCCGTCCCGCAGCGGGTCGCTCGGCAGCGGCTCGCCGAACCAGTCCTCGATGAGCGCGCGGGCGATCGAGGTCCCCGGCGGCAGCACCACCGCCCCGCTCGCGACCTCGGCCCGCAGCGTGTCGCGGTCGAACCACCGCGCGGCGCGCAGCTCGACGCCGTCGACGGTGATGTCGGTGGACAGCGCCCGGGCCCGGAACCCGAGCATCAGCGAGGCGGGGAACGGCCACGGCTGGCTGCCCCGGTACTCGACCTCGCCCACGACGACCGCCGACTCCTCGCGGACCTCGCGGCGGATGGCGTGCTCCACGGACTCCCCCGGCTCGACGAAGCCGGCGAGGGTCGAGAACCGGTGCTGCGGCCACGCCGCGGAGTTCGCGAGCAGCAGCCGGTCGTCGTCGTCGACCACGGCCATGATCACCGCGGGGTCCGTGCGGGGGTAGTGGTCCGAGCCGTCGACCGGGCACCGGCGGACCCAGCCGCTCGACACCGGCGTCGTCGCGGCACCGCAGCGCGGGCAGCGCGGGTTGCGGACGTGCCACTCGAACAGCGCGACCGCGGCGGTCGCGAGCCCGACGTCGCGGGCCGACAGGTCGTTGCCGACCTCGCGGAGCGGCGTCCAGTCGTCGCCCGCAGGCAGCGCGGCCGTCGCGCCCTCGGGTACGTGGTGCGCGACGTACGCCGGGCCGCCGGGCCGGGTCTCCGTGGGCGCGACGCCCGGGACCTGGTCGGCGTCGTCGTAGCCGAGGAACGCCCAGCGCTCCTCGAGCGACCCCGTCGGCGCGCGCAGCGCGGCCTCCTGGGGCGAGTACAGGGCCAGGCCGCGGCGGCGGCCGTTCCGGGAGCGGGTGACCACCCGCCCGCCGGAGACCAGCAGGACCCGGGTGGTGTCGTCGTCGAGCAGCGCGGCCAGCAGGTTCTCGTCACCGCGGAGGTCCGCGGCCCGGTCCGTGACCGTCCGCGACAGAGGGAGGTCGGAGGCGAACACGTCGCCACCGTACGCGCCGCGCGGCCCGGTCGCAGTCGGCGGCCGACGCCCGGACGCCCGCGGACGTGACACGCCCAGCGGGGCGGCGGACGGCCCTCGGCGTGTGCGGGTCCTACCCTGGGACGGTGCGTTCACCCCTCGCCCTCGCCGCCCTCGCGACCGTCGCCGTCCCCGGCTTCGACGCCCGTGAGGTGCGCCCGGGCGCGAGCGCGGGGGACGACGACGTCGCCCTGGTGACCGACGGCCAGCGCGGGCACTGGGTGGTGCGCGCGCCGCGCACCGCCGCCGCCGGGGCCGCCCTGGAGGCCGAGCTGGTGCTGCTGGCGTCGCTGGCCGAGCAGGTCGACGCCGGGCGGCTGCCGTTCGACGTGCCGCGGGTCGCCGGAGCGGCGCCGCTGGAGGAGGGCGGGCGCGTGGTCGTGCACCGCGAGCTGCCCGGCCGGCCCGTCGCGCTCGAGCACCTGGCGCCCGGCCCCGGGGTCGCGGCGTCCCTCGGGCGGTCGATCGCCGCGCTGCACGAGCTCCCGGTGGCCGTGGTCGAGGACGCCGGCCTGCCGGTGTACGACGCCGCCGCGTACCGCCAGCGCCGCCAGGCCGAGGTGGACGAGGCCGCGCGCACGGGCCGGGTGCCCGCGACGCTCCTGCGGCGCTGGGAGGAGCGGCTCGAGGACGTCTCCCTGTGGAAGTTCAGCCCGACCGTGGTGCACGGCGACCTGTCCGCCGACCACGTGCTGGTCGCCGAGGGCGCCGTGACCGGCATGGTCGCCTGGGGCGACGCCAAGGTCGCCGACCCCGCGGACGACCTCGCGTGGCTGCTGGTCGCCGCACCGCAGGACGCCGTCGACTCGATCATGGAGGCCTACCAGCTGCGTCGCACGGAGCTCACGGACCGGCACCTCGCCGACCGCGCGCTGCTCGCCGGCGAGCTCGCCCTGGCCCGCTGGCTCCTGTACGGGGTGCGGTCGGGCGACGACGAGGTGGTCGCGGACGCCGTGCAGATGCTCGACGAGCTCGACGAGCAGACCCGCGACGTCGCCGAGCCGGGCGCCACGCCGGTCTGAGCCACGCGGGTCCCGGCGCCGACGGGCTGAGCACCGCCGGCTGCAGCGGTTCCCGCACCCGCCGGCCTCTCGGGTCCGCTCACGCCTGGCCCCGCTCCGGTCAGTCGCGCCCGCCGGGCCGGGCCCCGGGCTCAGCGGTCGCCGCCAGCAGCAGCCGCTCGATCTCGTCGGCCTCGAGCAACCGCTCGGGACGCACGGTCCGCCCCGCGCCGACGTAGCAGAACGCCGCGCCGACCCGGTCCAGCGGCGTGCCGGTCCACCGGGACCACGCGAGCCGGTACACAGCCAGCTGGAGCTCCCGCACCGCGGTCGCCGCCGGGTCGGACGGCGGCGCGCCCGTCTTCCAGTCCACGACCACGACGGCCCCGGGCACACCCGGCCGGTCCGGGTCGGGGAACACGGCGTCGATCCGCGAGCGGAGCACGTAGCCGGCGACCGTCGTCTCGACGTCGACCTCGACGGCCGTCGGCACGAGCGAGGCCCAGGGCGTGGCGAGGAACGCGGCGCGCAGGGCCGCCTCGTCGGCGTCGACGGTCACGGAGTCGTCGTCCGCGCCGGGCAGGTCCTCGATGTCCACGAGCGTGGGCGCCCCGTAGAAGCCCTCGACCCACGCGTGGAACTGCGTCCCGCGACGCGCCTGCGGCGACGGGCGGTTCGGCACGGGCCGGCGGAGCGCGCGGGCGAACTCGCCGGCGTCGGCAGCCAGACGCACCACCGCCGACGCGGACAGGTGCGCCGGCAGCTCGACCTCCGAGCGGGGCCGCGACTCCGCCTCCCGCTCCGCGAGCAGCAGGTCGACCGTCCGGTCCCACGCCGTCGCGACCCGGGGGGCGTCCTCCACGGCGAGCGCGGCCCGCACGGCGGCCGCGGCCGCCTCCACCGCCGGCCGGCGGGACGGCGTCGCGTCCCCCGCACCGGCGAACGGGTCGACCGGCCACATCGCGGAGGCCTGCTCCTGGGTGCGCGGGTTCTCCACGCCGTCCTCGGGCTCCAGCGCCCAGGTCTCGACGCGCGCGAGCCCCGCCTCCACCACCTCGGTGAGGAACAGCGACGGCGGCCGGATGCGGCTGCCGTCCCCCCACCACGCACCGGTCAGGAGCAGCGCCGAGCGCGCCCGGGTGAACGCCACGTACGCGAGCCGGCGCTCCTCGGCCACCTGGTGGTCGCCGGCGTCCCGGAGGAACTGCTTGCGCCGCTCCTCCAGGTCCTTGGGTTCGGCGGCGCCCGCCACCTCGAGCTGCGGCAGGTCGTGCCGGTCCCCGCGCAGCGGGTAGGGCAGCTCGCCGAGCCCGGTCAGCCACGCCGAGTCGGTCGGGCCGTCCTTGCCCTGGGTCCGGGTCGCGGGCAGCCCGCCGTCCACGAGCCCGGCGACCGCGACGACGTCCCACTCGAGGCCCTTGGCGGCGTGCACGGTGATGAGCTGGACGGCGTCGGGGTCGGGCTCCGCGACGGGCATGTCGAGGCCGTGCTCGTGGGCGTCGGCGGACTCCAGCCACGCGAGGAAGCCGCCGAGCGTCGGGTCGTCCGTCGCGTCGGAGTACCGCACCGCGACCTCGCGGAAGGCGTCCAGGTGCGCGCGGGCGCGACCCGGGGCCAGCCCGGGGCGGGCGGCGACCTCGATGTCGAGCCCCCACAGCCGCTCGGCGTGCGCGACGAGCTCCGGCAGGGACAGGTAGGTGTGCTGGCGGATCGCGCGCAGCACCTCGCCGACCTCGACCACGCGCGCGAGGCCGGCGTCGGTCAGCCGGCGCCCGGAGGGGCTGGTCCAGCCGGGCGGGGGCGGGGCGTCCACGGCGTCGACGATGCTGCGCTCGTCCACGACGTCGGCGACGACCGGGGCAGCCACCGGGTCGGCCATCGCTGCCTCGCCCGTCGCGGCGGCGCTCGTCGCGGCATCGCCCGTCGCGGCGGCGCTCATCGGGGCGACGCTCATCGGGGCGACGCTCATCGGGGCATCGCCTGTCGCGGCGGCGTTCGTCGAGCCGGCGCCGGCGACCGTCCCCGCGGCCCGCTCCCGCGCGGCGGCGGCCGCCGCGCGCCGGTCCAGCCCCTGCGCGAGGTGCGCGGACCAGTCGGCGAGGGCGTGCAGGTCCGCGGCGCCGAGGCGGGTGCGCGCACCCGTGAGCAGGCGCATGAGCGCGTCGCCGCGCGACGGGTCGTGCGCCGCCTGCAGGAGCGCCACGACGTCGACCACCTCCGGCGTGGCGAGCAGACCGCCGAGCCCGACGACCTCGACCGGGAGGCCGGCCGCGCGCAGGGCGCGGTGCAGCACGGGGAACTGCGCGCGCTTGCGGCAGAGCACGGCGGCGGTCACGCGTGCCCCGCCGGGCGCCGGCGCGCCGCCCGCGACACCGGGGCCGCCCTCGGGACGCCACCGCGCGGCGACGAAGTCCGCGACGGCCTGCGCCTCCTCCTCCAACGTGGGGGCGAGGTGCGCGACGACGTCGCCCCGCCCGGCGCCGGGGCGGGCGGCGAGCGTGGGCAGCGCGACCTTCGCCCGGTCGGCGCGGCGCAGCGGGGCGGCGACGTGGTTCGCGGCGTCCAGCACGGCCACGTCGTTGCGCCAGGACGTGGACAGCGCGTAGACGGCGGCCGGCCGCCGGTCGCCGTCCTCGGCGACGTCCGGGAAGTCCGTCGGGAACCGCTCGAGGCCGCCCGCGCTGGCCCCGCGCCAGCCGTAGATGGACTGGTGCGGGTCGCCCACGGCCGTGACGGGGTGCCCCGCGCCGAACAGCGCCGACAGCAGGACGAGCTGCGCGTAGGAGGTGTCCTGGTACTCGTCGAGCAGCACGACCCGGAACCGGGCCCGCTCGCCCGCAGCCACCTCGGGGACGTCCCGCGCCAGGCGCGCGGCGATCGCCACCTGGTCGCCGAAGTCCAGGGCGTCGACCGCCCGCTTGCGGTCCCGGTACGCCGCGACGAGGTCGAGCATCCGCTGCCGCTCCCGCAGGGACCCCACGAGCTCGCGGACCTTCGCGTACGGGGCGCGCGGCGGCGTGCCGGGGGGCGTCTGCTCGATCGCGTCGACGATGTCGTCGATCCCGCGCCGCGCGCGGTCCGGGTCGAGCAGGTGCTCGTCGAGCGCGCCCGACAGCGTGAGCACCGCCTCGACGACGGTGGACACGGCGGCGGCGGAGTCCAGGTCGGCGGTCCAGGACTCGACGACCTCGCTCGCGAGCTGCCACTGCGCGGCCTCGCCGAGCAGGCGCGCGGCGGGCTCGACGCCGAGGCGCAGCCCGTGGTCGGCGACCAGCGACGCGGCGTAGGCGTTGTACGTCGAGATCGTCGGCCGGGCGACGGTGAGCAGCGCCGCGCCGCCGTCGGACGCGTCCTCCGCCACGGTCAGGCCCGGCAGGTGCACGCCCTCGGCCGCCGCGGCCCGCGCGAGGTGCCGCAGGCGGCGGCGGACGCGCTCCGCGAGCTCGCCCGCCGCCTTGCGGGTGAACGTGAGGCCGAGCACCTCCTCCGGCGCGACCAGCCCGTTCGCGAGCAGCCACACGACGCGGGCGGCCATCGTCTCGGTCTTGCCCGACCCGGCGCCGGCGACCACCAGGGCGGGCCGCAGCGGCGACTCGATGACCGCGACCTGCTCGTCGGTCGGGAGGTCGCGACGCAGCAGCCGGGCGATGTCCTGGGCGGACAGCACCGCGGTGGCGGCCACGGGCACGACGGGCACGGTCATCCGGCCACCACCTGCCCGCCCTCGTCCCGCAGCGGGCAGGACCGGCGCACGGGGCACCGGTCGCACAGCGCGTTGACGGTCGCGGGGAACGCCGCGGCGGCCATCCGCTCCGCGACCTCCTCGATGTGGGTGCGCGCCCAGGACGGCGCGTCCGGGGACTCGGGCCCGAGCGCCGGCTGCTCCCGCAGCGCCGCCTTCGCCTTGTTGACGTCGGAGACGAACACGAGCTGCGCGCCCGCGCTCCGCGCCCCGGCGGGCAGCCCCTCGACCGCCCCGGCGTCGACGGCGAGCTGGTAGGCGCCCAGCTGCGGGTTGGTGGTGGCCTCCTGCGCCGACGGCGCGGTGCGGCCGGTCTTGAGGTCGACGACGCGCACGGGCGTCCCGCCGGCCGGGTCGTCGTCGCCCGCCCGCTCGACGCGGTCCAGGCTGCCGCGCACGACCGCCCGGTCCAGGGCGAGCTCGAACCGGGCCTCGATCGCCAGCGGCTCCCCCGCCTGCGCGAGGTAGTCGGCGAGCCGGCCGACCATCGCCTCGGCGCGGCGGCGCTCCAGGGTCGCGGGCCAGCCGTGACCGAGCCCGAGCTCCGGCCAGCGGCGGTCCAGCTCGGCCAGCAGCTCCTCCCGGCCGCCGCGCGGGAAGGCCTGCGCGAGGGCGTGCACCAGCGTGCCGAGCGACTGCCGCGCGCTGCTGGGCGCCGTCCCGCCGGCGGCCTCGAGCGCCCACCGCAGGGTGCAGGTCCCCGCGGTTTCGACCCGCGACGGCGAGACCGGCACGCGGTCCCCGGGACCCCAGAGCGGCTCGTCGGTCGACGGGTCCGCGAGGCCGTGCCACTCCGCCGGGTCCGCGCCGGGGACGCCCTCGCGGGCGAGGCGCGCCAGCACGGCCGCGGCCGCGGGGTCGGCGGCGCCCAGGCGGGCGGTGTGCTCGACGCGCGCCCGGAGCTGCGCCACCAGCCCGCGCAGGTCGAGCGGCGCGGGCGACGACGTCCGGCGGGGGTCGTCGTCCTCGTCGTTCGGCTCCACCAGGTCCAGGAACGGCGACGGCTGGTCGTCCTCGTCCGACACCGCGGTGACGAGCAGCACGCGGCGGGCGCGGGACACGGCCACGTGGAACGACCGCAGCTCGTCCGCGAGCACCGCCGCCCGCGCCGCCGCACCCGCCTGCGCCTGGGCGTGCGCCTGCGCCTCGGCGTCGGCGTGCCGGGGCCCGCCGCGGCCGGCGAGCACGTCGACCAGCGCCTGCGAGCCGAGCAGCGAGTCGCGGAGCCGCAGGTCGGGCCACACGCCCTCCTGCACGCCGGCGACCGCGACGACGTCCCACTCGCGGCCGGCGGCACCCGCGGGCGTCAGCACGGACACCGCGTCCCGGCGGGCGCGCGCCGCGATCGTGTCGGACGGCAGCTCCTGGGCCTCGACCCACTCGAGGAACGCCGCGGCGCGGGCCTGGGGCATGCGGTCCACGAACGTCTCCGCCGCGCGGAACAGCGCGAGCACGGCGTCCAGGTCGCGGTCCGCGCGCGCCCCACCGGGGCCGCCCGCGAGCGCGGACCGGCGCCACGGCTCCGCGAGCCCGGACGCGTCCCACAGCGCCCACAGCACCGTCTGGGCGTCCGCCCCGGGCACCGCCGCCGCGGCCCGGCCCTCCGCGAGCACGGTGGCCAGCCGGCCGACCCCGCGGCGCAGGGCCGGGGGCAGCACCGACGCGGCCGACGGCGCCGCGAGCACCTCGACCAGCAGCTCGTCGCTCGGCCGGCCGCCGCCGGCGACCTCCTCCGCACGCAGGGTGCGGCGCAGCCGGCGCAGGCTCACCGCGTCCAGCCCGCCCAGCGGCGAGCAGCACAGCCGCGCGGCGAGCTCCGCGTCCAGCTCGGCGCCGCCCGCCTCCGGCCCGAGGGCGCAGCGCAGGGCGTCGAGCAGCGGCCGGACGGCCGGCTCGTCGCGCAGGGGGACGTCGCTGCCCACCACCGCGACGGGCACCTCGGCCGCCCCGAGCGAGCGACGCAGCGCGGTCACCTGCGCGCCGGACCGGGCGATCACCGCCATCCGGTCCCACGGGGTGCCGTCCTCCAGGTGCGCCCGGCGCAGGGCGTGCGCGATCCAGGCGGCCTCCTGCGCCGCGCTGGGCAGCACGGCCGCGCGCACGACGTCGGCCGGGGCGCCCGATGCCGCGTCACGGTCTCGGGCGGCGGGCACGCCCACCGGCGGCGCCACGTCGTGCGCCACGGGGAGCGCGCGACGGTGCGCCGCACCCCCCACGACCGCGATCCGCTCGGCCACCCGCGCCGCGACCGTCCGGACCGCGGGCCCGTGCCGCCGGACGCCGTCCAGCACCAGGCGGGTCGCCCCCAGCTCGCCCGGCCCGTCACCGGCCACGTCCGCCCGGCCGACCAGCGCCGGCGTCGCGCCGCGGAACGTCTGCACGGCGGCGTCCGGGTCGGCGAGCAGCAGCAGGCGGGCGCCGTGGTCCTGGAGCACGCGCAGGAGCCGGGCCGTGGCCTCGGTCGCCTCCTGGTAGTCGTCCACCACCACGACGCGCCACCGCGGGCGCGGGTGCCCGGGGAGCTCCGTGTCCCACGCCCGCAGCGCCTCCGCGGCCTCCTCGACGACCACGGCCGGGTCGTGCCGCGCGCCCGCGTCGGGCGTGCCGGACCGCAGCGTCGTGACGTCGAGGTACTCCTGGTAGAGCACGGCGGCGGACACCCACTCCGGGCGGTGGTACCGCTCGCCGAGCAGCGCGAGGTCCTCCGGCGCCAGCCCGCGCTCCGAGGCCCGCATGATGAGGTCGCGCAGCTCGCCGCGGAACGACCGCAGGGTGAGCGCCTCCTCCGGGACGCCGGCCGACCAGCGCAGCGGCACGCCCTCCCCGGCGGCGTGCCCCGCCAGCAGCTCGGCGAGCGCCAGGTCCTGCTCCGGCCCGGAGATGAGGGTGGGCGGCGGCTCGCCCACCAGCGCGGCGCGGGCGCGCAGCACCGCGAACGCCGCCGACGCCGCGGTCCGCACCATCGCCTGCCCCGTGGTCCGGCGGACGCGCGCACCGATCCGGTCCCGGAGCTCGGCGGCGGCGCGCCGGGACGCCGCCAGCACCAGCACCTCGTCCGGGGCCGGGCGGTCCGGCGCGGGGAACAACGCCTCCTCGTCCTCGCCCAGCAGCGCGGCGACCGCCTCGACCGCCAGCAGCGTCTTGCCCGTGCCCGCCGCGCCGACCGCGAGCAGCGCCCGGTCGGTGCCCGTGACCAGCCGGTCCACGACCGCGCGCTGGTCCGCGCCCAGGCGCACGAGCTCCGGCGCGTCCGCCAGCGCGGGACGCACCAGGCGCAGCGCGCCGGCAGGCTGCGCGGCGGTGGCGGTCGGGTTCACGACAGCGATCCCATCACACGGCACCGACATCGCCGGACGGGTCCACCGGCCGTCGGTCCTCACCCGCGGACCGCCGGATGACCGGGGCCCGCCCTGGCTATCATCGCCCGATGGACCAGCCCCCCGCCGGCCGCGGACGCCCGGTGCGCATGCCTCGCGCGCTGCGCCGGGCGCAGGTGCTCCGGATCGCCCAGGAGCTGTTCACCTCCGAGGGCTTCCACCACGTCTCGATGGACGACATCGCGGACCGCGCCGAGGTGAGCAAGCCGGTCCTCTACCGGCACTTCCCGTCCAAGCTGGACCTGTACCTGACCGTCGTCGACGCCCGCGGCGACGAGCTGCTGTCCGCGGTGGACGCCGCCGTGGCGACCCACCCGCCGGGCGAGGTCCGGCCGCACGACGCCCGCGCCATCGTCACCGGGGTCGTCCGCGCGTACCTGGACTTCGTGGACGGCGCCGGGGAGTCCTCCGCCCTGCTGTTCGAGTCGGACGTCCGGCACGACCTGGAGGTGCGGGCCCGCGTCGAGCGCGCGACCGAGGCCGTGACGCGACGCCTGCAGGCCGTGCTGACCGACGTCGGGGGCGTCCCCGCGGAGACGTCGGCCGTGCTCGCGCCTGCCGTCGCGGCGATGGCCCAGGCCGCGGCGACGCGCCGGCTCCGCACCCCGCGCACCGAGCCCGCCCGGGACACCGCCGGGCTGGTCGCCCGGCTGGCGTGGGGCGGCGTGGCGGACTTCGTCCCCCGTCAGGACGAGCCGGACGAGCCCGCCGAGTCGGCCGAGGGCGAACGCGGCCCCCTGGGCGGACCTGCGGGCGCGCGCCCGGCCTAGGATGACCGGGCACGAGCCGGACGAGCGAGGAGACGACGAAGCGTGGACATCACGATCGGTGTGCAGAACCTGCCGCGCGAGCTGGTGATCGAGTCGGACCAGACCGCCGACGAGGTCACCGCCGCCGTCACCGCGGCCCTGACCGGCAAGCCGGTCCTCGAGCTGGTCGACACCCGCGGGCGGCGCGTCGTCGTCCCGTCGGCGTCGATCGGCTACGTCGAGATCGGCACGGAGTCGAAGGGCCGGGTCGGCTTCGGCGCGATCTGAGCCTGCCGCACCCCCGACGCAGCGACGCCCCGCACCGGACCGGTGCGGGGCGTCGTCGTCTGCGCGGCCGACGCGTCAGGCCGTGAGGCCGAGGCGGGACATCCGCCGCGTGTGCTCCGCCGTCAGCTCGCCGAAGAGCTTGCCGGCGGCCGCGGGATCCGCCTGGGGGGTCTCGCCCCCGGCCGTCGTCTGCTCCGCGGCCACGGCACCGGCCTCCGCCTCGCCCCGCCGGACGACCAGGCGCCCGAGACCGGGGTGCGCGGACATCGCCTGCTGGACGACGCCGAGCGCCTCGCCGACGAGCCGCCGGCCCCACAGGGCGAGCCGGGACACGAGCACCTCGTCCTGCGCGCCCGCCGCCTCGAGCTCGCCGACCGCGAGGTCCTCGTGCGCCGCGTCGTCCAGGACCTCGAGCAGCAGGGTGCGGGACCGCTCGTCCACGGTGGCGGCGGCGATCCGGCAGAAGTCGTCGGACACGCCGTCGGTCACGTACGACCGCAGCAGGCGCTCCCACCAGGTGCTCGGCTGCGTGCGGGAGTCGAAGTCCTCCATGAGCCGCGCGTAGGCACCGAGGCTCCGGTCGGCGTCCCCGCCGAGCTCGACGACGCGCGCCAGGACGCGGTCCCGGCGGTCGACGGCCGCCGCGGCGAGCCGGCTCAGCTCGAGCTGCTGGGCGGTGGTGGGGGCCACGCGCGCGTCCTCGGCGAGCCGGCCGAACGCGACGTGCTGGAGGTGGGCGACCAGCCCCAGCAGCTCGACGGTGTCGGCGGCGGCGTCGACGGTCGGGGTGCGCGGCTGGGCGTCGGGAGCGGCCTCGGTCATCCGCCGATCGTAGCGCCGCGGCACCGCACGGACCGTCCCGCGCGGCGCCCGGCTAGCATGGTCGTCAGCACAGGGACCCGGACGCGACCTGGAGGCGGGGAGGCGCGTCGCTCCGCCTCGCACACCCGGAGGGTCCCTCTCGTGTCCGCCCTGAACGCCTACGGGCGCCTGTTCCGCCTGGCCGGCCCCGCGTACGTCCTCGTCGCCTTCCTGGGCCGCCTGCCCATGGCGATGGCCCAGCTCGGCGCCCTGCTCCTCGTCTCGACCGCGACCGGTACCTACGGGCTCGGCGGCCTGGCCGCGGGCGCGCTCGCCGTCGCGAACGCCGTCGGGGCGCCCGTCGCCGGTGGCCTCGCCGACCGGTACGGGCAGCGTCCCGTGGTGCTGGTGCAGTCCCTCGCGGGAGCCGCGTCCCTCGCGCTCCTCACCGTGCTGGCCCAGCAGGACGCCGGCGGCGCCGCGCTGGTGGCCGTCTCCGCCGTCACCGGTCTCGCGATGCCGCAGGTCGGGCCGCTCGCCCGGGTGCGCTGGCGGCCCATCACCGCCGGCACCGGCGCCGAGCAGCGCCGCCTGGTGGACGCCGCGTTCTCCTACGAGGGCGCCGTCGACGAGGCCTCGTTCGCGATCGGCCCGGCGCTCGTCGGCGTCGTCGCCGTGGCGCTGTCCCCCGCCGGCGCGCTGGTCACGGCGGCCGCGCTGCTCGCGGTGTTCGGCACGGCGTTCGCCCTGCACCCGACCGCCCGGCGCACCGCCACGGGCCCCCACGTCCGGCCCACGGGGCGTCTGGTCACGCCGGCGTTCGCGGTGCTGATCGTCGCGCAGTCCGCCGTCGGCGTGCTGTTCGGCGCGACCCAGACGGGCACCACGGTGCTCGCCACCCAGGCCGGGCAGCCCGGGCTGGCCGGCCTCATCCACGCCGTGCTCGGAGTCGGCAGCGCCGCCGCGGGCATCGGCACGGCGTTCATCCCCGCGCGGATCGGGCACGAGCGGCGGGTCCTGGTGGCGGCCGCCGCGATGGTCGCCCTGTCGTGGCCGCTGCTGCTGGTCGGCACGCTCCCCGCCCTGACGGCGGCCGTCGCGGTGCTCGGGTTCGCCATCGCGCCGTACATGATCGGCGTCTTCTCGCTGGGCGAGCGCGTGGTCCCCGCCGGTCGGACCGGGGCCGCGATGACCGCCCTGGCGAGCGCGACGGGCGTCGGGTACGCGCTCGGCTCGAGCGTCGCCGGGCGGCTCGCCGACCTGTCGGGGCACCGCGCCGCGTTCGCCGTGACGGTGTGCGCCACCGTGCTCGCGCTGACCCTCGCGGCCACGCAGCAGCGGCGGCTGACGGCGGCGGTGCACGCCGCGCAGGTGGCGACGGACGCCGCGGCACCCGCGACCGTGCCCGCCGCGTAGGGCCCGCCCACCCCGCCGC
>NZ_CATKPC010000030.1:0-24826 GCF_949769265.1 Cellulomonas endometrii | reverse complement strand
GCGGCCCCCGCTCCCGCCGCCGGTGCGTCCGGCGTCCCCGGCCCGCACCTAGGCTGACGTCCATGACCGAGACGATCCGCGTCGCCGTGGTGGACGACCAGCAGCTCGTGCGGGCGGGGTTCCGGCTCGTCATCGACTCGCAGCCCGACCTGTCCGTGGTGCTGGAGGCCGGCGACGGCGCCCAGGCGGTGCAGGCGCTCACCCCCGGCACGTCGCAGTCGCGGCTCGTCGGCCCGGTCGACGTGGTGCTGATGGACGTCCGGATGCCGACCCTCGACGGCCTGGCCGCCACGGAGCGGATCGTCGCCGCCGGGACCCCGGAGCACCCCGCGCCGCGGATCATCGTGCTGACCACGTTCGACCTGGACGAGTACGTCATGTCCGCCATCCGCGCGGGCGCCAGCGGGTTCCTGCTCAAGGACGCCCCGCCGGAGGACATGCTCGCGGCCATCCGGACCGTCCACCGCGGCGACGCGGTCATCGCGCCGTCCAGCACCCGCCGGCTCCTGGAGCACCTGGTCACGGCGCTGCCGCCCGAGAGCCGCGGGGCCGCGCCCGCGGAGGACGCGCTGGCGACGCTGACCGACCGCGAGCGCGAGGTCCTCGTGCTCATGGCGCGGGGCCGGTCCAACACGGAGATCGGCGAGGACCTGTTCGTCGCGGAGGCCACCGTCAAGACGCACGTCGGCCGCATCCTGGCGAAGCTCGGCGCGCGCGACCGCGTCCAGGCCGTCGTCGTGGCGTACGAGACCGGCCTGGTCGTCCCCGGCGCCTGACGCCCTCCTGCCGGGGGTGGCCCCGCGCGACGGCGGGTCCTCCCCCGGGATGACCGCAGGTCAGGACCGCAGGGGGACGCGACACCGCGGCCCCGCTCCGTAGCGTCGAGGCATCAGCCACCGACCACCCAGGAGCACCACCGTGGACCCGTTCGTCCCCGGCCCCCCCCCCCCCCCCCGCCCCCCCCGCCGCCCGCCCCGCGGAGTCCGCCGTCCGCGCCCGCGGCCTCACCAAGGTCTACGGCCGCGGCGAGGCCACCGTGCGCGCGCTGGCCGGGGTCGACGTGGACTTCGCCGCCGGGGAGTTCACCGCGATCATGGGCCCCTCGGGCTCGGGCAAGTCGACCCTCATGCACGTGCTCGCCGGCCTCGACGCGGCGACCTCCGGGTCCGCGTTCCTCGGCCGCACGGACGTCACCACGCTCGACGACGACTCCCTCACGCGCCTGCGCCGCGACCGCGTCGGGTTCGTGTTCCAGTCGTTCAACCTGCTGCCGATGTTCACCGCGGAGCAGAACATCCTGCTGCCGCTGGAGCTCGCCGGCGCCAAGGCGGACCGCGCCTGGTTCGACACGCTGGTCTCGACCCTCGGGCTCGGCCAGCGGCTCACGCACCGGCCGTCCGAGCTGTCGGGCGGGCAGCAGCAGCGCGTCGCCATCGCCCGCGCGCTGATCGCCAAGCCCGAGGTCGTCTTCGCCGACGAGCCGACCGGCAACCTCGACTCGCGCTCCGGCGCCGAGGTGCTGAGCTTCCTGCGCCGCAGCGTCCGAGAGCTCGGCCGCACGATCATCATGGTCACGCACGACCCGACGGCCGCGGCGTACGCCGACCGCGTGGTGCTGCTCGCCGACGGCCGGATCGCCGGCGACATCGTCGACCCGACGCCCGAGGCCGTGCTGGCCGGGCTGGACGCGCTGCGCCAGCTCGAGGTCACCGCCGACGTGCCGGCAGGTGCCTGATGTGGCGGCTGACCCTGGCGCAGATGCGCCGCAGCCTCGGCCGGCTGACAGCGGCGGGCGTCGCCATCATGATCGGCACCGCCTTCGTCGCCGCGACGCTGCTCGCCGGTGACGTCATGCAGCGGATCTCGTACGACTCCATCACCGCCTCGTACGGGTCCGCCGACCTGATCGGCCAGTCGCCGGCCCCGCTCACCGACGCGACGGTCGACGCCGTGCGTGCCGAGCCGGGCGTCGCCGCGGCCGACCCGCGCGTGATCGTGCCGTACGTCCAGCTCACGGCGGACGGCAAGGAGATCTCGCAGACGTTCGTCCCCGTGCCGGGCGACGACGCGTTCGACACGCAGCACGTCACCGCGGGCGAGCTGCCGGCGGCCGACGGGGAGATCACCCTCCCCGACCGCGCCGCCGAGCGGCTCGACGTCGAGGTCGGGGACGAGGTGACGGTCTCGTACAACGAGTGGCAGGTGCGCGGCGAGGAGTCGCTCGACGACCCCGCCAACGTGCTGGTCCGCGACCAGGAGGTCACGGTGGTCGGCCTGACCACCGACCCGACGTCGGCGTGGGCGGAGTTCGACGGGGTGGCGCAGGCCAGCACCGCGGACATCCTCACCTGGTCCGGCTGGGGCCAGGGCGCCGGCCCGCAGCCCCTCGAGGTCGCCGACTCCTACCAGGTGCTGATCGCCCTGGAGCCCGGCGCCGACACGGCGGCGGTGCAGGAGTCCGTCGAGGGCGTGCTCGCGGCCGACGGGGGCGACGCGATGGTCCTGACCCGCGACGCCGCCGCCGAGCGTGCGATCTCGGGCGACGGCACCGGCCCCGTGCTCGTCGTGGTGCTGTCCTTCGCGGCCGTGGCGATGATCGTCGCCGGGCTGGTCATCGCGAACACCTTCCAGGTGCTCGTGGCGCAGCGCACCCGCACGCTGGCGCTGCTGCGCTGCGTCGGCGCGGTGCGGTCGCAGGTCCGGCGGTCCGTGCTGCTGGAGGCGTCGCTGCTCGGCCTCGCCTCGTCGGTGGTGGGCCTGCTGCTCGGGACCGGCCTGGTGCAGGTCGCGCTGCTGATCATGCAGCGCGCGGACCTGCCCTTCCCCGTGCCGTCCGCCGTGGCGCCCACGGTCGCGAGCGTCGTGGCGCCGCTCGCCGTCGGCGTGGTGGTCACGGTCCTCGCCGCGCTCACCCCGGCGCGGGTCGCCACCCGCGTCGCGCCGATCGCGGCCCTGCGCCCGGCCGACGCCCCCGAGGCCGGCAGCCGTGCCGGCCGGTTCCGCCTCGCGGTCAGCCTGCTGCTCACCGTCGGCGGCGCCGTGCTCCTCGGCGGCGGGGTCGCCGTCGCCAGCACGGCGGACGCGTTGATCGCGGTCGGCGTGGCCATCCTCGGCGGCGCGACGTCGTTCGTCGGCCTGCTGGTCGGCGCGGTGTTCTGGATGCCGAAGGTCGTCGCCGGGATCGGCCGGCTGGTCGGTCGCGCCGGGATGCCCGCCCGGCTCGCGGCCGCCAACACCGGCCGCAACCCGGCGCGCACCGCCGCGACGAGCACCGCCCTGCTGATCGGCGTGACCCTCGTCGCGATGATGAGCACCGGGGCCGTCACCGCCCGCGCGTCCCTCGACGGCGAGCTGGACACCCAGTTCCCCGTCGACGTGCAGGTGTCCGCGCCCGCCGGGGTCGACACCGACGGCAGCTCCATCCCCGAGCCGCTTCCCGCGGGCACGGAGGACCGCCTGGACGGGATCGACGGGGTCGCCTCCGTCGCGGTGCTGCCGACGGACACCGTCACGCTCGGCGACACCGGCACGCTCGCCACGGTGCTGGCGCTCAGCGAGGCGCAGGCCGGCGACGTGCTCCGGGACGCCGACCTGGCGGCCCAGGTCGGGGACGGCACGGTCGTGGTCCCGCAGACCATCGCCAAGAGCGCGGACGTGGAGGACGGCGACACGCTGCGGCTGGCCCTCGGCGACGACCTGACCGGTGAGCCGGTCGACGGGACCCCGACGGTCGACCTGACGGTCGCCGTCAGCTCCCTGGAGGACTGGACCGTGCTGGTCACCCCGGCGACGCTCGAGGACCTCGGCTCCGCCGGCACCCTCAGCACCGCGTGGCTGCGGGTGGCGGACGTGGAGTCGTCCGGCACGGTCGTCCAGCAGATCCAGGACCTCACCGCCGACACGGCGCTGGACATCTCCGGCGCGGCCCTGGAGCGGGCGCTGTACCAGCGGGCGATCGACACGATGCTCGCGGTCGTGGTCGGGCTGCTGGCGGTCGCGGTGGTCATCGCGCTGATCGGCGTGACGAACACCCTGTCCCTGTCGGTGATCGAGCGGCGTCGGGAGTCCGCGACCCTGCGGGCGCTCGGCCTGACCCGCCGGCAGCTGCGGGCCTCCATGGCCGTGGAGGGCGCGCTGATCGCCGGGGTCGGCGCGGTCGTCGGCGTGGCGCTGGGACTGGCCTACGGCTGGCTCGGCTCCGCGGCGGTGCTCGCCACGCTCGGTGAGCTGGAGCTGCGGGTGCCGTGGGCGGACCTCGGCATCGTGCTCGGGGTCGCGCTCGCGGCGGGCGTGCTCGCCTCGGTGCTGCCGGGCCGCAGCGCCGCCCGGACGCCGCCCGTCGCGGCGCTGGCCGTGGACTGACACACGCCGGCGTCGGCGAGGCCGCACTCCCCTTCCCGGGGGTGCGGCCTCGCGGTGCGTTCAGGCGCCGTTCACGCGGCGGGCTGCGGGCCCGTCGTCCACGCGGTGACCGGCGGCAGCAGCAGCACCACGGCGGTCACCGCGGCCAGGGCCAGCACGCCGACCGCCCACAGCTGGACCTCGACGCCCAGCCAGCCGACCGCCAGGACGACCAGCAGGATCTGCACCGTCATCACCGGCGAACGACCCCAGCGGTCGCCCCGCAGCAGCCCGCGCCCCGCGCCGGCGAGCAGCGCCGCGACACCCAGGGCGAGCGCGAGCATGAACAGCGCGGGCCCGGGCATCGACGACCCCCGGACCAGCACCACGACCATCGCGACCGCGGCGGCCACCAGCCCGACGGCCTCGAGCAGCACGAGGGCGGTCAGCAGGCGCACCGCACCCGGCGGGGGAAGGGACGGGGCGGCGGGCGCGGGCGTTCGGCTCACCCGGTGAGACTAGAGCCCCGCGACGGCGTCCGCGTCCGTGCAGGTCATCGCCATGACGCCGCGTCAGGAAGGGACGATGGTCCCGCAGAGCGGGCGAAGTTGGCACCGAGTACCCCGATGGGAGTAGCGTGCGGCCCAGGCGTCCAGGATCCACACAGGTGTGACCGACGCCTCAGGCGTTACGCGCGAGAAACCTCCCCGTAACCCCTTGTGCGCTGTGTGCGCCCATGTGAATCTTGTCCTCAGCAGTTCGAATCCGAGCGCCGACGCTCACGCCCCCGCGACATCATCCCAGCGTCGGCGTGTGCTTCGGCGCCTTGCCACCCAGCCCCCTGGACGTGGCTTGCCCCTGTGCTGAGGAGTGTTCGATGGATTGGCGCCACCGCGCAGCATGCCTGACCGAGGACCCGGAGCTGTTCTTCCCGATCGGCAACACGGGCCCGGCCCTGCTGCAGATCGAGGAGGCCAAGGCCGTGTGCCGCCGGTGCGACGTGGTCGACACGTGCCTGAAGTGGGCGCTCGAGTCCGGGCAGGACGCCGGCGTCTGGGGCGGCCTCTCGGAGGACGAGCGCCGCGCCCTCAAGCGCCGCACCGCCCGCCAGCGCCGCGCCGGCTGACGCACCGCACCACCACGACGCCCGCCGCCCCCTCGGGGGCAGGCGGGCGTCGCTGCGTCCGGGCCCGGTCCGGTCGCAGCGCGGACGGGCGGGCGGGTCAGGCGACCGTGGCCGCCTCGCGGCCCGGGACGCGGAGCTTCGCGTGGAGCATGACCGCGGTGCCCCCGCCCTCGCGGGCCGCCCAGGCGATGGAGCCGCGCAGCTCGTTCGTCACGAGGGTCGACACGATCTGGGTGCCCAGGCCCGTTCCGGCGCCGGCGTCCGCGGGGATGCCGCCGCCGTCGTCGGCGACGGTGACGGTGAGGTCGTCCTCGATCCGCTCGGCGGTCACCTCCACCGTGCCGGACTCGCGGCCGGCCAGCCCGTGCTCGACGGCGTTGGTCACCAGCTCGGTGAGCACGAGGGCCAGGGCCGTCGCGTCCTCGGCGGACACCGGCCCGAACGTGCCCTGCACGACGGTGCGCACCGAGCCCCCGGCGGACGCCACGTCGGCGGCCAGGCGCAGCGACCGGCCGACCAGCTCGTCGAACACGACGGTCTCGTCGAGGGTCTGGGACAGCGTCTCGTGCACGAGGGCGATCGTCGCGACCCGCCGCATGGCCTCCTCGAGCGCCGCGCGGGCCTCGGGGACGTTCATCCGGCGGGCCTGCAGGCGCAGCAGCGCGGCGACGGTCTGCAGGTTGTTCTTCACGCGGTGGTGGATCTCGCGGATCGTCGCGTCCTTGGTGATGAGCTCACGCTCCCGCCGGCGCAGCTCGGACACGTCGCGGCAGAGCAGGACGGCGCCGATGCGCTCGTGGTCCTCGGTGAGCGGGACGGCCCGCAGCGACAGGGCGACGCCGTGCGCCTCGATGTCGGTGCGCCACGGCGCGCGGCCCATGAGGACGAGCGGCATCGACTCGTCGACCGTGGACTTCTGCTCGACCAGGTCCGCGACCACCTCGACCAGCGAGCGCCCGACCAGGTCGTCCATCGCGCCGAGCCGGTGGAAGCAGGACAGGGCGTTCGGGCTGGCGTACAGCACCTCGCCCTCGGAGTTCAGGCGCACGAGGCCGTCGCCGACGCGGGGCGCGCCGCGCCGGGGCCCGGTGGCCGCGTTGGGCAGCGGGAACTCCCCGCGGGCGATCATCGCCATCAGGTCGTCGGCGGCCTCGACGTAGTTCAGCTCCAGGCGGCTGGGCGTGCGGGCGCCGCCGAGGTTGGTCTGCCGGGCGATCACGGCGATGGCGCGGCCGTCGCGGACGACCGGCACGGCCTCCTCGCGCACCGCGTAGGACCCGAACCAGCGCGGCTCGCGGGACCGCTGCGCGCGGACCTCGGTGAGCGAGCGCTCGAGCTGGGGCCGCTGGCCCTCCGGGGGGCGGGAGCCGACGACGTCGTCGTAGTGCACCGTGGCGCCCGTGCTCGGCCGGCACTGGGCGATGGCCACGAAGTCGCGGTCCTCGGTCGGCAGCCAGAGCACCAGGTCCGCGAACGCGAGGTCGGAGATGACCTGCCAGTCCCCCACCAGCAGGTGCAGCCACTCGAGGTCCGCGGCGTCGAGGTGGGCATGGCGCTGCGCGAGCTCGCTCAGGGTGGACACCCGCTCAGCGTAGGCGGTCCGCCCCCGGCGCCCCGGGGCCGTCCACGGCGATGGCGCCGTCCGCGGCAATGGCGCGGTCCACGGCGATGGCGCCCTCCACGCCGACGGCGACGTCCGCACGCGCGCGAGGCCCGCTGCCGATAATGTCGGTGGACCGACGCTCCACCGCGCCCGCGCGCGCACCCCGGAAGGACCCGTTCCCGTGCACCTGCAGGTCTCCGTCTCCGTCCCCGCCGACCCGCGCACGGCCGGGGTGATGCTCGCCGACCCGGTGTACGTCCGGGCCAAGGTGCGCGCGAGCGGCGCCGAGGAGCTGCACCTGGACGTGACACCCGGCGAGGACGGCGCGTTCACCGTGACCACGCGGCGCGCGCTGCCGACGGACCAGATCCCGGCGAACGTCCGGTCGTTCGTCGGCTCGACGCTCGAGGTGCGGCAGGTGGAGGCCTGGGAGGCCGCCGCGGACGACGGCACGCGGAACGGCACGGTCGCGGTCGAGATCGCGGGCGCCCCGGTGCGGCTCACGGGGACGGTGACCCTCACGGCCGCCGGCGGCGGGTCGCGCATCGTCTACGACGGGGAGCTGAAGGCCAACGTGCCGCTGTTCGGGTCGGCGGTCGAGCAGGCCGCGTCGAAGGCGGTCCGGGCCGCGCTGGAGGCCGAGGAGGGCGTGGCCCGCGAGTGGGTCGCGTCGACCCCCGAGGCGTAACGATTCCGTAACGCGGCGGCGCCCCGCACGCCGCTGACCTGCGACGACGCACTCGTGGGATCGCTTCCACGACCCGATCGGACGCCCTCCGGCTTGACACCGTGGAACCGCTACCACGAGAGTGCCTGACATGCCGTGGAAGCGCTCCCGCAGGAATCTTGGGAACGCTCTCACGTGGACGCCGGAGCCGGTGTCCCCAACGGGTGCGGCGACGACGCCGCCGGATGACGAGGGAGTCAAGGTGCGCAGGAGCACGCGCAAGACGTGGGTGGCTGTGGCCGGAGCGACGGGCATCGCCCTGCTCGCGACGGCGTGCGGCGGAGGGTCGTCGGACGACGACGCCGCCGGCGGCGACGACGAGAAGGTCACGCTGACCATCTCGACGTTCAACCAGTTCGGGTACGAGGACCTCCTGGAGCAGTACCAGGACGAGCACCCGAACATCACCATCGAGCACAACAAGTTCGGCAAGTCCGACGACGCCAAGGAGCAGTTCCAGACCGCTCTCGGCGCCGGCTCGGGCCTCGCGGACGTCGTGGGCGTCGAGGTCGACTGGATGCCGCAGATCATCCAGTACTCGGACCAGTTCGTGGACCTGACCAGCGACAGCGTCGAGGGCCGCTGGAACCAGTGGACCCTGGACCAGGCGACGTCGCAGGACGGCGCGCTGCTCGGCTACCCGACGGACATCGGCCCGGAGGCCATCGCCTACCGCGCCGACCTGTTCGCCGCCGCCGGCCTGCCGACGGACCGCGAGGCCGTCGCCGAGCTGTTCGGTGGCGAGGACGCCACCTGGGACGACTTCTTCGCGGTCGGCGACCAGTTCATGGCCGCGGGCACGGGCCCGGGCTTCTTCGACTCGGCCGACGCCGTCGCCCAGGGCATGATCAACCAGATCGAGGCCCCGTTCGAGGACCCCGAGTCCGGCGAGATCACGGCGCTCGACAACCCGGAGATCCGGGAGATGTACGACACGATCCTCTCCCACGCGGACCAGTCCGCGGGCCTCAAGCAGTGGGAGGAGGACTGGACCAACGCCTTCCAGAGCAACGGCTTCGCCGTGGCGCTCGCGCCGGCCTGGTTCCTCGGCAACATCGAGGGCAACGCCGCGGGCGTCGAGGGCTGGGACATCGCCAACGTCTTCCCCGGCGGCGGCGGCAACTGGGGCGGCTCGTTCCTGACGGTCCCGACCATGTCGGAGCACCCGGAGGAGGCCAAGGCCCTCGCCGACTGGCTGACCGCCCCCGAGCAGCAGCTCAAGGCGTTCGGCGTCAACGGCAACTTCCCGAGCCAGATCGAGGCGCAGCAGTCCGAGGAGCTCCAGGGCATGACCCGCGAGTTCTTCAACGACGCCCCGACCGGCCAGATCTACACCGACCGCTCCGCCGGCATCTCGACGCAGCCGTTCAAGGGTGAGAACTACTTCACCATCCGGACCGGCCTGTCGGACGCGTTCAACCGGGTCGACGTCGACAAGTCGATGAGCCCCGAGGAGTCCTGGAAGGGCTTCGAGGAGGCCGTCGCCGCCATCGGCTGACACCGAGGGCCGGGTCGCGGGGGCACGCTCCCCCGCGGCCCGGCCCCGCCCCGCTCCGAGCCGTCCGTCCGCACGAAGGAACCCCATGGCCACCCAGACAGCGCCCGTCAGGGGCGCGGCACCGCGCAGCGGCGGCGACGACCGCCCGCCCCGCAAGATCGGCTTCCGGCAGACGCTGGGCCGGTGGGACGTGAAGCTGTCCCCCTACCTGTACATCTCGCCCTTCTTCCTGCTGTTCGCCGTCGTCGGCCTGTTCCCGCTGCTGTACACGGCGTGGGTCTCGCTGCACGAGTGGAGCCTGATCGGCGGCCAGGGCGAGTTCGTCGGGCTCGACAACTTCTCCTTCGTGCTGCAGCAGGCGTTCTTCTGGAAGGCCCTGCGGAACACGCTGAGCATCTTCCTGCTCTCGACCGTGCCGCAGGTCATCGCGGCCCTCGTGATCGCCGCGATGCTGGACGCGAACCTGCGCGCCAAGACGTTCTGGCGGATGGGCGTGCTGCTGCCCTACGTGGTGGCACCCGTCGCGGTCGGCCTGGTGTTCTCCAAGATGTTCGCCGACGGCTCCGGCATGATCAACACGCTGATCGGCTACATCGGCATCGACCCGATCGGGTGGCACAAGGACGCGTTCGCGTCGCACATCGCCATCGCGTCGATGGTCAACTTCCGCTGGACCGGCTACAACGCTCTCATCCTGCTGGCCGCGATGCAGGCCATCCCGCGCGACCTGTACGAGGCCGCGACGATCGACGGCGCGAACCGGCTGCGGCAGTTCTTCTCGATCACGCTGCCGATGGTCCGCCCGACGATGATCTTCGTCATCCTGACCTCCACCATCGGCGGCCTGCAGATCTTCGACGAGCCGCGCATGTACGACGCGACCGGCCTCGGCGGGTCCAACGGCCAGTGGAAGACGGTGACGCTGTACCTCTACGAGCTCGGCTGGAACAAGCAGCAGCTCGGCCGGGCAGCCGCCGTCGCCTGGCTGCTGTTCCTGCTGATCATCCTGTTCGCGCTGGTCAACAACTGGCTCACCCGCAGGATCGCCTCCGCGGACGACATGAGCCGCGCCGCCAGATCGGCCCGCAAGCAGACCCGGCGCAACGCGCGGGAGCTCGCGAAGTCCGTCCGGCGCACGTCCGACGCCGCGGTCACCGCTGCCGCCCCGACCGAGGTGAAGCCCCGATGAGCACCCCCTCCATCCCCGTCATCGAGCAGACCGCCGGCAGGGGCGCGGCCAAGGCCGCCCGCCGCGGCGTGGGCCGCCGGCGCGGCGGGCAGTCCGCGAGCCACGGCACCGCGGAGCGTCGCCCGGGCTGGATCACGTACACGGTGCTCGGGATCTTCATCCTGATCTCCGCGTACCCCCTGTACTTCACGTTCCTGCTCTCGTCGTCGACGTCGGAGCAGGTCTCGCAGAACCCCGTGCCCTCGCTGATCCCGGGCGGCGAGTTCCTCGCCAACCTCCAGCGGGTGTTCGACGCGGACATCGACCTGGTGCGCGCCACCGGCAACTCGCTGGTCGTCGCCGTGATCACCAGCCTGTCGGTGGTGTTCTTCTCGACGCTCGCCGGATACTCGTTCGCGAAGCTCCGGTTCCGCGGCCGCGGGCCGCTGCTGGTCTTCGTCATCGCGACGATGGCCGTGCCGACCCAGCTCGGCGTGGTGCCGCTGTACATCGTGATGCGGGAGCTCGGGCTCACCGGCAACCTCGCCGCGGTGATCCTGCCGGGGCTCGTCACGGCGTTCGGGGTCTTCTGGATGACCCAGTACCTCGACTCCGCCCTGCCCTACGAGCTGATCGAGGCCGCCCGCGTCGACGGCGCGTCGATGTTCCGGACGTTCTGGTCGATCGCGCTGCCCGCCGCCAAGCCGGCCGCCGCGATGCTCGCGCTGTTCACCTTCATCACGTCGTGGACGAACTTCTTCTGGCCGTCGATCGTCCTCGGCACCCAGAACCCCACCCTGCCGGTGGCGCTGAAGCTGCTGCAGGCCGGGTTCTTCCAGGACATGCCGCTGATCATGGCCGGCGTCGTCCTGTCGATCATCCCGCTGCTCCTCCTGTTCGTGGTCGCGGGGCGGCAGCTCGTCGCCGGGATCATGGCCGGGGCCGTCAAGGGCTGAGCGCTACGCTTCGGCGCGGGGACCTGGCTCCGGCGAGGTCCCCGCGCAGCGCGGCGCGCCCACCGGCCGCGCACCCGCACGGCCCGCCACTCGTCCCTAGGGGGCCCTCGACCGTGGTCGACCAGTCAGCCATCTCCTCGGCCGTCGCGCCGACGCTCGAGCAGGTCGCGGAGCGCGCCGGCGTCTCCCGGTCCACCGCGTCCCGGGCGATCAACGGCGGGCTGCGGGTCTCCCCCGAGGCGATGGAGTCCGTCGCGGCGGCCGTCGCGGAGCTCGGCTACACCCCGAACCGCGCGGCCCGCTCGCTGGTCACCCGGCGCACCGACTCCGTCGCGCTGGTCGTCCCGGAGCCCGACGAGCGCGTGCTGTCCGACCCGTTCTTCGCGGGCGTGCTCAACGGCGTCTCGACGCCGCTCGCGCAGTCCGACCTGCAGCTGCTGCTCGTCATCGCCCGCCCCGGCGAGTCCGAGCGCACCGCGCGGTACCTGCGCGCCGGGCACGTCGACGGGGCGATCGTGGTGTCGCACCACCGCGACGACGCGATCGACCGGGCGCTGCAGAGCTCGATGGTGCCGACCGTGTTCATCGGGCGCCCGCTCACCGGGGGCGAGGACGCCGCGGTGGTCGACACCGACAACGTGCTCGGCGGGCGGATCGCCACCGAGCACCTCATCGGCCTCGGGCGCCGGCGCATCGGCACCATCGCCGGCCCCGCCGACATGTCCGCCGGCATCGACCGGCTCGCCGGGTGGCGCGCCGCCCTGGCGGACGCCGGGCTGCCGGCCGACGCGGTGGTGCACGGCGACTTCACGGTCGACGGCGGGGCCGCCGCCGCGCGCGAGCTGCTCGCGCGGCACCCGGATCTCGACGCGCTCTTCATCGCCTCCGACCTCATGGCCGCCGGCGCCCTGCCGGAGCTCGCCGACAGCGGCCGCGACGTGCCCGGCGACGTCGCCGTGGTCGGGTACGACAACTCGGGGCTCGCGACCACCACGAAGCCGAACCTCACGACGGTCACGCAGCCGGTCATCGCGATGGCCCGCGCGGCGGGCGAGGAGCTCGTCGCGCAGCTCCAGGGCCGCCCCGCGCGGCGCGACCCGCAGATCTTCCTCCCGGAGCTGGTCGTCCGCGGCTCGGCCTGACCGCGCGCCACCCGCCCGGCGGGCCGAGCGCGCCCGGGCTCAGCGGGTCGGGTCGACGTGGCCGAACCGGTGCCGGGTGCGGCTGACCGCCTGCTCCCGCACGACCGTCATCAGCTCCCGGCGGCCGCTCGCCACGACCGGCGCGTCCAGCACCGTGACCTCGCCCGTGCGGGCCACCGCCGCCGCCCGCAGGCCCGGCGCGCTGCCCACCACCCGCACCCGGCCGGAGACGTCCCCGCCGGCGACCCGGGCGGCGAACGCCTCGTCGGACTCGTCGGCGGCGCGGCTCACGGCGACCGGCACCCCGGCGGTCCGGGCGGCGGTGAGCACCCGGCGGACGTCGCGCTCCCGGGCGTCCGCGCCGACCCGGACCGTGAGATGCGGCACGGGGCGGTAGCGGAGCGTGTTCTCCTCCGCCGCGAGCCCGGACGGGTCGTGCGCCGCGCCGAACTCGGACGCCCACCAGCGGGCGTCGTCCTGCTGCGCCCACGCCAGCCACGCCTCGTCGTCGAGGCCCGCGACCTCGGCGTCGTCCTGCCAGGCGCCGAGCTGCGCGACGTACGAGGGGCCGCCCGCCTTCGCGCCGGGTCCGACGACGGACGCCTTCCAGCCGCCGAACGGCTGCCGCTGCACGACGGCACCGGTGATGTGCCGGTTGACGTACGCGTTGCCGACCTCGACGCGGTCGAGCCAGTGCGCGATCTCGGCCTCGTCCAGGGAGTGCAGGCCGCCGGTCAGGCCGAGCGCGACCGCGTTCTGCACCGCGATCGCCTCGTCCAGGGTCGCGACGCGGATCACGCCCAGCACCGGGCCGAAGCACTCGGTCAGGTGGAACCACGAGCCGGGCCGCACGCCGTGCTTGACGCCCGGGGTCCACAGCCGGCCCTCGTCGTCGAGCCGGCGGGGCTGCACCAGCCACGCCTCCCCCTCGTCGAGGGTGGTGAGGGCGCGCAGGAGCTTGCCGGACGCGGGCTCGACCAGCGGGCCCGTCGTGGTGCCGAGGTCGTCGGACCAGCCCACCCGCAGCGACGTCACGGCGTCGGCCAGCTGGCGGCGCAGCCGGTCGGACGTGCCGGCCGACCCGACCAGGATCGCGAGCGACGCGGCGGAGCACTTCTGCCCCGCGTGGCCGAACGCCGAGCGCACCAGGTCGGCCACCGCGAGGTCGACGTCGGCGGACGGCGTGATGATCAGCGCGTTCTTGCCGGAGGTCTCGGCGAGCACGTCGAGGTCGGGGCGCCACCCGGCGAACAGCTGCGCGGTCTCCAGGGAGCCCGTGAGCAGGACCCGCGCGACGTCGGGGTGGGTGACCAGCCGCCGGCCGACCTCGCCCTCGGGCGAGAGCACCACCTGGAGCGCCGGCTCGGCGACGCCGGCCGCGTCGAACGCGCGCTGCACGGCCGCCATCGCGACGCGCACGCAGCGCGGGGTCTGCGGCGCGGGCTTGATCAGCACGGGCGACCCGGCGGCGAGCGCCGCGAGGGTCGAGCCGACCGGGATCGCGACCGGGAAGTTCCACGGCGGGGTGACGACGGTGACGCCGCGCGGCCGGAACACCGCACCCGGGACCGTCCCGTCCGCGAGCTCCTCGGCGCGGTCCGCGTAGTACCGCGCGAAGTCGACGGCCTCGCTGACCTCGGGGTCGGCCTCGGCGACCGTCTTGCCGCCCTCGTGCACCATCGTCGCGACGAGGTCGCCGCGGGCGGCCTCGAGCTCGTCGGCGGCGCGGCGCAGCACGGCGGCGCGCTCGGCGGGGGTGCGCGCGGACCAGGCGGGGGCGGCACCGACGGCGCTCGCCACGACCGCGTCGACCTCGGCCTCGGTGGCGACCTCGACGGCGCCGGCGGGCGGCTCGACGTCACGGGCGACGAGCTCGGCCGCCCACGCGCGCGACTCGGCCACGGCGGGATCGGTGTCGGCCGCGTTCCGGAAGGCACCGGGGCGCGGGGACGGCGCGTCGACGGCGCGCGGCAGCCGCCGGCGGCCGGTGGGGACGGTCTCGGCGCGGGCGACGGACGCGAGGAACGCCTCCTCCTGCGACGGGATGCCGGTGCCCTGGCCGTCGTCGCCGGCGAACAGCGCGTGCAGGAAGTTCTGGTGCGCCGCGTTCTCCTCCAGGCGGCGGACCAGGTACGAGATCGCGACGTCGAAGTCCTGCTGCGCGACGACCGGCGTGTAGAGCAGCACCTGGCCGACCTCGCGCTGGACCGCGCGGGCCTGCGCCGGGGCCATGCCCTGCAGCATCTCGATGTCCAGCGCCTCGGTGACGCCGCGCTCCCCGGCGAGCAGGTGGGCGTACGCGACGTGGAACAGGTTGTGGCTGGCGACGCCGACCCGCAGGGCGCTCGTGCGCTCCGGGTCCAGGGCGCGCCGGACCAGGCGGACGTAGTGCGCGTCGACGTCCGGCTTGCCGTCGTACGGCGCCTGCGCCCAGTCGTGCAGCTCCGCCTCGACCTGCTCCATCGCGAGGTTCGCGCCCTTGACCAGGCGGACCTTGAGCCGGGCTCCCCCGGCCGCGACGCGGCGGCGCGCGATCTCGGTCAGGTCGTCCAGCGCGGCCGACGTGTCGGGCAGGTACGCCTGCAGCACGATGCCGAACTCGTGGCCGTGCAGCGCGGGGTCGGAGACGAGCTCGTCGAACACCCGCACGGTGAGCGCGAGGTCGCGGTACTCCTCCATGTCGAGGTTGAGGAACGTGCCGTGCTCGGCGGCGGCCCGGTACAGCGGGCGGAGCCGGTCGACGACCCGCCGCACGCTGCCGTCGGTGTCCCAGGTGGAGAGCTGGCTGGCGACCGCCGACACCTTCACGGACACGTAGTCGACGTCGGGGCGCGCGACGAGCTCCCCGACGCGGTGCAGCCGCCGGTTCGCCTCGTCCTCGCCGAGCACGGCCTCCCCGAGCAGGTTGAGGTTGAGCCGGAAGCCGTCCCGCCGGGCGCGGGCGATGTGCGCGGCGAGGCCCGGACCGGCGTCGGCGACGAGGTGCCCGACCAGCTGGCGCAGCCGGACGCGGGCGGCCGGCACGACCGCTCCGGGCAGCAGCGGGGCGACGCGGGCGCCGACGCCCAGCAGCGCGCGGTCCACGACGCCGAGGAACCCGGCGGCGTCCGCGGCGCGGTCCCCGAGGTCGGCGAGCTCGGCGGCGGCGACCCGGACGTCCTCGGGCCGGGCGACCCGGTCGACGAACCGCACCGCGAGCTCGAGCCCCGCGGGGTCGGCGACGAGGGCGGCCAACCGGCCGGTGGCGCGGCGCTCGGCGGGGGTCTCGTCGGCGGCCGTGGCGTCCATCCAGCGGTGGGCCAGGTCCACGGCGGCGCGGGTGAGGGCGTCGGCGGGAGCGGCGGCAGCGGGGGCAGCCGCGGGCTCGGCGGGCACGGGGGCGCCCGCCGGGTCGTGGGTCGTCGTCATGGCGGCATCGTCCCCGATCGCTCCGGAGCCCGTCTTGCACCGATCGGCCGGGTCACGGCTCCGGATCCGTGACACGTGGCTGTCATCCGCACCACCTACGCTGCCCTGCGACATGGAACGCCGTCCACCGCTGCCGACCGCCGCCTCTCCCGAGGCCGCCGCCCTGCTGCGCGCCCTCACGCCCGCCCTGCTGCGGCTGTGCGACGACCTGACCGGCACGATGTTCTGCGCGAAGGACGTGACCGGCCGGTACGTCGTGGTGAACGAGGCGTTCGTGCGCCGCACCCCCGAGCGGTCCCGGCGCGCGGTCGTCGGTCGCAGCGCCGCGGAGCTGTTCCTCCCGCACCTGGCCGAGCGGTACGACGCCCAGGACCGCGAGGTGCTGGAGACCGGCCGGTCGCTGCACCGCGAGCTCGAGCTGATCCGGCGGCCGGGCGGCGCCCCCGGCTGGTACCTCACGTCCAAGGAGCCCGTGCGGGACGCGGGCGGCGCCGTGGTGGGCCTGGTCAGCATCTCGCAGGCCCTGCGCGCCGGGGACGCCGACGAGGCGACGGTCGACGCCCTGTCCCGGGTCGCGGCGTTCGTCCAGTCCCGGCTGGCCGACCCGCCGACGGTGGCGGAGCTCGCCGAGGCCGCCGGGTGCTCGGCGTCCACGCTCGACCGCCGGGTGCGGCGGGTCTACGCGCTGTCCCCGCAGCAGTACGTGCTGCGCGCGCGGCTGGACCACGCGGCCGCCCTGCTGGGCGGGACGGGGCTGCCGCTCGCGGAGGTCGCCGCGTCGGCGGGGTTCTACGACCAGGCGTCGTTCACGCGGACGTTCGGCCGGCTGACGGGCGAGACCCCGGCGCAGTTCCGGCGGGCCGCGCGCGGGACGCCGCCGCAGGTCACCGGGGTCGCGGACCCGCTGCCGTGGCCGCGCGCCGCCGCCTGGGGAACGATGGACGCATGACACCTGCGCAGATCCCCACGACCAGCCTGCCGAACGGCGCGATGCCGCTGCTCGGCCTGGGCACCTGGCAGTCCGAGGGCAACGAGGCCGAGCTCGCCGTCGCCGCGGCCCTGGAGCTCGGGTACACGCACATCGACACCGCGACCGGGTACGGGAACGAGGCCGAGGTCGGCCGCGCCTTGTCCGGGCGGGACATGGACCGCGACGCCGTCTTCCTCACCACCAAGCTGCCGCCGGACCACGCCGGCCGCGAGCGCCAGACGCTGATGGAGTCCCTCGCCGCGCTGCACACCGACCACCTCGACCTGTGGCTGGTGCACTGGCCGCCGAACAAGCAGGCGACGCCCGCCACCTGGGAGCAGTTCATCGCGGCGCGCGAGGAGGGCCTGGTCCGCGACATCGGCGTCTCGAACTACTCGATCGCGCAGATCGACGAGCTGATCGCCGCGACCGGCGTGGCGCCCGCGGTGAACCAGATCCCGTGGAGCCCGGGCGACTACGACGCCGACCTGGTCGCCGAGCACGAGCGCCGCGGCGTGCGCGTCGAGGGCTACAGCCCGTTCAAGCGCACCGACCTGGACGACCCGGTGCTGGCCGGGATCGCCGAGGCGCACGGCGTGAGCACCCGCCAGGTGGTCCTGCGCTGGCACATCGACCACGGCGTCGTCGTCATCCCGAAGTCGACGAACCCCGAGCGGATCCAGCAGAACCTCGACGTGCTGGGCTTCTCGCTGTCCGCCGACGAGCTCGCGCAGATCGACGGCCTGGGCGGCAGGTGACCGACCCCGCCGCGCCGGTCCCGCCGGAGGGGCCCGACGCCCCGCGCCGCAGCTCCCGCGCGGCCGGGCGTCGCGCCGCGCCCCCGGGCCGCCGGCGCCGCCGGGTCCCGTGGGGACGGGGTGCTCGCCCGGGCCCCGCGAGCCGCACCACGGTCGCGGCGGTGACGAGCGCCCTGCTCGTCGCCGCCGTGGTCGTCGGCGGCGTGCAGCTGCAGGCCGCCCGCGAGCGCGCCGCGGAGGCCGAGCGGAGCGCGCAGGCGCTGAGCCTGGCGGTGGACGCGGCCGAGCGGGAGGGCGAGTTCCTCGCCGACCGCGACCGCGCCGCCACGCGGGACGCCGCGCGGCAGGCCGCCGGGGACGCGCAGGCCGCGCGGGAGGCCGCGGCCGCGCAGGCCGAGGCGGCGCGGGTCGCGCAGGAGCAGGCCGCCGCGCAGGCCGCCGCCCAGGCCGAGGCCGACCGGCTCGCCGCGGAACGGGCGGCGCAGGAGGCGGCCGAGGACGCCGCCGCGGCGGAGCGCGCCCCCGCGCAGGCGCCGACCGCCCCCGGGATCGCGGGCTGGGTCGACGGCCGCCCGGTGGACGCCCAGGGTGACGTGCTCTGGGTGACGTCCGTGCCGACCGCGGACGGCGACGGCTCGAACGGCCACATGCCGATGTCCGGGATGTGCCAGGTGCCCTGGGGCACCGACCGGCTGGGGTTCGCCCAGTACCTGCGCTGCGACGCGGCCGACGCGCTCACCGCCCTGAACGACGCCTTCCGCGCCCAGTTCGGCGCCTCGATCGACATGGACCTCACCTACCGGTCGTACGCGGGCCAGGTGGCGATGAAGGCGGAGCTCGGCGGGCTGGCGGCGGCGCCCGGCACCTCGTCGCACGGGCTCGGCACCGCGCTCGACGTCCAGGAGTGGCCCGACGTCTACGGGTTCGGCACCGCCCGGTACGACTGGCTCGTCGCGAACGGGCCCACCTACGGCTGGTACGCGCCCGCCCGGGTCCGCCAGGGCCAGCCGTACGCCGAGTACTGGCATTTCGAGTACGGCCCCGGCCGCACGTCCTGACCCGCCGGCGCAGCGCCGGGTGCGGCCCCGTGTGGCACAGTGGCGGGGACCCGGCGGCTCACCCTCGGGGCGGCGACGAGGCCGCGCCCGGCCGCCGGACGGATGCCCAGGAGGCGCCTGCATGACCGCGACCGTGCCCGCATCGACGGCACCATCGGGACCCGCCGCACCCGCCCCGCCCGCCGCACCCGGCACCGCGGGGCCGGCGTCGCGCACCTCGCCGCTGACCACCGCTCACGCGCAGCTGTCGTCCGCCGTGGAGCTGCTCGGCTACGACGAGGGGATGCACCAGATGCTCGCGACCCCCCGGCGCGAGCTGCACGTGGCGGTCCCGCTCCGGCGGGACGACGGGCGGATCGAGCTGCACGCCGGCTACCGGGTGCAGCACAACATCTCCCGCGGGCCCGGCAAGGGCGGCCTGCGGTACGCGCCGGGCGTCGACATCGACGAGGTCCGCGCCCTGGCGATGTGGATGACCTGGAAGTGCGCCGTCGTGGAGCTGCCCTACGGCGGCGCGAAGGGCGGCGTGGCGATCGACCCGCGGGGCTACTCCCCCGCGGAGCTGGAGCGCGTCACCCGGCGGTACACCTCCGAGGTCATGCCGATCATCGGGCCGGAGCGGGACATCATGGCGCCGGACGTCGGCACCACCGAGCAGACGATGAGCTGGGTGATGGACACGTACTCGGTGAACTTCGGGTACACCATCCCGGCCGTCGTCACCGGCAAGCCGCTGGCCGTCGGCGGCTCGCTCGGCCGCGCGACGGCCACCTCCCGCGGCGTGGTGCACGTGACGTCCGCGGCGCTGGCCGACGCCGGCGCCGACCTGTCCGAGGTCTCGGCCTCGGTGCAGGGGTTCGGCAAGGTCGGCTCGCACGCCGCGCGGTTCCTGGCCGAGGGCGGCGCCCGCGTCGTGGCGGTGAGCGACCAGTACGGCGGCGTGCACGCGCCCGACGGGCTGGACGTCGCGGCGCTGCACGCGCACGTCGCGACCACCGGCTCGGTCGTCGGGTTCGCCGGCGCGGACCCGATCGGCAACGCGGAGCTGCTCGCGCTCGACGTGGACGTGCTCATCCCCGCGGCGGTCGAGGACGTGCTCGACGAGGAGACCGCCCGGACCGTCAAGGCCCGCTGGGTCGTCGAGGGCGCGAACGGCCCGACCACCAGCGCCGGGGACCGGGTGCTGGCCGAGCGCGGCATCACCGTCGTGCCGGACATCCTGGCGAACGCCGGCGGCGTGGTCGTGTCCTACTTCGAGTGGGTGCAGGCCAACCAGGCGTACTGGTGGACCGAGCGGGAGATCGAGGACCGCCTGGAGCACCGGATGCGGTCGGCGTACGCGGCGGTCGCCCAGCGGGCGCGCGCCGACGGCCTCACGCTGCGCGACGCGGCGCTCGTCATCGGGGTGCGCCGCGTGGCGGAGGCGCACCAGCTCCGCGGCCTCTACCCCTGACCCCGGGCGGCACCGCACCGGGCGCGGCGCGCGTGTGACCCACAGCATCCGGGCCCGCGGCCGGCGCCGGGAAGCACACCCGCGCCGGCCGCGTTGCCCCTGGCGTGACCACCGAGAACCCCGTCCCGCTGTCCGTCCTCGACCTGTCGCCGGTGGGCACCGGGCGCACGAGCGCCGACGCGCTCGCCGACTCCACCGCCCTGGCGCGGGCGGCCGACCGGCTCCGGTACCGGCGGTTCTGGGTGGCCGAGCACCACGCGATGCCGGCCGTCGCGTCGACCTCCCCCGCGGTGCTGCTCGCGCACCTCGCCGCGTCGACCGAGCGGATCCGCGTCGGGTCGGGCGGCGTCATGCTGCCGAACCACCCGTCGCTGGTGGTCGCCGAGCAGTTCGCCATGCTCGAGGCGCTGCACCCGGGGCGCGTGGACCTCGGCATCGGGCGCGCCCCGGGCGCCGACCCCGTCACCGCGGCGGCCCTGCGCCGCACCGTCGACGGCCTCGGCGCGGAGGACTTCCCGGCCGAGCTGCTCGACGTCCTGCACCTGCTCGGGCAGCTCCCGCGGGGCCGTGCCGCCAGCGCCACCGCGTCGCGGCTGATCGCCACCCCGGCGGCCACCGGGACGCCGCAGGTGTGGCTGCTCGGGTCCAGCACGTTCAGCGCGCAGCTCGCGGGCGAGCTCGGCCTGCCGTTCTCCTACGCGCACCACTTCGGCACCGGCATCACGACGCAGGCCGCCGAGGTGTACCGGTCGGCGTTCCGCCCGTCCGCCGTGCTGGACGCGCCGCTGCTCATGGTCTCCGCCTCGGTCATCGTCGCCGAGTCCGACGAGCGCGCCGAGTGGCTGGCCGGGCCGAGCAAGGTCATGGCCCTGCGCCTGCGCACCCGCGGGGCGCTCGCGCCGATCGAGACGCCCGAGGACGCCGAGCAGCTGCTCGCCACGATCGACCCCGAGCAGGCGCGCGACTTCTTCTCCCGGGTCGCCGGCACCCAGATCGCGACCACGGCCGACGCGGCGGTCGAGCGGCTGCGCGAGCTGGTGGCCCGCACGGGCGCCGACGAGCTCGTCGTCACGGCCACCACCCACGCGGTCGAGGACCGCATCGCCACCCTGGAGGCCCTCGCCGCGGCGTGGTGACCGGCGCGCCGCGGGGACCGGGGTGGCAGGATCGCGCCCATGGACGACGTGGTCGGTGGGACGTGGCGGTTCGTCGAGGTCGCGGGCGTGGCGCTCGACGACGGCCCGGAGCGGGCGCACCCGGCGCTGACCTTCTCGGGCGACGGGCAGGTCTACGGCACCGGGGGCGTGAACCGGCTGCGCGGGACGTGGGCGCACGCCGACGGGACGCTGACGTTCGGCCCCGTCGTGACGACGCTCATGGCCGGGACCCCCGAGCACATGGCCCGCGAGCGCGCGGTGCTGGACCTACTGGCCGGCCCGCTGACGGTGGAGGTGGCCGACGGCGCGCTGCTGCTGACCGACGGCGAGGGGCGGGTCAGCCGTCTGCTGCCCGCCCCCGCCGAGGACGCCCTGTAGCGATCAGCCCCGCGGCTGCCGCTCGGCCCACTCCGCGAGCTCGACGCGGGGGCCGGTGTAGAACGGCACCTCCTCGCGCACGTGCCGGCGGGCGCCGGTGGCCCGCAGGTCGCGCATGAGGTCGACGATGCGGTGCAGCTCGTCGGCCTCGAACCCGAGGATCCACTCGTAGTCGCCGAGCGCGAACGACGACAGGGTGTTCGCGCGGACGTCGGCGTAGTCGCGGGCGGCGTGGCCGTGCTCGCGCAGCAGCTCCCGGCGCTCGGCGTCCTCGAGCAGGTACCACTCGTAGGACCGCACGAACGGGTACACGCAGAGGTACGCGCGCGGCGCCTCCCCGGTGAGGAACGCGGGGACGTGCCCGCGGTTGAACTCCGCCGGGCGGTGCATCGCGGCGACCGACCAGACCGGCAGCAGGTGCTCGCCGAGCTCGCTGGCGCGCAGCCGGTGGAAGGCGTCCTGGACGGCCTCGATGCTCGGGGCGTGCCACCAGACCATGAGGTCGGCGTCGGCGCGCAGGCCCGCGACGTCGTACCAGCCGCGCACGACGAGGCCCTCGGGGGCGTCCGGCCCGGTGAGGGCGGCGAGCGCGGCGTCGACGATGCGGCGGCGCTCGGCGGCGTCCACGGGCAGCGCCGAGGACGTCTCGAACACCGCGTACATCGCGTACCCGATCGCGTTGTTGATCGCGTCCGCGACCTCCGGGCTGTGGCCGCCGGGCTGGTCCGTCGTCGTGCTCATCGTGCTGCTGCTCCTTCGCTGCTGTCGTGCGTCGTGCCGGTGTCCTGCTGCTGCGAGATCGTCGGGAGGCCGGTGTCGACGCCGGCGCGCTGGAAGCAGCAGCCGACGGCGCACCGGTCGGGCCAGGCGTCGAACGCCCCCACGGTCACCCGCTCGGGGTCCTCGCCGCGCTCGGCGGCGGCGCGCTCCACCATCAGGTCGACGAGGCCCGCGACGAACGGCGCGCGGGTGGAGGCCGAGCCGGCGCGGACCGCGGTGATGCCGAGGTCCTTCGCGGTGGCCATCGCCTCGGTGTCGAGGTCGTAGGCGACCTCCATGTGGTCGGAGACGAAGCCGATCGGCGACATGACGACGGCCGTGGTGCCGGCCTCGGCGCGCTCGGTCAGGACGTCGTTGACGTCGGGCTCCAGCCACGGCTGCGAGGGCGGGCCGGAGCGCGAGCAGAAGGCGAGGCTCCACGCGGGCTCGACGCCGAGGTCCGCGGCCACCAGGGCGGCCACCTCGCGGCACGCGTCCTCGTGCTGGGCGAGGTACCCGGGGCGCGCGGCGGCGGACCCGGCCTCCATCGCCAGCGGGATCGAGTGGGTGACGAACAGCAGCGGGGCGTCGGCGGCCACGTCCGCGACGGGGCGACCGGTCCGGGCGGCGAGGTCGGTGAACGCCTCCACCACCGCGTCGGCGTTCGCGCGCAGGAAGCCCGGGTGGTTGAAGTAGTGGCGGAGCTTGTCGACGCGCACCCCCGCGGCGGCCTCCGCGTCCTGCGGCGTCTCGTCGAGCCCGGCGACGCCCGCGAGCGCCTGCGCGACGTGCTCGCGGTACTGCCGGCAGCCCGAGTAGGACCCGTACGCGGACGTCACGAGCGCGAGCACGCGCCTCGCGCCGGCGTCGCGGAGCCCCGCGAGCGCGCGGTCGGTGAACGGCTCCCAGTTCCGGTTGCCCCAGGCCAGCGGCGTGTCGATGCCGCGCGCGTCCAGCTCGGCGCGCAGCGCGGCCAGCAGCGCCCGGTTCTGGTCGTTGATCGGGCTGCGCCCGCCGAACAGGGCGTAGTGCTGGCTGACCTCGACCAGGCGTTCCTCGGGGATGCCCTTGCCGCGGGTCACGTTCTTCATGAACGGCAGGACGTCCTCGGGCTGCTCGGGGCCGCCGAAGGAGAGCAGGAGCACGGCGTCGTACGGGGCGAGCGCGGACGCCGTCAGGGGGGAGACGGACACCGCCCCATCTTCCCACCCCTGCCGTGACCGGCCCGCCGGCAGCGACCACCTACCCAGTGACGTTGTCGCGACGGGGCGTCAGATCAGCCCTTCACCGCCCCGCCCAGCCCGGCACCCCGCAGGAACAGCCGCTGGAACACCAGGAACAGCAGCACCGGGATCAGCGTCGAGATCGCGAGCGCGGCCATCAGCACCCCGAGGTCGGTCGTGGCCTGCAGCGACGGCAGCCGCACCGACAGCGGCTGGATGTCCGGGTCCCGCAGCACCAGCAGCGGCCACAGGAAGTCCTTCCACGACGCGATGACCGCGAACACGGACACCACGCCGAGGATCGGCCGGCTCATGGGCAGCACGATCGACCAGAACAGCCGGAACGGCCCCGCGCCGTCCACCCGCGCGGCCTCGAACACCTCCCGCGGCAGGGAGTCGAAGAACCGCTGCACCAGCAGCACGTTGAACGCGCTCGCCCCGGCCGGGAGCCACACCGCCCAGTAGGAGTTCATCAGCGACTCCCCCCACACCGGCGGGTCCAGGATGACCAGGTACAGCGGCACCAGCAGCACGACCGCCGGCACGAACAGCGTCGACAGCACCGCCGCCTGCACGACCTTCCCCCACCGCGGCCGCAGCACCGACAGCAGGTACCCGCCGGTGGTGGCGACCAGGATCTGGCTCGCCCACGCGCCCGCCGCCAGCACCACCGTGTTGAGGAAGTACCGGCTGACCTGCACGTCGGTCCACGCCGCCGACAGGTTCCCCCACGCGACGCCGTTCGGGAACACCGACAGCGGCGTGCGCAGGATGTCCTGCGTCGGGGTGACGGCGAACTTCGCGAGCAGCAGGAGCGGGCCGAGCCCGCACACCACCAGCAGCACGAGCAGGACGGCGTGCGACAGCCGCATCGACCGCCGCACCAGGGGCCGGCGCCAGTCCGCGGGCGAGAGGGCGGCGCGGTCCTCCTCGTCGCGGCGCCGGCGGGGCCGACGGGCGCGCGGGGGCGGGCGTCCTCGGCGACCTCGGGCGCCTTCTCCGGGACCGTGCGGGCGTAGTGCTCCTCGACCCAGGCGATGCGGTCGTCGACCTCCGCCTCGGTCTCGCCGATCACGACGTTGTAGTTGGCGGAGCGCGTGA
>NZ_CATKPC010000029.1:0-26501 GCF_949769265.1 Cellulomonas endometrii | reverse complement strand
CAGCCCGTGCCGACCGTCGTGCTCGCGGTGCGGAACGTGCTGCTGGTCGTGCTGGCCGGGGTGGTGGCCCGCGACCTGGTCCGGACGGGTCGTCCGGCGTCGCGGGCCACCACCGAGGGCGCCGGGGGCAGCGCACCTGCGGCATGACCTCGGAGGCCACCAGTTCCAGGTGGGCCCGGTCCCGCCGGCCCCGCACCCGCCGGCCCCCGAGGCGCCTCGCGCGCCGCCCGCACCGGGTGACTCCGCCCGCCCGGCGGCGCGTCGGCCGCCCGCGCCGCGCCGGCGACCGCCACAATGCCGAGGTGGAGAGCGCGTGGGTGCATGCAGGCGACGGCTGGACGGCGACGCCCCCGGACGGGCTGCTGGCGCTGCTCGCGGCGCCGGAGCCGCCCACCGCGTGGGTGCACGTCGACTCCCTGGACGCGATCGCCGACGCGGCGCGCCAGGCCGGCATCCCGGAGTCGGTGGTCCGCCGCTCGGCCGAGGGCAGCGTCACCGGCGGCGGCCTCGGCGACCCGCGGCACCCGCAGCTGCGCCGGCTCGCCGGCGGCGGCAAGTACCTGGTGTGCCCCACGCTCGCGTACGACCCGCGGACGCGCGACGTCACGACGGGCGTCTGGGCGGCGCTGGTCGTGGACGACGTGACGATCACCGCCGAGGAGGGCCCGGCCGACCTGCTGGACGCGGTCCTGGACAACCTGCGCGACGAGGAGCACCTGCCGCAGGACCGGCCCGGCCACGTGTTCGCGGCCGTCCTGACGGCGCTGGTCCGCCGGGCGGGCGACGTCGAGCTCGGCATCGGGGAGGCGGTGGCCGACGTCGAGCAGGTCGTGTTCACGCCGCAGACCGACGACCCCGCCGAGGTGGTCTACGACCTCAAGCGCGAGATCGCCGAGGCCCGCCGCGCGCTGGTCCCGCTGCTGTCCGCGTTCCCGGAGCTCGTCGCGGAGCAGGAGGACAGCCGGCGCGAGACCCGCACGATGCGGTGGATCCGCCGCCTGGACACGGTGCTCACCAAGGTCGACCGGCACCTGGACGCCCACGACGCCCTGCTCGGGGACATGCTGTCGGTCCACCTGGCGCGCGTGTCGGTGCGGCAGAACGAGGACATGCGCAAGATCTCGGCCTGGGCCGCGATCATCGCGGTGCCGACGCTCATCGCCGGCGTCTACGGGATGAACTTCGACCACATGCCGGAGCTGCACTGGCTGCTCGGCTACCCGCTGTCCGTGCTCGTGATGGCCGCGTCCGCGACGGTGCTCTACCGGCTGTTCAAGCGCTCCGACTGGCTCTGAGCCCGGCGCGAGCGCCGCAGCCTCACGCCCCGGCGAGCGGGTCCAGCACCCCGGTGACCAGCAGCAGCGCCACGACGACGGCCAGGCCGATCCGGTAGACGACGAACGGGCGGTACGAGAACGTCGACACGATCTTCAGGAACCCGATGATCACGACGTACCCGACCACGAACGCCACGATCGTCGCGATGACCGTGACGCCCAGCGCCGGCGTCCCCGCCGTGCCGAAGTCGCCCGCGCTCGACGCCAGCTGGAACAGGCCGGAGCCGAGGACCGCCGGGATGGCCAGCAGGAACGAGTACCGCGCCGCGGCCTCCCGCGTGTAGCCCATGAGCAGGCCGGCGGTGATCGTGCCGCCCGACCGGGATACCCCGGGGATGAGCGCCATCGCCTGCGCGAGCCCGAAGTACACGGCGTGCCGCGGGTTGAGGTCGGTCAGCGGCTTCTCGTGCCGGCCGCGCCGGTCGGCCCAGTCGAGCACGAGCGCGAAGCCCGCGAGCGTCAGGACGATGAGCCACAGGTTCCGGAACGGCTGCTCGATCGCGTCCTGGAACAGCAGGCCCAGCAGGACGATCGGCACCGAGCCGAGCGCGATGTACCAGGCCATCTGCGCGTCCGGGTCGCGCGGGCCGTCGGCCGGGGCGCCCGTCCGGGACCGCCAGTCGGTGCCGAGGTCCCCGCGCACCGCCCGCCACCAGTGCGTGCAGATGCGGGCGATGTCGCGCCGGAAGTACAGCAGCACGGCGGTCTCGGTGCCGATCTGGGTGATCGCGGTGAAGGCCGCGCCGGGGTCGCCGGACCCGATGAGCTCGCCCACGATGCGCAGGTGCGCGCTGGACGACACGGGCAGGAACTCGGTCAGACCCTGGACGAGGCCGAGGACGATCGCCTCCCAGACGCTCATGCTCGGGTCTCGTTCTCGATGCGCGCAGCCACGAGGCGCCACGATAGCGGCTGGTCACCGACCCGCACCGCCGGCCCCGTTACCCTCGCACCCATGGAACAGCGCCAGCTCGGACGGACCGGCCTGCGGGTCTCGCACCTCGGACTCGGGACGCTGACCTGGAGCCGGGACACCGACGAGCTCGACGCCGCCGAGCAGCTGCGCGACTTCGCGGACGCCGGCGGCACCCTCGTGGACACCTCGGCGTCCTACGCGGACGGTGGCGCGGAGGAGCTGCTCGGGTCGCTCGTCGGCCGGGTGGTCCCCCGCGACGAGCTCGTGCTGTGCACCAAGGCGGGCGTCCGGCGCACCCCCGACGGCGGCGTGGTCGACGCCTCCCGCGGCGCGCTGCTGGACACGCTGGACGCGTCGCTGCGCCGCCTGGGCACCGACCACGTCGACCTGTGGCTGGTCCAGACCCCCGACCCCCGCACGCCGCTGACCGAGACCGTCACCGCGCTGCGCCGGGCGGTCGACTCGGGCCGCGCCCGGTACGTCGGGCTGTCGAACCACGCCGGGTGGCAGGTCGCCCGCGCCGCGACCCTGCTGGGGGACGACCCCGGCCTCGCCGCCGTCGAGGCGGAGTACTCGCTGCTGCAGCGCGGCATCGAGCGCGAGGTGCTCCCGGCCGCCGCCGACCTCGGCATCGGGCTGCTGGCGTGGTCGCCGCTGGGCCGCGGCGTGCTGACCGGCAAGTATCGGCGCACCGTCCCCGCCGACTCCCGCGCGGCCTCCCCGCACCTGGCCGGGTTCGTGGAGCCGTACCTCGGGTCGGTCGCCGCCGCCGTCGTGGAGGCGCTCGTCGTCGCCGCGAAGGGGCTCGAGCGGGCACCCCTGGAGGTCGCGCTCGCGTGGCTGCGGGTGCGCGCGCAGGTCGCGTCGGCGATCGTCGGGGCGCGCACGCCCGCGCAGCTGCGGGCCTCGCTCGCCGCCGAGGACGTCGAGCTGCCGCCGGAGATCCTGCGGGCCCTCGACGAGATCAGCGCGCCCGCGCTGGGCTACCCCGAGCGCCGCTGACCCGCGCCGGACCCGCGCCGCGCGGTCGGGTCGCCTACGGCCGCCGCGCGTCGTGCTCGTCGTACGGCGCCTCGGGCAGGTCGTCGACGTCGTAGTCGTCGGCGTCCTCGGGCTCCTCGTCGTCCTCGTCCTCGTCGTCGTCCTCCGCGAGGTAGAACGGCGTGGCCTCGCCGTGCACGGTGCCCAGGGCGTCGTCGTACACCTCGAAGGCGTCCGCGAGCACGTCGTACGCGTCGTCGACCGCCGGGTCGTCGTCGCCCCGGCGGGCGGACACGGCGGAGTAGTGCGCCTCGAGAGCAGCGATGAGGCGGTCCAGTGCCGCGCGGGGGTCGATAGCCATGCCACGACCGTAGCGCCGCACCAGGCACAATGGCACCACGATCGACTCGAAGGCGGTGGGCATGGCACGCACCAACCTGAGCACGGACCGGCCCGGCTCCCCGGAGGCGGCCCGGCAGTACGAGTACCGGGTCCTGACGATCCCCCGGACCACGAGCCGCAACGACGCCCGGCGCATGCTCACCGACGAGGCCGAGTACGGCCGCTGGGAGCTCGCCCGGACCCTGCTCTACACGGGCGGGGAGCGCAAGGTGTGGCTGCGGCGCCGGATCATCCGGGTCCGGTCGACCCTGGGGATGCTGGACGACTGAGGCTCACGCCTCGCGCAGCAGCCCGTCGAGCACCCGGACGCCGAACCGCAGCGACTCGGCCGGCACCCGCTCGTCGACGCCGTGGAACAGGGCGGTGAAGTCGAGGTCCGCCGGCAGGCGCAGCGGCGCGAACCCGTAGCCCGCGATGCCGAGCCGCGCGAGGGACTTGTTGTCCGTCCCGGCCGACAGCATGTACGGCAGCACGACCGCGCCCGGGTCCTGCTCGCGCAGCACGTCGGTCATCGTGTCGACGAGCGTGCCCGACGCGGGGACCTCCAGGCCGATGTCCAGGTGCTCCGGCTCGACGCGCACGGTCGGGCCGGCGAGCTCCCGCACCTTCGCCAGGACGGCCTCGTGGTCGCCCGGCAGCGGGCGGACGTCGACGGTCGCGGTCGCCCGGCCCGGGATGACGTTCGTCTTGTACCCGGCGTGCAGCTGGGTGGGGTTCGCGAGCGTGCGGATCGAGGACCCGACGAACCGCCGCGCCGGGCCGAGCGCGCCGATCAGCCGGTCGATGGCCAGCGGGTCGTCGACGTCCAGCGGCAGGCCGGTCAGGTCGGCGACGCCCTCCAGCAGCGCGAGCACGGTGGGGGTCAGCCGGGTGTCCCACTGGTACGCGCCGATCCGGGCGATCGCGCCGGCGAGCTCCGTGACCGCGTTGTCCGGGTTGACGGCCGAGCCGTGGCCCGCGGTGCCGTCGGCGACGAGCCGGAGCCACGCGATGCCCTTCTCAGCGGTCTGCAGCAGGTAGGCGCGCCGGCCGTGCACGTCGACGGAGAACCCGCCGACCTCGGAGACGGCCTCGGTGGCGCCCTCGAACAGCTCGGGGCGCTCGTCGACGGCGTAGCGGGCGCCGTACCGGCCGCCGGCCTCCTCGTCGGCGAACATCGCGACCACGACGTCCCGGGCCGGGCGGCGGCCCTCGCGGACCATCTGGCGGACGACCGCCAGGATCATCGCGTCCATGCCCTTCATGTCGACCGCGCCGCGGCCCCACACCATGCCGTCGAACTCCTCGCCGGCGAACGGGTCGACCTTCCAGTCCTTCGCCTCGGCGGGGACCACGTCGGTGTGCCCGTGCAGGACGAGCGCCGGGCGGCTGCGGTCGGTGCCCTCCAGGCGGACGACGACGTTCGCGCGGCTGGGGGCGCTCTCGAACAGCTCCGGCTCCAGCCCGACCTCGTGCAGCAGCGTCATGACGTGCTCGGCGGCGGACCGCTCCCCCGGGCCGGAGCCGTCCCCGTAGTTCGAGGTGTCGAACCGGATGAGGTCCTGGCAGATCCGGACGACCTCCGCCTCGGCGGCCGAGGTGCCGGTGGTCGCGTCGGGGCTGGTGGCGGGCTCGTCGGTCATGCCGACCACGGTACCGGCAGCACTCGCCCCGCCCGGACGTGTGCCCGGGCGGGGCGGGAGCGCGGCGGACGGCCCGTCAGGCGCCGGTCGTCGCCGCCGTCAGGCCGCGGCGGGCCAGCAGCGGCGCGATCTCCGGGTCGCGGCCGCGCAGGTCGCGGAACGCGGCCATCGGGTCGACCGAGCCGCCGCGGGACAGCAGCCGCGCCCGGAAGGCGTCGCCGTTCTCCCGCTTCAGGCCGCCGTTCTCCTCGAACCAGGTCACGGTGTCCGCGTCCAGCACCTCGGACCAGATGTACGAGTAGTACCCGGCCGAGTAGCCGCCGCCGAACACGTGGTTGAAGTACGTGGTCCGGTACCGCGGCGGGACCGGCGCGAACGCGACGCCCGCGGCCGCCAGCGCGGCGGCCTCGAACGCCTCGACCTGCTCCACGTCGGTCGGCACGTCCTCGGGGGCGAGCCGGTACCAGGCCTGGTCGAGCAGCGCGGCGCCGAGGTACTCGGTGGTGGCGAACCCCTCCCCGTCCTGCCGCGAGGCGAGCATCGTGTCGACCCACTGCGACGGCATCGGCTCCCCGGTCACGTGGTGCACGGCGTAGGACCGCAGGACCGCCGGGTCCCACGCCCACATCTCGTTGACCTGCGACGGGTACTCCACGAAGTCGCGCGGCACCTCGGTGCCGGACTGCGACGGGTACCGCACGTCCGAGAACAGCCCGTGCAGCGCGTGGCCGAACTCGTGGAAGAGCGTGATGACCTCGTCCCAGGTGAGGAGCGTCGGCTGCCCGGCGGGGGGCTTCGGGATGTTGAGGTTGTTCACGACCACCGGCTGCTCGCCGAGCATCGCGGACTGGTCGACCAGGTTGTTCATCCACGCGCCGCCGCGCTTGGAGTCCCGGGTCCAGTAGTCGCCGAGGAACAGGCCCAGCCCGCTGCCGTCCGCGTCGTGGACCTCGAACACCCGGACGTCCGGGTGGTAGCCGACCAGGTCGGGGCGCTCGGTGAACGTCAGCCCGTACAGCTCGTGCGCGGCGTGGAAGACGCCCTTCGTCAGGACGGTGTCGAGCTCCAGGTAGGGCCGGAGCAGGGAGTCGTCCAGCGAGCGGCGCTCCTTGCGGACCTGCTCGGCGTAGTACGCCCAGTCCCACGCCTCGAGGGTCGCGCCGGGGACGTCGCGCTGCAGCGCGGCCTCCAGGTCGGCGGCCTCGACGCGCGCGTTGGCGACCGCCGCGGGCGCGAGCCGGCCGAGCATGTCCGCCACCGCCTCGGGCGTCTTCGCGGTGGCGTCCTCGGCGATGTACGCGGCGTGGTGCGGGTAGCCCAGCAGCCGGGCCCGCTCGGCGCGCAGCCGCGCCATGGCGAGCAGGGTCGCGCGGGTGTCGTTCTCCCCGCCGCGGCCGCCCCGGCGCACCGACGCGGTGTGCAGCCGCTCGCGCAGCGCCCGGTTCGTCAGCGACGCGAGCGCCGGCTGCTGCGTCGGCAGGATCAGGTCGATCAGCCACGCGCCCTCGTGCCCGCGCCGCGTCGCCGCCTCGGCCGCCGCGGCCCGCGCGTCCTCGGCGAGGCCGTCCAGCTGCGTCTCGTCGGTGACCAGCACGGCGGAGTCGTTCGTCTCGGCGAGCAGCTGCCGGCCGAACACCGTCTCCAGCCGGGTGATCTCCGCGTTCAGCTCGCGCAGCCGGTCCTGGGCGGCGTCGTCGAGGCGCACGCCGGCGCGCACGAAGGCGGTGTGCTGGCGGTGCAGCAGCCACGCCGTGTCCGGCGCGAGCTCCAGCTCGCCCGCCTCGGCGGCGTCGCGCAGCGCCTCGACGCGCGCGAACAGGCGCCGGTCCAGGTAGAGGGCGTCCTCGTGCGCGGCGAGCAGCGGGGCGATCTCCTCCTCCAGCTCCTCCAGGCCCGGGGTGGAGTCGGACGACGACTGGTTGAAGAACGCGGTGGCCGCGCGGTGCAGCAGCCGGCCCGAGCGCTCCAGGGCCTCCAGCGTGTTCTCGACCGTCGGCGCCTCGGCCGACGCGGCGACCGCCTCGATCTCGGCGCGGTGCTCCGCCATGCCCGCGAGCAGGGCCGGGCGGTAGTGCTCCTCGCGGATCCGCGCGTAGTCGGGCAGCGCGTAGGGCAGCGTGGACGGGGTGGCGAACGGGTTGTCCGCGTCGAGGGTGGAGGTCATCGGGCCATCATCGCCGACGACCCGTGCTCCGCGCGGTGCAGCACGCCGGTCCACTCCGCGCGCGGGGCGCCCCGGTGCTCGCCGTCGCGCGGCTCGGGGTCCACGGTGAAGCCGGCGCGCTCCGCCACCCGCCGCGACGGCAGGTTGCCCACGAACGCCCGCCACGTGACCCGGTCCAGGCCCAGCCGGCCGAAGCCGGCGTCGAGCACGAGCCCCACCGCGCGCGCCATGAGCCCCCGACCGCGGGCGTCCGGCGCCAGCCAGTAGCCGAGCTCGGCCGATCCGTCGCCGCGCGCCGCGAGGCCGACCATGCCGACCAGGTCCCCGCCGGAGCGCACCGCCCAGTTGAACTGCGTCGCCTGCGCCCAGCCGTCGGCGACCATCCCGGCGACGAACGACTCGGCGTCCGCCCGGGAGTACGGGCTCGGGACGGTGGTCCACTCCTGGATCGCCGGGTCCTGGCACAGGTCGGTGACGCGGTCGACGTCGGACGGGCCGGGCGCGCGCAGCAGCACCACGCCGTCGGTCAGCTCGAAGGGCTCCATCGGGCCACCGTGCCATCCCCGGGGGCGCGTTGTCCGCCGGTTTCCGCGATCCCCCGGCGTGCCGGCCCGCTCAGCCGGCCAGCACCTTCGCCGGGTCGACCACCGGCAGGCCGTGGGCCGCCCCGACCCCCGCGTGGTGCAGGGCGCCGGCGTGGGTGGACAGGCCCGCGGCGAGCGCCGGGTCGGCGGCGAGCGCGTCCCGCCAGCCGCGGGACGCGAGCGCGGTCAGGTACGGCAGCGTCGCGTTGGTCAGCGCCTGGGTGGACGTCACCGGCACGGCCCCGGGCATGTTCGCGACGCAGTAGAACACCGCCTCGTGCACGCGGAACGTCGGGTCCGCGTGCGTCGTCGCGCGGGTGGACTCGAAGCAGCCGCCCTGGTCCACGGCGACGTCCACCAGGACCGAGCCCGGGCGCATCGCGGCGACCATGTCGTCCGTGACGAGCTTCGGGGCCCGCGCTCCCGGCACGAGGACCGCCCCGACCACCAGGTCCGCGTCCGCGACGGCCTCCCGGATCGCGTACGCGGACGACGCCAGAGTCCGCACCCGCCCGCCGAACGCGGTGTCGAGCTCGCGCAGCCGCGGGACGGACAGGTCGAGCACCGTCACGTCCGCGCGCATCCCGAGCGCGACCTCCGCGGCGTGCTGCCCGGCGACGCCGCCGCCGATGACGACGACCCGGCCGGGCGCGACGCCCGGGACGCCGCCGAGCAGGCGCCCGGACCCGCCCGCGCTGCGCATGAGGTGGTACGCGCCGACCTGCGCGGCCAGCCGCCCGGCGACCTCGCTCATCGGGGCGAGCAGGGGCAGCGACCCGTCGGCCAGCTGCACGGTCTCGTACGCGATCGACGTCACCCCCGACGCGAGCAGCGCGTCCGTCTGCGGCCGGTCGGCGGCCAGGTGCAGGTACGTGAACAGCACCAGGTCCTCGCGCAGGTACCCGTACTCGGAGGCGACGGGCTCCTTCACCTTGCAGACCAGGTCCGCCTCGCCCCACGCCTCGGCGGCCGTCGCGACGACCCGCGCCCCGGCGGCGACGTAGGCGTCGTCCGTGATGGCCGAGCCGACGCCGGCCCCCGCCTGGACCAGCACCTGGTGGCCCGCCGCGACGAGCTGGTGCACCCCGGCGGGCGTGATCGCGACGCGGTACTCGTGGTTCTTCACCTCGGCGGGGATCCCGACCCTCATGATGACGCCTCCCGGCTCGTGCGGTGCCCGCGGCGCCGACCGGCACCCGACACGACCAGCGTGAACTTTGCGGTGTTTCCGCGGGGTGTCCGCGCGTTTCGGTTCGTTACGCTGCGGCTGTGACCGAACTTCCTGCGACCGACGGTGCGACGTCGGTCACACCGTCGAACGATCTTCGACCCGCGCGCGTGCCCGGTTCGCCCGCTCGGCCGCCGGGTGCGCCGGAGTCGCGCGAGCCCCAGGGCGCGGTGCCGCTCGACGGCGTGGACCGGCAGCTGATCCGGCTGCTCCAGGAGGACGGGCGGATGGCGAACAACGCGCTGGCCGCGGCGGTCGGCATCGCGCCGTCGACGTGCCTGGCGCGGGTGCGGGCGCTGCGCCGCGCCGGGGTGATCCGCGGGTTCCACGCCGACGTCGACCCGCAGGCCCTCGGCCGGGGGCTGCGCGCGATGGTCGCCGTCCGGATGGCCGCGGGCTCGCGCGCGTCGCTGGAGCCGTTCGCCCGGTCCGTCGCCGCGCGCCCGGAGGTGCTGGACGTGTACTTCCTGGCCGGGGTCGACGACTTCCTGCTGCACGTCGCGGTGCGGGACACCGACGAGCTGCGCCGCTTCGTGGTCGAGCGGCTCAGCGACCGGCCGGAGGTCGCGTCAACGGAGACGAGCCTCGTGTTCGACCACCTGCGCGGCCGCGCGGGCTGAGCCGCCGGGACCCCGCGACACGGACACCGGCCCGTCAGCCCGTCAGCGCGTCGCGCACCCGCGCCCAGTCCCCCGCGCGCCGCAGCCCCGCGCCGAGCGCCGCGGGCGGGCCGCCGTGGTGCCACGCCCACAGCGCCGCCTCGGTCCCGCGCGCCAGCGCCCAGCCCGCCGCGGCGGCCGGGTCGAGCCCCGCCCGCTCCGCGACCAGGAGCAGCCGCTCCCGGAGCGTGCGCACCGGGTCGGCGGTGCGCCACGGGTCCCCCACCTGCTCCAGCAGCGGCCACGGGTCGTACGCGGGGTCGCCGCGCAGGGCCTTCGGGTCGATCGCGCGCCAGCCCCCGGCCCGGTCGGCCAGCAGGTTGCCGGGGTTGCCGTCGCCGTGCAGCGTGACCTCCCGCGCCGCGGCGGGGGCCCGGAGGACCTCGTCCGCCGCGCGCAGCAGGCCGGCGTCCAGCCGCAGCCCGGCGCGCGCCGCCCGGTCCGCCCGCTCCGCTGCGAGGTCCGCCCACGACGCCGCGACCCCGCGCAGGTCCGGCAGCCGGGCGGGGCCGGGCGCCTCGTGCAGGACGCGCAGCACGTCGGCGGCCTCCGCGAGCCGGCGCAGCACCGGGGTCCGCACCGCGCGCATCGGCGTGCCGGGGTGCACCCGCTCCAGCAGCAGCGCCCAGTCCGGCCCGTGGTGGTCGACCAGCCGCACCGCACCGCGCCCGTCCCAGGCGGTGAGCACGGCCGCCTCGTCGCGCGCCTCGTCGTGCGGGAACGAGATCTTCAGCACGAGGTCCGCGCCGCCCCGCGTGACGGGAGCGCACCAGGACGCGGAGCCGGACGGGAACGGCTCCCCCGCCGTCAGGTCCCAGCGGCGCAGCGCGCGCGTCACCAGGGACGGGAGCGTCGCCAGCCACGCCGCGCCCTCGGGCGTGCGGCCGGCGCCGGTCAGCAGGGCCGGGGGCACGGCGGGATCGACGCGACCGGCCCGCCGCGCGCCGGTGCGGCGCGCCTCCGCCGGCACGGCCGCACCGGTGCGCACGATCGGCCGGGAACCGCGGGACGAGGGCACGACCGACAGGCTAGAGGCGACGAGCGGCGAGGGCGGCGGGGATGGGCAGCACGGGCACGTACCGCAAGCAGCGGGCGGGCGCGCCGCCCGGGTTCTTCGCGTGCGAGGCGGCGGGGCTGCGGTGGCTGCGGGTCCGCGGCGGCGCACCGGTGGTCGGGGTCCGGGGCGTGGGCGGCGACCACCTGGACCTGGATCGGCTGACCGAGGTGGCGCCGACCCGGCGCGCCGCGAAGGACTTCGGCCGGGGCCTCGCCGTCACGCACGGCGCGGGTGCGCCACGGTTCGGCAGCCCGCCGGACGGGTGGAGCGGCGACGGGTTCTTCGGGCCGCTCGAGCAGCCGCTGCCGATGCCCGCGGGCGACCACGACAGCTGGGGCGCGTTCCTCGCGGACTGCCGCGTGGAACCCCTGGCGGCGGCCGCGGAGCGGCGGCGGGTGCTCGGCCCGGACGACGTCGCGCTCCTGCGCCGCCTCGCGGACGTGCTGCGCAGCGGGGCGCTCGACGACGACGACCCGCCGGCGCGCCTGCACGGCGACCTGTGGTCCGGGAACGTGCTGTGGACCCCGCAGGGCGCGACGCTCATCGACCCGGCGGCGCACGGCGGGCACCGTGAGACGGACCTGGCGATGCTGGCGCTGTTCGGCTTCCCGCACCTGGACGACGTGCTCGCCGGCTACCAGGAGGTGCACCGGCTCCGGCGCGGCTGGCAGCACCGGGTGGCGCTGCACCAGGTGTACCCCGTGGGCATGCACGCAGTGCTGTTCGGCGGGGGCTACGCCGCCCAGCTGCGCCGGCTCGCGGCGCCGTACGTCTGAGGGGGCCCGGGAACCACGACGGCCCCGGGGGACCCGCCGGCGTGTGCCGGCCGATCGACCCCGGGGCCGTCGGGCGCCAGGTGCAGCATCCGTACGCCACCGTCCGTCGCGCCCGCTTGTCCTTCTCCCGCGCGACCTGAACCGTCCTGGCCTCGTTGAGGACCGTCGGTGACGAGCCACCCGTCCCGCGTCCGTCCACCCCTCACCAGGGGAGCGTTCTCCGCGTCCGGGACGGCCCTCCCGCGGCGGGATGCTGCACCACCGCGCGGACCGTGAGCTCGAGGCTCGCACGGTACAAGGCGGTGGGTCCAGCGGTTATTCCGCGGTCACATCCGCGGGTCGGTGGTCATCCGCGCGGTGATCGTGACGGTGCTGCCCTCCGGGACCGTGCCCTCGGTCGGGTCCTGCGTGACGACGAGCCACTGCATCTCGTCCTCGATCGGACGGCCCTGGCCGGTCGCGTCCGCGACCTCGACCACGAGGTGCCGGGCCTCGAGGGTGTCGCGCGCCGTCTCCAGGAGCAGGCCGGTCTGGTCGAAGATCTCGACCTCCTCGGGGGCCTGCGTGGCCGACTCGGACGCGGACGGGCTCGACGACGCGTCGTCGGACCCGCCGGAGCAGGACGTGAGCAGGGCGACCGTCGCGACGACGGCGGCCACACCGAGGGTGCGGGTGGACCGGCCGGCTCGGGCGATGGACATGTTCATCGAGGCCCTCCTGGGCGTGTTGCAGTGCTTCGGACGCGCCCCGCCGGGATCGCCGGGGGCCGCGGAGGGCGCGGGGACACGTTCGCGCCGAGCTGGACGAGCAGCAGGTGGTCCTGTGGTCCGGCGGCCGCCCGGGACCTGCCCGGCGGGCGACGCGCCCTCGCCGGCCAGCCTACGCCTGTCGGGCGACAGGTTTCCGCCGTGTTTCGCCCGTTCACGTCGTCCTGGCCTGCGGACACACCCGGTTGCGAGCCGATTCACCCGGTCGCCCCGGCGCCCGGGCACGGACGGGCGTGACCGGGATCACGGCGTGGCGCCGCTCCTCACGCCGCCCGTCCGGCCACCGGGAACCGGACGCCGTAGTGGTCGAACGTCGCCGGCAGCGGCGCGGCCGCGAGGTACCGCGCCCGGGCGTACCCGAGGTCCAGCCCGGCCAGGTGCGCGAGCAGCCGCCCGCCGACGAGCAGCACCACGTTGCGCCCCGGGCACGACACCGGCCCGCCGCTGAACGGCACGAGGCCCCAGTCGGCGTCGGCGCGCCCGTCGAGCCACGCCTCCGGCACGACGTCGTCGGCGAACGGCAGCCGCTCGCCGTCCCGGTGGAAGAACGCGCTCACGACGGCGAACCCCGTGCCCGCGGGCAGCTCGCGGCCGCCCCAGCCGGTCGGGCGGGTGGCGTCGCGGAGCACGACCAGCGTCGTCGGCCACAGCCGGACGGACTCGAGCACGGCGCCCCGGGCGTAGGGCTGCATGGCCGCGCCGGACGCCGCCTCGGCCCGCAGCCGGTCGCGCACCTCCGGCCGGGCGATCGCCACGGCCAGCGCCCGCAGCACCGCGGCGCCCAGCGCGTCGAACGCGAACAGCCACTGCGGCACCTGGCCCACCGGGTCGACGCCGTGCGCCGCGCCGGGCCCGGACGAGGCGGCCGCGGCGTGGGCGACGAGGCTGCCGGGCTCGGCCCGCTGCACGTACTCGTGCAGGCGCTCGGCGAGCTCGTGGCGCAGGTGCGGGCGGCGCGGGCGCAGGTACGCCCAGTTCGCGTCCTGCCGCAGCGTCCACATCAGGTCGGTGACCCGCTCGTCGTCGCGGGCGCCGGCGCCGAGCACCACGGTCCGGACGAGCCGCCAGAACGCCGGGGCGAACGTGGGCCAGTCGAGCACGCCGCCCGCGTGGACCGCGGCGGCCAGCTCCGCGGCCTCGCGGTCGACGGCGGCGAGCAGCGGTCCGGCGTCCCGGTGCACCGGCTCGGACGTGTCCAGCGCCTGCTCGTTGAGCAGCCGGCGCGGCGGGCGCCGGCCGGACGGGGAGATCAGCACCGAGTCGGGCTCGAAGTGCCCCAGCGCCGCGCGCTTCTCGACCGTCGCCGGGGTGAACGGCTCCGGCGACCCGGCGAGCAACGCGCCGACGTCCGCCGGGTCCAGCGGCAGCACGACGCGTCGCGGCCCGAGCGTCAGCACGACGGGGGCGCCGCCGTGCTCGCGACGCAGGTCCCGCAGGAGCGCGCCGGCGGCCCGGTCGGTCTGCCGCCGCTCCGCCCACGCCGTCACGCGCGGGCGCCGGACGATCGCGCCCTGGGCGACCAGCGGGCCGAGCACCCTCGCGGCGACGGCGGCGGACCGGGCGGGGCCGAGGTCGACGGGCGTGCGGGGGCTGACGTCGGTCATGGGGAGTCCTTCCGGGACGGGATCGGGGGGACGGGTGCGGCGCGGGTCCAGGGCGCGGGGCTCACGGCACGAGGCTCACGGCACGAGGGCGGGCTCCTCGGGCTCGGACAGCGAGAGCAGGGCGCCGACCACGCCGGGGACCTCGGTCACCTGCCGCTCGACCGCGGCGAGCGCCCGCGCGGCGTCGTCCTCCGCGAGGTTGCCCTCCAGGTCGACGGCGCCCATGAGGAACAGCTGCCGGGCGCCGACGAACTCGAGCCGCAGCTGCGTGACCCGGGCGACCTCCGGCATGGCGAGCAGCGCCCGGACCGCGGCGCGCTGCAGCGCGGGGTCGCCGGTCTCCCCCACCAGGAACCGCCGGTTCCGGTCGATGAGCAGCACGGCGACGACGGCCAGCAGCACGCCCACCAGGATCGATCCGACCGCGTCCGGGACCGCCGAGCCGGTGACCTGGTGCAGCCCGATGCCCGCCGCCGCGATGAGGATGCCGATCAGCGCGGCGGCGTCCTCGAAGAAGACCGCCCGCACGGTGGGGTCGGAGGTGGCGAGCACGTGCTCCCAGAGGTCCTGCTCGCGGCTGGTCGCCGCCGACCGCGCCTGCCGCCACGCCTGCAGGAACGACGTGCCCTCCAGCAGGAACGACACGCCGAGCACGACGTACGCGATGACGAACGACTCCGCCGGCTGCGGGTCGAGGAGCTCCTGGACGCCGTGCGTGATGGACACGCCGGCGCCGACCGCGAACAGGCCGATCGCCGCGAACAGCGACCACACGTACACCTCGCGGCCGTAGCCGAGCGGGTGCGTCCGGTCCGGCCGCCTCGACGCGCGCCGCTGGGCGACCAGCAGGAACACCTCGTTGCCGGTGTCGGCCCACGAGTGCGCGGCCTCCGCGAGCATGGACGCGGCGCCGGTCAGCACCGCGGCGACGGTCTTCGCGAGCGCGATCAACGCGTTCGCGGCGAACGCGACGACGACGGTGGTGGTGCTCTCGGTGTGGGCCGGGGAGGGCGCGGCCGGCGTCGCGGGACTCGTCACCGTCCCGGAGTAGCACAGCCCCGGGCCGCCCGCACGGCCGCGACCGGCCCGGACGCCGCCGCGACGGGCCCCCGCGGGCGCGTCTAGGCTCGGTGCGATGTCCGCACCCGACGCCGCCCCCGGACCCGAGGCCGCGCCGACGGCCCCCGCCCGCACCGGCACCCGCCGGTGGCTCCCCCGCGTCCTGCTCGCGCTCGCCGCGCTGCTGGTCGCGCTCACCTACGGGGTCACCACCGCCACCGCCGAGCAGAGCCTGGGGCCCCACGAGGCGCGGTACGACGTGACGACGGACGGCACCGTCACCCTGGACCTCGGCCCGTTCGGGACCATCCAGATCGACTCCCCGCTGCCCGTGGGCCTCGGTGCGCGGGTGACCGTCGAGGAGATCCCCGTCGACGTCGACGCGCTGCACGGGGTCGACACCCTGCAGGCGCTGACCGGCGACCTCAACTCCTACCTGCAGTTCTTCACCGGGCCGCAGGCGACCATCGAGGACGCGGCGCGGGCGCTCGCCGTCGACGCCGCCCGGCGGACGCTCGCCGCGCTCGCCGTGCTCACCGTGGCGTGGTGGGCCGGGCGTGCGCTGCTCGGGGCGGGCCGGCGGCGGGAGCTCGCGGCGTGGGTCGTGCCGCACGCCCGGCAGCTCGTCGCCGGCGGCGTGGCCGTCGTCCTGGTCGGCACGCTGGTCACCGCGAGCGACCGCGACCGCACGCGCGGGCAGGCCGACGCGCTGCCGGCGTCGGCCGTGTTCGACGGCACCCCCCTGGAGGGCGCGCGCATCACCGGGCGGCTGGGCGGCATCGTCGACACCTACGGCGGTCTCGTGGTGCAGGCGTACCGCGACAACGAGGAGTTCTACCGGCAGGCGGACGACGCGCTGGTGGCGGCATGGGACGGCTGGGAGGACCGGCGCCCCGCGGTGGAGGCGGCGGCCCGGGAGGCCGAGGAGGCGCAGGAGGCGTCCGCCGGCACGCCGGCGGACGGCGCGACCGCCGGGGCCTCCGCCGACGGGGCCTCCGCCGACGGGTCGGCCGGCCCGTCCGCCGGCCCGTCGGCGAGCCCGTCGCCGACGCCGAGCCCCACCGACGAGGGCGAGGAGCCGGTCACGCTGCTGCTCGTCTCGGACCTGCACTGCAACGTCGGCATGGCGCCGCTGATCACCTCGCTGACGGAGCTGTCCGGCGCGCAGGTCGTCCTGGACGCCGGCGACACGACGATGAACGGCACGTCGGTCGAGCAGTACTGCGTGACGACGTTCGCCCGCGCCATCCCCGACGGCGTCGACCTCATCACCGCGCCCGGCAACCACGACTCCGCGGAGACGACCGCCCAGTACGCGCGGGCCGGCGCCACGGTGCTGGACGGCGGGGTGATCGACGTGCGCGGCATCCGGCTGCTCGGCGACCACGACCCGAAGGCCACCCGCCTCATCACGACCCAGACCCAGGACGAGTCGTACGCGGACGTCGGCACCCGCCTGTCGGAGGTCGCCTGCGACGACCCGGACGGCGTCGACCTCGTCATGTTCCACAACCCCCGGGTGGCACCGAACCTGCTGGCCGACGGCTGCGTCCCCGCGCAGCTCTCCGGCCACATGCACACCCGCACCGACCCCGAGCAGGTGGGCCAGGGCATCCGGTACATCTCGTCCTCCACGGCCGGGGCGCAGGAGAACGAGCCCCGGATCGGCCCGCTCAAGGGCACGGCCGAGATGACGATCCTGCGCTGGGACCCGCAGACGCGCCGGATCATCGACTGGCAGCTCGTGGAGATCGGCACGGACGCCACCGCGACGGTGCACGACCCGACGCCGTGGCCGGTCGCCGTCCCCGATCCCGACCCCGACGCGGAGGGGGTCCCCGGCGCGGACGACGCCGGCACTCCCGCGCCGGACGTCACCGAGCCCGCGGAGGGCTGACACCGGGCGGTGACCAGCCCGCGTCGTCACATCCGTCCGGGACGTGAGACGGGGGCCCGGCACCGGTGCCCGGGCCCGTCCCGCCGTGCCACACTCACGCCCATGACCACCGCGCTCGTGATGTGCCGCACCTCGCGGCCCACCTGCGCGCGTCCGCTCTGTCGGGCCTGACCGCCACCCCAGCCGTCAGCCACCCCCGCGGGACCGTCGTCCCGCCCCGCCGCCACCGTCGCGGCGGACGTCCGCGGACCATCCTGTGACCGTCCTGACCCACGCCACCCCTGTCCGTACCGCCACCGCCCGCACCGCCCCCGCCCGCCCGCTGCGCTCCGCGCACCCGGCCGCGCCGCCGGTGCTGCCGACGCCCGTTGACCGCGGCTTCGAGGAGCTGCTCGCGTCGCTCCCCCTGACCCGCAGCGTGGTCGTCGACCTGCCCGGGCGCCGGCTGGTGGTCGACGGCGCGCCCGTCGACCTCACCCGCCAGGAGTTCGACCTGGTGGCCTACCTGGCGCGGTCCGCGGGCCGCGTCGTCACCCGCGACGAGCTGTTCGCCGCCGCGTGGCGCTCGCAGGACCTGTCCGCCGCCACGCGCACCATCGACGTCCACGTGCGGCGGGTCCGGGCGAAGTCGGGCCTCGACGGGCTGATCGCGACGGTGCGCGGCGTCGGGTACCGGCTGAACGCGCTGGACGGGCTGCGCGTCGAGGGCTGACGTCCCTCGTTCGTGTGGCGGGCTCGACCCCGGCGGGCGACGCTGGGCGGGACAGGACCGGGGGCAGGACGCGCCCCCGCCCGGACGTCGCCGCCGCCCCGGCAGCGGCCGCACGCGCAGGAGGACACGTGGCGCACTCGCCCGACGACAGCACGCAGAAGGCGGCGACCGCCCCGGACCCGGACGACCCGCGCAAGCCCGACTCGCCCGACGACCTCACCAAGCGGTCCTGGAAGTACGTGCTGCGCACGACGATCCGCGAGTTCAACCACGACCAGTGCACGGACCTCGCGGCCGCGCTGACCTACTACGCCGTCCTCGCGCTCGCGCCGGCCCTGCTGGCCGTGGTGTCCGTGCTGGGCCTGGTCGGCAACGGGCAGCAGCTCGTCGAGGACCTGGTGCAGACCGTCGAGGACACCGGCCCGGAGGGCGCGGGCAAGACGATCGAGCCGATCCTGGACAACATCTCGAACTCGCCGGGCGCCGGGCTCGCGTTCTTCCTGTCGCTGGCGCTGGCCCTGTGGTCGGCGTCCGGCTACGTGGCCGCGTTCAGCCGCGGCATGAACCGCGTCTACGAGATCGACGAGGGCCGGCCGATCTGGAAGCTCCGGCCGGTGCTGCTCGTCGTCACGCTCGTGCTCGTGATCTTCGCCGTGCTGATCGTGGTCGCCGCGGTGGTGTCCGGCGGGATCGCGGAGTCCATCGGCTCCGCCATCGGGCTGAGCGACGTCGCGGTGACGGTCTGGAACATCGCGAAGTGGCCGGTCGTCCTGCTGCTCGTCGTGCTCGCCGTCGCGATCCTGTACTACTTCACGCCGAACGTCCGGCAGCCGAAGTTCCGCTGGATGAGCGTGGGGGCGCTGGTCGCCGTCGTGGTGTGGATCATCGCGTCCGTCGGGTTCGGGTTCTACGTCGCGAACTTCGGCAGCTACGGCAGCACCTACGGCTCGCTCGCCGGCGTGATCATCCTGCTGCTGTGGCTGTGGCTGTCCAACCTCGCGCTCCTGTTCGGCGCGGAGCTCGACGCGGAGGTCGAGCGGGGCCGGCAGCTCCAGGGCGGCATCGAGGCCGAGCGGACCATCCAGCTGCCCCCGCGGGACACGCGCGCGAGCGACAAGAAGCGCGCCAAGGCCGAGGAGGACGTGAAGCGGGGACGCGCCATCCGGGAGTCGAACAGCAAGCGGCGCCCGCCGCGCTGACGCCACCACGCGGCGTCGCACCGCACCGCTGAGCACGCAGGACCGCCGGTCCCGGGAGCCGTGCCGGGGCCGGCGGTCCTGCGTCGTGCGGGCGGCCGTCAGCTCGGCGGCATCACGCCCGCGACCTCCAGCATGTCCGGCAGGCTCGAGATGGTGCGGGCGCCCGGCCCGGTGCCGAGCGTCGGGACCGCCGCCGCGCCCCACGCCGGCACGCTCGACAGGAACGACTCGGGGTCGTGCGCGATCAGCCCGATGATCGTCTCGGCCACCAGGCGGCTGCCGACCGGACCGAGCGAGCTCCCGCCCGTGAGCACCTCCGCCTCCTTGAGCACGTAGTACCAGAGCGGCGTCCGGCCCGAGAGCTGCGGGCTCGTGAGCGCGCTCCGCACGCCCGCCGGGGTGTTCCGCAGCAGCTCGGCGCGCGAGAGGGGACGGATGGCGAGCGCGCGGGCGACGGCCTCCCCCGTCGGCAGGCTCAGCAGGTAGCCGCGCAGCAGGTTCCGCTTGGCCAGGTGCTCCTGGATGCCGGCGAGGTCGCGGGGCTCGTTGCGCATCACCGACAGGTCGTCGGCGAGCTGCGTGTCGATCGCGCGGGCGAAGTGCCGCGGGTCCGGGTCGGCCTTGTCGACGAACCGGTCCCACTCGATCGCCCAGTTCATCGGGAGCCCGGTCGCCCCGCCGATGAACCCCCCGCGCCCGGTGAACTGGAACAGCTGCTCCAGGCTCGCCCGCGGCGCGACGAACCCCGGGTCGCCGAAGTTGCGGTTGTAGTCGTAGGAGTTGCGGATCTGCGAGTGCCCGAACCGGAACGCCGCCACCGAGAACTCCAGCGGCATCGCCTCGGGACCGCCCGCCGGGAACCGCGACAGGTACAGGCCGGGGTGCTCGGACAGCACCCAGTCGACCGTGCCGGGGACGGTCACCGTCCGCAGGTAGTCGTGGACGATCAGCCACTGGTGGGTGTGCCGGGTGAAGCGCTGCGCCCGCGCCAGCAGGTCGCGCTTCGACAGCGTGGGCTCCGCCAGCTGGATCGCGTGCGCGACGGCGTTGTGGAAGCGCAGGTACGCGAGGTGCAGCTGCGCCACGACGAGGTTCTCGTCGTTGCGGGAGTCGCCGATCCTCGCGGGGAACTCGTCGCGTCCGGTGGCGCGGTTGGTGACCCGCCGGCGGCCGGGCAGGTCGCGCTCGTCCGGGTCCTCCGCGCACGGCACCGGCTGGCCCGGCGCGGGCGACGCGAGGGTGCCCAGGCGCAGGAACGCCCCGTCGTAGAACGCGGCCGACTTCGGCCCCTTCGGCCCGTCGCCGTACAGCGAGTCGAGGTTGAGGTACGGCTGGCGGGCGTTGCCGAGCTTCGCGCGCACGGTGTCCGGGTCCACCGGCTGGAGCCCCGGCTCCGCGACGGCGGGCTGCTGCATGCTCACGTCCGAGGAGTCCTCGAGCGTGAGGTCGTGGTCGATGAACTGCCCCCAGTACGTGTAGACCGCGGGGATCGAGGACGGCGGCGCCGCGCTCGCGACGGGCTCGGCCATCGCGCCGCCGAGCCGCCGCAGCAGGGCGATCACCTGGGGCGCGTCGACCGCCGGCAGGTGGCTGCCGGCGTCGCCCACGAGGTCCGGGAACAGGTAGTCGAACTCGGACGCGTGGGCCTGGCGCTCCAGGACCTCGCCGTGGCTGACGTTCTCGATCACCCGCCCGGCGACGGCGGGCGCGGCGGCATCGGTCTGCGTGGCGTTCATGGGACTCCCCCTGGGCGGTGCGGTTCACCGGGTTGCTGTCCCGTGCCGCGGCGCGGCGACGGGCGGGGGCGGTCCGGGTGGCTCGTCTCGGCGAGGGACCCGGGCTGCGGACGCCGGCGCGGGCGGGGTCGGCGATGACGTCCGCGGGGGCCGGTCAGGGGTCCATCACACCACCGGCGGCACGCGGGCGTAAAGGTCGCCGGGCGGGTCCGCGCGGTCGGCGCTGGTCAGGGTGCGGGAGAGCGTTCCGCGCCCAGCGCCGTCCCGGCGAACTCCCAGTGCCAGGGCTCGTGCGGCCCGGGACCGCCGGGCCCCATACCGGCGGGGTGGATCCAGCCGTACGCGGGCCCGTGCTCGACCATCCACAGGTACAGCGGGGTGTCGAACTGCCCGACGGCCCCGAAGCCGCTGAAGTCGACGGCGACGCCCCAGCCGTGGTGCGACGTGCCCGGGGACGCGGCGAGGAACCCCTTGGCGCCCTTGAGCGCGACCTGCTCGGGGAACGACCGGTACGTGCTGCCCACCGGCAGGTCCGTCCCGTGGTCGGCGCGGAACTCCTCGTTGAGCGCGACGAGCGCGTCCACGGCGTCGCACCGGAGCAGCGCGCCGGCGGCGAACGGCACCGGGCAGAGCACCGCCGGGTCCACCGTGCCGTCGGCGCGCAGCGGCCCGGACGTCACGCGGTCGGAGCGCCCCGAGCGCACCGGTCCGAGCAGGGCGGCGTCGTCGACGAGCCCGCCCCCGCCGGGCAGCTCCGCGACGGCGGCGACTGCCTCGGACGTCACGCGCTCCAGCCGGGCGAGCCCCGCCGCGTCGAGCACCGAGGAGGCGGTGGTCGGCTGGGGGGCGGTGCGCTCGACCTCCAGGGTGAGGCGGAACACCGCCGCCGACGCGCGCTCGAGCTCGCGCAGCCCCGCCACGCGGTCCCCGAGCGCGCCGGCCTCGGGGGTGAGCGCGTCGTTCGCGGTGTGCAGGCGCGTGACGGCGTCGTCGAGCTCGACCAGGGCCGGCACGGGCTCCGGGGCGATGCGCAGCGCCTCCACGCCGGACGCCGCGCCCAGGGCGGCCCGCGCCACCGCGAGCTGCTCGTCCGTCAGCTGCTCGGCCTGCGCGCGCGCCCGCAGCTCCAGGCGCCGGCTCTCCGCGTCTGCCGGGTCGGCGGCGGCGGACGGGGCGACGACCCCGGTGCGGTGGTCCGGCGGCGTCCACGCGATCCCCGCGGCGAGCACCGCGGCCAGCCCGACGAGGCCCGCGCCGCGCGCGGTGCGGCGGGCGGCTGCTGCGACAGGTCCCAGCCGGGCCCGGCCGAGCCGCCGGTGGCGGCGACGCCGGGACGGCGGCAGACCCATCACGGCCGCTCCTCCACGAGGCTGCGGGTCGCTGGTCCCGCGCGGGCGCGGCCGCCGGGGTCCCAGCCCCGCGACGCCACGACCAGGCCCGCGTCCCGACCCGGTACCGCCACGGGCGCCCCGTGTCGCGGGGCGTGCCGTCCTGCCAGAGTAGGAACCCCCCTCAGGGGTGTCAACGCGAGAAGGTGACCTGCGTCACAGCCCGTCCAGGTGTGTCTCGGCCGCGCGGAGCCGCGACTCGGCCCGCTCCGCGGCGCGCGCGGCCGTCGTCCGCGCCGACCGCGCGTGCCGCACCTCCAGGCCGGTCTCCCGCGCCTCCTGCTCCGCGACGGCGAGCTCGTCGCGCAGGCGCGCGATCTCCTGCTGGGTGCGCTCCACCAGGTCCGCGAGCTCCGACTGCCGCGCCTCCGCGTCCCGCAGGCGGCGGTCGGCCGCGTCCCGGGCCGCGCGCTGCTCCTGCGCGTCCTGCCGCGCGAGCGCGAGGTCCTCCTCGGCGCTGCGGCGGGCGGCCTCGCGGCGGCGCTCGCGCTCGGCGGCCTGCGCGGCCTCGCGGGCGCGCCGGTCCTCGGCCTCGCGGGCGCGCCGCTCCTCCGCCTCGCGCGCACGCCGGGTCCCGGCGGACCCGGTCCCGGCCGACTGGGTCCGGGCCGACCCGGTCCGGCGCCTCGTCGCCGTGTGCTCCCGCGGTGCGTCCGGCGGGGCCTCCTGGTCCCCGGTGCCGGCGGTCCGCACCCGGCCCCGGGCCCGCGCGGGCGGCACCTCCCGCACCGGCCGGTCCGGCTCGTCCGCCGTGATCAGCCGGCCCCGGCGGCGCCCCGACCCGCCGGCGCCGTCGTCGGGCGCGGTGTCCGGCCGCTCCCGCTCCGCCGGGACGGCGCGCATCGGCGTCCGGCGGGCCGGCGCGCCCGCGAGCGGCGGGGCGTCCGGGACGGCCACGGCGCCGTCGACGTCGACCGGCTCGAACCCCGAGGAGAACAGGTCCCGCACGAGCAGCCCCGTGGCGACCGCCGCGGCCGCGTCCGGGTCGCCCATGGCCGCCCGCAGCGTCGCCTCCACCTGACCGCGCGCCGCCGCACCCACGGTGCCGCCGGCCTCCGCCAGCAGGTCGACCGCGACCTGGACGACCTCGGTCATCGTCCGCTGCTGCTCCGCGTGCAGGGCGCGCAGGTCCGTCCCGGAGAGCGCCGCCTGGGCCTCCCGGAGCCGCACGCCGAGGTCCAGCAGGCGGCCGACGTCCTGCGGGCGCTCCCGCACCAGCAGGTTGACGGCCGCGGCGGCCGCGCTCGGCTTGCGCAGGGCGCCGACGGCCGTCGCCACCGCCGTGTCACCGGCGGCCCGTGCGGCCCGGACGGCGGCGGTGCGCGCCGCGGTGAACCCCGCCGGCGCGACGCCGTAGAGCTCAGCCGCCACCTCCGTCACGTCGGCCACCGGCCCTCCCCCCGTCGACCTCGTCCGTCGCGTCCGTCTCGCCCGTCGCGTCCCGGTGACACCATGCCGCACCGCGGACCGCCGCGTCCCGCCAGCCGGGAACCGCGCCCGCCCCCGGGGCCGGCGGCGATAGCGTCGGGGCACCCGCCGGCCGTGCGAGCCGGACCAACCGGGCACAGCGCGAGAGGGACGGTGGACCGGTGCCGGACGGGTTCGAGACCAGGCACGACGGAGGGACCGCCGTGGTCGTGGGCGTCGACGGCTCCGAGACGTCGCTGCGCGCCGCGGCCTACGCGGTCGGCGTGTGCCGTCGGCAGGGCAGCCGACTGGTCGTCGTCTACGCGCGCGAGCCGGGCGGCGGCATCGCGCAGCTGATGGACACCACCGGCAGCAGCAGCGCCGCCGCGCTCCGGCTGCAGGACGAGGTGGAGCGGATGCTGCGGCAGTCGCAGACCCTCGCGGAGGCCGAGGGCATCCGCTCCGAGCTCCAGGTCCGGACCGGCGACCCCTACCAGGTGCTGTCCGCCGTCGCCCGGGAGGTGCGGGCGGACTGCGTGGTGGTGGGGTCGTCGGCGAGCATCGGCCACCGGATCGCCGGGTCGCTCGCCGTGCGGCTGGTCCGCAACGCCCGCTGGCCGGTCACGGTCGTCCCCTGACCCGTCACGCGGACGCCGCGCGCAGCAGGCCCGACTCCCACGCCACCGCGGTGTCCAGCGTGACGTAGCCGCGCTCGGCGAAGAACACCGTCACGCGGTCCTCCTCCACCACCGACACCTGGCCCGGCCCCCACTCCGCGTGCTCGACGGCCTGGCCGGGGCGCAGGGGCGCGTCCTGGACCTCCACCGACGTGCCGGCGTCGCAGCTGTCGCAGGCCCCGCAGGGTCGCGGGTGCTTCTCCCCCAGCAGCTCCAGCAGCAGCCGGCGCCGGCAGTCGGTGGTGTCGGCGTAGGTGCGCACCACCTCGACGCGGGACCGCTCCACCGCCTGCCGCTCCTCCTGGCGGGCGGCGGCCTCCCGCGCGGCCTGCCGCGCCGTGACGCCGGTCGGGACGAGCCGGCCGTCCTCGCGGCGCACGGCGCCCACGTCGAGCAGCACGCCGAGCGCCCGGGACACCGTGCGGGCCGCGAGCCCGGTCGCCGCGACGAGCCCTTGCAGGTCGGCGCCGTCCGCGTCGCCGGTCCCCGCGGACCCCGCCGGCTCTGCCGACCCCGCAGACCCCGCGGCGGCCAGGCCGTCGAGCACCGCGGCGAGCGTCGCCTGCCGCGGCACCCCGCCGGAGCGCAGGTACTGGTTGAGGCCGAAGTCGTCGGGGCGGGACACGAGCACGGCGCGCGCCGGCTCCCCGTCGCGGCCCGCGCGCCCGACCTCCTGGTAGTACGCGTCGAGCGACGTCGGCGGCCCGGCGTGCACCACGAACCGGACGTCGGCCCGGTCCACGCCCATGCCGAACGCGCTGGTCGCCACGACGAGGTCCTGCTCCCCGTCGAGGAACACCCGCTCCACCCGGGCCCGCTCCCGGGCGGGCAGCCCCGCGTGGTAGCCGAGCGCGGGGCGGCCGGCCGCCACGAGCGACGCCGTCAGCTCCTCCACGTGGGTGCGCGTCCGCGCGTAGACGAGCCCCGCGCCCTCGAGCCCGGCGACGACGCCCACGACGCGGTCGTCCCGCTCGCGGGGCGTCGACGCGTGGTGCGCGCCCAGCCAGATGTTCGGCCGGTCCGCGTCGTGCACCAGCACGCGGGGCTCGACCATGCCGAGCCGCTCGACGACCTCCTGCCGCACCTGCGGCGACGCCGTCGCGGTCAGCGCCAGGACCCGGGGCTGCCCGAGGCGCTGCACGGTCCCGGCGACGTGCACGTAGTCGGGCCGGAAGTCGTGCCCCCACTCGCTCACGCAGTGCGCCTCGTCCACCACCACCAGGCCGACGTCCGCGGCGTCGAGCGCCTCGACCACGGGGCGGCGCACCAGCTGCTCCGGGCCGAGCACCAGGACGTCCAGCTCGCCGCGCGCCGCCCGCTCCAGGGCCTCCCGCTGCGCCCGGGCACCGCGGGCCGAGCTCACGGCCTCCGCGCGCAGACCAGCCTCCCGCAGGCCCGCCACCTGGTCGCGCTGCAGCGCCAGGAGCGGCGACACCACGACGGTCAGGCGCCCGCTGAGCAGCGTCGCGATCGCGTAGACCGCGGTCTTGCCGGCGCCCGAGCGCGCGACGAGCAGCGTGTCCCGGTCGCGGAGCCCGTCGAGCGCGTCGCGCTGCGCCTCCCGGAGCCGGTGGCCGTCGCCGAGGACGCGGCGCACCGCGTCGTCCAGCCCGGCGACCTCGGGCGAGCGCTGCGGGGCCGTGTGCCGGTCCGTCACCCGCGCCTCAGCGCTCCGGCCGGTGCAGGGCGAGGAAGAACGCCATCCCGCTCGACGCCACGCCCAGCAGGAAGAACGTGATCGACGCGTCGTCGACGCCCACGCCCATCAGCCAGAAGCCGGCGAGCAGGAGCAGCATGCAGAAGACGAACAACGCGACGCGCGCCGGCGCGGGGCGGTCGGGCTGCTCCTGCGAGGCGCGGGTGCGCTCGTACCGCTCGTCCGCGGTCTCGGTCTCGGTCACGTCGGTCCTCCGGGGGTCGGGGTGCTCGGGCTCGGTGCTCAGCGGGGCTGGGCGGGGTTGGTCGGGGTCCCGTGGGACGGCGGGTTCACCGGCGGGCCCTGCGTCTGCGGCGACACGGTGCCGCCCGCGGGCCGGGCCGGGGCGGCCCCCGCCGCGGGGGCGGCCCCCCCCCCCCCCGGCGGGGGCCGCCCCCCCCCGGGGGCCGGCCGCCCGGGGGCCGGGGGCCGGGGGGCCGCCCCCCGGGGGGGGGGCGGCCCCCCCCGGGGGGCCGGGCCGCCGCGCCGGGGGGCCCCGCGCCCCGGTTCGGCGAGTACGGCATCCAGGCTCTCGAGCCCGCCTACGTCACGAACCGCCAGATCGAGGCTGCTCGTATCGCGATGACCCGCCACATCAAGCGTGGCGGCAAGGTCTGGATCAACATCTACCCG
>NZ_CATKPC010000028.1:0-32348 GCF_949769265.1 Cellulomonas endometrii | reverse complement strand
TACCCGCCCGGGCCGCCGCACCCCCCGCCACGTCCCCGACGACCGCCGCGTCGCCCACGGGCGGCGTCCCGGACCGGCCGGCCCAGCACGTCGTGGTGGTCGGCGGCGGCCCGGGCGGGTACGAGGCCGCGCTGGTGGCCCGCCGCCTCGGCGCGGACGTGACGGTCGTGGAGCGCTCGGGACTCGGCGGCTCCGCGGTCCTCACCGACGTCGTGCCGTCCAAGACCCTCATCGCGACGGCCGAGTGGATGACGATCGCCGAGCGGGCGTCGGACCTCGGCATCCGCCTCGACGTGCCCGCCGGCCAGGGGGACGACTCGCCGCTCGGGGACGACACCGGACGCAGCCGCCGGCACAGCATCGACATGGCCGTCGTCAACGCGCGCGTGCGGGACCTGGCGCTGGCGCAGTCCGACGACATCCGCACCCGCCTGGAGCGCGAGGGCGTCCGCGTCCTCATCGGGCACGGGCGGCTCGACGGCCCGGAGCGGGTGGTGGTGACGGGCGAGGACGGCGCGCAGCAGACCGTGGACGCCGACGTGGTCCTGCTCGCCACGGGCGCGACGCCCCGGACCCTGCCCGCCGCGCAGCCGGACGGCGAGCGCATCCTCACCTGGACGCAGCTGTACCACCTGGACGAGCTGCCGGAGCGGCTGATCGTGGTCGGCTCCGGCGTCACGGGCGCGGAGTTCGCCGGCGCCTACGTGTCCCTCGGCTCCCAGGTGGTGCTGGTGTCGAGCCGCGACCGCGTGCTGCCGGGCGAGGACGCGGACGCCGCCACCATGCTGGAGGAGGTGTTCCGGTCCCGCGGGATGGAGGTCGTCCCGCGCTCGCGGGCGGAGGCGGCCCGCCGCACCGAGGACGGCGTCGTCGTGACCCTGTCCGACGGGCGCGAGATCACCGGCTCGCACGTGCTGCTGGCGGTCGGCTCGATCCCGAGCACCCAGGGCCTCGGCCTGGAGGAGTCCGGCGTGCGCATGACGCCGTCGGGGCACATCGAGGTCGACCGGGTGTCCCGCACGTCCGCGCGCGGCGTCTACGCGGCGGGCGACGTCACGGGCGTGCTGCCGCTGGCGTCGGTCGCGGCCATGCAGGGCCGCATCGCGATGTCCCACGCGCTCGGCGACGCGGTCGCGCCGCTCAAGGTGAAGGGCGTCGCGGCCAACATCTTCACCGCGCCGGAGATCGCGACCGTCGGCCTCAGCGAGGAGGCGCTGATCGAGCGCACCGCCCACTTCGTCACCCACACGCTGCCGCTGGCCCGGAACCCGCGCGCGAAGATGCTGGGCGTCCGCGACGGGTTCGTGAAGCTGTTCGCGCACTCGACGGCGGGCACGGTGCTCGGCGGCGTGGTCGTGGCACCGCGGGCCTCGGAGCTGATCTTCCCGATCACGCTCGCGGTGTCGCACAGCCTGACGGTGGACGACGTGGCGAGCGCGTTCACGGTCTACCCGTCGCTGTCCGGCTCGATCGCCGAGGTCGCGCGGGTCCTGCACCTCACGGAGTAGCCCGGGCGCAGACGCGCGCTCAGCCGACGCGGACGGTCGTGATCACCGCGAGGTGGTCGGAGGAGTCGTCCGTCAGCACCCGCGCGTCGTCGAACGTCACGCCGCGCCCCAGCAGCCAGTCGATCCGGACGTCCGGGTCGACGCTCGGGTGGGTGAGCGCGTCCGGGTCGCCCGCGGTGTCGACCGCGCTGGACCAGCCGGCGCCGGTCAGCGCGTCGAGCTCCGGCGAGCCGGGGCCGGCGTTGAGGTCGCCGGCGAGCACGGACGGCCCGTCGGCCGGCAGGGCGGCCTCCAGCGCCGCGAGCTGCTCGAGCCGCGTGGGCGTGCTGCCGTCCCGGTGCTGCAGGTGCACGGACGTGACCCGCACGGGCGTGCCGTCCGGCCCGTCCACCAGCGCGGTCAGGGCGGACCGCGCCTGCGGCCCGTCGCCGTACGGCAGCGGGACCACCTCGACGTCGGTGAGCTCGGTGCGGGAGAGCAGGGCGTTGCCGAACTGGCGGTCGGCGGCGGGCGCGAACGCGACGTGCATGCCGAGCCGCTCGCCGAGCCACGTCGCCATGTCCACGCCGCCGCCGAGCACCCAGCCGCGCGCGACCTCCTGCAGCGCCACGACGTCGGGGCCCTCGGCCTCGATGGTGCGGGCGATCTGCTCCAGGTCGACGGCGGTGTCCGCGGCGACGCCGTAGTGCAGGTTCCAGTCGAGCACCACGAGCTGGTCCGCGTCGCGGTCGACCGCGGCGGCAGGCGCCCCGGCGGTCGACGTCCACCAGCCGACGAGCAGCAGCACGACCGACGGCAGGACGAGGAACCGCAGGGCGTTCGCGCGCAGCGGCGGGGCGGGCTCGCGCGGCGCGGGCTCGACCGGGGTGCGGAACCGCAGGCCGCCGCACGCGAGCAGCACCGCGGCGGCGACGACCACCCAGGCGTTGTCGACGCCCAGCGGCACGTCGTAGTCGAGCAGGTAGACCAGCAGCACCCCGACCAGCAGCAGGCCGACGGCCCCGGTCGCCAGCGACGTGCGCGGGATCCCGGGCGGCGCGGGCCGGCGGGTCTTCAGCGCGACCGCGAGCACCAGCCCGGCGGCGACCTCGGCCAGCGCGACGGCCACCAGCGCGACGACGCCGGTGGTGAGCAGGGCGACGGCCACGCAGACCGGCAGCAGCACCGCGGCGGCCCACCGCACCGGCCGCACCATCACCCGCGGGACCAGCAGCACCCACGCGGTGAGCGCCGACGCGAGCACGACGACCGTCCCGGCGGCCATCAGCGGCACCCCGGACTGCGAGGCGGCGAAGGCCGGGTTCGCCAGCACCATGAGCACCAGCGCGAGCGCCGGGCCGAGCACCCACGTGCGGCGCGGGCGCCCGCTGGCCTGCTCGCCCTGCGCGATGGCCGCGAACGTCACCGTGGCCAGCACCAGCACCAGGGCGACCACGGAGCCGACCACGCCCCCGCGCCACAGCGGGTCCCACGTCCCGAGCGCGAGCTGCAGCGCCGCGGACAGGCCGGTGCCGAGCGTCAGGCCCAGCGCCGCCTGCCGGCCCCCGGCGGCGCGCCCGGCGACCAGGGTCGTGGCGAGCACCAGCGTCGCGACGGCGAGCGCCGCGGTGACGAGCCCCGCCACGAACCGCGCCTCGTCGTGCACCACCTGCGTGACCAGCCGCGCGATCCCGGTGACCACGGCCGCGAGGAGCACGGTGCGGCCCGACGCCGTGCCCGGCCCGCGCCGCCCGGTCGCGACCAGCGCGAGGGCCGCGAGCACGCCGGCGGCGAGGAACGTGACCAGCGCCGTGCCGGCGACGACCAGGGTGCCGACGGAGAACGCCCGGTCCAGCACGGGACCCGACGCGCGGACGGCGTCGACGGCCAGCACGGTCACGAGCGCGACGAGCGAGACCCGGGTGGGGGTGCCGGCGTCCGGGGGGAGCGGGCTCCCGGCGGGCGGCGTGGTGGGACGCGCGGACGCGGGGACGCTCATCCGGCCAACCTACGGCCCGGCGACCTGTGCGTGCGAACAGCGGCGGGCGCCGCCGTGCCTCAGCCGGCGTGCGCCCGCTCGACCTCGGGCGGCAGGGCGGCGCGGAGCGTGGGCCAGGCGTCGGCGAACGCCGGGAGCAGCGGCAGCGCCGGGACGTCGTCCAGGGTGACCCAGGAGATCGCGAGGCTCTCGTCGTCCGTCGGGCGGGGGTCGACGGGGCCGTCCGTCACCGCGATCACCGTCGTGTACGTCCAGTCCTCGTGGTCGAGCAGGTGCTCGCCGACCACCCGGACGGACGCGGGCTCGATGCCGGCCTCCTCGGCCGCCTCGCGCAGCGCGCCGTCGACCGCGGACTCACCGGTGTGGCGGGCGCCCCCGGGCAGGCCCCAGGTGCCGCCCTGGTCGCTCCACGGGGCGCGGTGCTGCAGCACGACGACGGCGGGCTCGGTGGCCGTCGCGGGGCGCGCGAGCAGCAGCCCCGCGGCGCCCGCGGTGCCCCAGTGCCGGCGCCCGCACCGGCACTCCACCCAGCCGTCGCCCGGGTGCCGCGGTCCGCCCCTCACCCGGTCAGTCGACGATCTCGCAGATGGCCGACCCGGCGGCGACCATGCCGCCGACGCCCGCGGACAGCGAGGCGACGGTGCCGGCGCGGTGCGCGACCAGCGGCTGCTCCATCTTCATCGCCTCCAGCACGACCACCAGGTCGCCCTCGGCCACCGTGTCGCCCTCGCCCACCGCGACCTTGACGATCGTCCCCTGCATCGGGGAGGTCAGCGTGGTGCCGGACGCGGCGACCGCGGTCGAGCGGCCCCCGTTCCGGCGCGGGGCGGGGCGGCGCGGGCCCGCGGTGCGGCCGCGCCCGGCCCGGAGCGCCAGCGCGGCGGGGAGCACGACCTCGAGCCGCTTGCCGCCGACCTCGACGACGACCCGCTCGAGCTCCGTCGGGTCGGCGTCCTCGTCGTCGGCCGGAGCCGGCGCGGGGGAGCGGGTGAGCGTGGGCAGCGTGTCCGCGAACTCCGTCTCGATCCAGCGGGTGTGCACCGTGAACGGCTGCGTCGGGTCCGCCGGGACGAACGCCGGCGCGTCGAGCACCGCGCGGTGGAACGGCACGACCGTCGGGATGCCCGCGACCTCGAGCTCGGCCAGCGCGCGGCGGGCCCGCTCCACGGCCTGCGTGCGCGTGGCGCCGGTGACGACCAGCTTCGCGATCATCGAGTCGAACGCGCCCGACACCGTGTCGCCCTCGACCACGCCGGAGTCGACGCGGACGCCGGGGCCGGCGGGGAACCGCAGCGTCGTGATCTTGCCGGGGGCCGGCAGGAACCCGGCGGCCGGGTCCTCGCCGTTCAGCCGGAACTCGATGGAGTGGCCGCGGGTCTCCACGTGGTCGTAGCCGAGGGGCTCGCCCGCGGCGATCCGCAGCTGTTCCCGGACCAGGTCGATGCCGCTGATCTCCTCCGAGACCGGGTGCTCGACCTGCAGGCGGGTGTTCACCTCCAGGAACGACACGGTGCCGTCGGCCGCGACCAGGAACTCGCAGGTGCCGGCGCCGACGTAGCCGGCCTCCTTGAGGATGGCGATCGAGGAGTCGACGAGCTGCGCGCGCTGAGCCTCGGTCAGGAACGGCGCGGGGGCCTCCTCGACGAGCTTCTGGTGCCGGCGCTGCAGGGAGCAGTCGCGGGTCGAGACCACGACGACCGTGCCGTGCTCGTCCGCCAGGCACTGGGTCTCGACGTGCCGCGGCCGGTCCAGGTAGCGCTCGACGAAGCACTCGCCGCGGCCGAACGCCGCCGTCGCCTCGCGCACCGCGGAGTCGTACAGCTCGTCGATCTCGTCCTCGGTGCGGGCGACCTTCAGGCCGCGCCCGCCGCCGCCGAACGCCGCCTTGATGGCCACCGGGAGGCCGTGCTCGGCGACGAAGGCGTGCACCTCGCCCGCGCCCGCGACCGGGTCCGCGGTGCCCGCGACGAGCGGGGCGCCGGCGCGCTGGGCGATGTGCCGCGCGCTGACCTTGTCGCCGAGGTCCCGGATGGCCGCCGGCGGCGGGCCGACCCACACGAGGCCCGCGTCGATGACGGCCTGCGCGAACTCGGCGTTCTCGGACAGGAACCCGTAGCCGGGGTGCACGGCGTCCGCGCCGGAGCGGCGGGCCACGTCGAGCAGCTTGGCGATGTCGAGGTAGGTCTCGGCGGCGCGGGCGCCGTCCAGGGCGTACGCCTCGTCCGCGACGCGCACGTGCAGCGCCTCACGGTCGGGGTCCGCGTAGACGGCGACGGAGCCGAGGCCGGCGTCCCGGCACGCGCGGGCGATGCGGACGGCGATCTCGCCGCGGTTCGCGACGAGGACCTTCGAGATGCGGGGCACGGCTCACCGTAACGCGGGGGGCCCCGGCGGACGACGTCCGCCGGGCGTCCGGCGCGAAGATTGCGGAACCGCCCACACCGGCGCGCCCGCCTTTGGAGGGTTCCACAGGCGCCACGCGCGCGACGTCGCCGGACCGGGGCCGGTGGTTGTCCCGACCGGACAACCCCCGTCGCGCCGTCCCTCCCCGAGTGGATCATCCGGACGGACACGCCGTGGGCATGTTCGTCCGGATCGTCCACCCGCGGAGGCGGGGTCAGGCGGGGAGGCGGGGTCGGGCGCGGAGGCGGGGTCAGGCGGGGAGGCGGGTCAGGGAGGCGGGGTCAGGCGGGGAGGCGGGTCCAGAGGGCCGTGATGGGGACACCGCGGTCGGCCAGGAGCGTGCGGAGCAGCGGGAGGCTCAGCCCCACGACGCCGTGGTGGTCGCCCTCGATGCCCGCGACGAACGGGCCGCCGAGGCCGTCGATCGTGAACGCGCCCGCCACCCACAGCGGCTCGCCGGTCGCGACGTAGGCGTCGACCTCCGCGTCGGTCACGTCGGCGAAGTGCACGACCGTCGTGGACGTCGCGCCCGCCTCGGCGTCCGGCCCCGCCCCGGCCCCGTCGCGCCGGTCGACCAGCCAGTGGCCGGTGTGCAGCCGCCCGGACCGCCCGCGCATCGCCCGCCAGCGGGCGACCGCCTCGGCGGCGTCCGCGGGCTTGCCCAGCACCTCGCCGTCCAGCTCGAGCATCGAGTCGCACCCGAGCACCAGGCTGCCGGCGTGGGCGGGCGCGACGTCCCGCGCCTTGGCCCGGGCGAGCAGCAGCACCGCCTCGGCCGGCGGGACGTCCCCGGCGGCGGCGAGCACCGCGGGCTCGTCGACGGCGGACACGGCCACCCGGGGCTCGACGCCGGCGGCGCGCAGCGTGGCCAGCCGGGCAGGGGACGCGGAGGCGAGCACGAGGGTCGTCACGGGGCAGGAGCCTACGGGGACGTACGTCCCTCGGCCGGGGGGCCGCCGGTGCCGATGATTCCCGGGAAGATCCCAGCGGAGGGTGCGACGATGACGAGCGTGACCGAGCCCAGCACGACCGAGCCCAGCACAGCGACGGCCACCCGCGTGCGCGGCGACGCCGCCGACCCGGTGGACCCGGACCCGGACTCGCCCGCCCGCCGCGCGTGGCGGCGCCGGACCGCGATCGAGATGGTCGTGTCGGGGCTCCTCGGCCTCTACACGTCGTTCGTGCTGTCGATCGAGGCGTGGCACCTCGCCGCGGACCCGGACCGGACGTTCGGCTGCGACCTCAGCTCGGTCGTCTCGTGCGGGACGGTGGCCCGGACGTGGCAGGCGCAGCTGCTGGGCTTCCCCAACGCGTTCCTGGGCATCGCGTTCGAGGTCGCGGTCATCACGATCTCCGTCGCGGCGATCGGCGGGGTGCGGTTCCCGCGCTGGTTCATGCTCGGCACGCAGGTCGTGTACACCGTCGCCCTGCTGTTCGCGTACTGGCTGTTCCTGCAGTCCTACTTCGTGATCGGCGCCCTGTGCCCCTGGTGCCTGCTCATCACGATCACGACCACGCTGGTGTGGGCGGGGCTGACCCGGTGGAACGTGCGGGACGGGAACCTGCGCCTGCCCGGCCGCGCGGGGCCGTGGGCGCGGGACTTCGTCGCCGCCGGCCTGGACTGGTACGTCACCGCCGCGTGGCTGGTGCTGTTCCTGGCGGCGGTCGTCCTCAAGTACGGGCCGTCGCTGCTGGGCTGACCGGCCGCCGCACCGACGACGACGGCCCCGGACCGTGGTGGTCCGGGGCCGTCGTCGCGTCAGGGGCGACGCGGGGTCACGCCAGGGCGCCGCGCAGCACGTCGAGCGGCAGCGCGCCCATGCCGAGCGCCCGCGCGTGGAACTCGCGCAGGTCGAACGCCTCGCCGCGGGCCTGCGCCGAGGCCGACGCGCCGTCGCGCACCTGCTCCCAGATGCGCTGGCCGATCTTGTACGCGGGCGCCTGCCCGGGCCAGCCGAGGTAGCGGTTCAGCTCGAACCGGATGAACTGCTCCGGCATGTTGACGTTCGCGCGCAGGAACTCCCACGCCTTGTCCGCGTCCCAGGTGCCGCCGCCCCAGCGCTCGGGCGCGGGCAGCCCGAGGTGCACGCCGAGGTCCAGGACGACGCGCGCGGCGCGCATCCGCTGCCCGTCGAGCATCCCGAGCCGGTCGCCCGGGTCGTCCAGGAAGCCCAGGTCCGCCATGAGCCGCTCGGCGTACAGCGCCCAGCCCTCGCCGTGGCCGGACACCCAGCACGCCAGCCGGCGCCACGAGTTCAGGGTCGCCCGCTGGTACACCGCCTGCCCGATCTGCAGGTGGTGGCCGGGGACGCCCTCGTGGTAGACGGTCGTCTTCTCGCGCCAGGTGTTGAACGTGGTGACGCCCGGCGGCACGGACCACCACATGCGGCCCGGGCGGCTGAAGTCGTCCGACGGTCCCGTGTAGTAGATGCCGCCGTTCTGCGTCGGGGCGATGCGGCACTCCAGGGTGCGGATCGGGCCGGGGATGGCGAAGTGCACGCCGTCCAGCGCCTCGACCGCCGCGTCGGAGGTGGCCTGCATCCACTCCCGCAGGGCGGTGGTGCCCTCCAGGCGCCGGCTCGGGTCCTGGTCGAGCACGGCGACGGCCTGCTCGACGGTCGCGCCCGGACCGGCGATCTCGGCGGCGACGCGCTCCTGCTCCGCGACGACCCGGTCGAGCTCCTCCAGGCCCCACTGGTAGGTCTCGTCCAGGTCGACGGTCGCGCCGAGGAAGTACCGGGACCACAGGGCGTAGCGCTCGCGGCCGGCCGCGTCCGCCTGCGGTGCCTGCGGCGCGAGCTCGTCCCGCAGGAAGGTCACCAGCTCGGCGTAGGTCTGCCGGGCCGCCTCGGCGCCGCGCTCGAGGTCCGCGCGCAGGGCGTCGCCGCCGCCGGCCGCGACGGCCGCCTGCGCCTCGGGGCCGTCGACGAACGACGTGAAGAACGACGTCGACGGGTCGGCGAGCTCCTGGGCCTGCGTCACGGCCTCGCGGACCTGCCGGATCGCGGGGACGCGGCCCTGCGAGGCGGCCAGGCGCAGCGACTCGACGTAGCCGGCGCCCGCCTCCGGCAGCCGGGTGAGGCGCTGGGCGATGGTCGACCAGGCCTCGGCGCCGTCGGTGTTCATGACGTCGAAGACGTCGCGCAGGTTCTGCACGGGCGAGGCGATCACGTTGAGGTCGGCGAGCAGCTCGCCGGCGTCGTGCAGCTCGAGCTGCAGGCCGAGCCGCTCACGCATCGCGGCGAGGGTGACCTCGTCCACGTCGTCGCTCGGCGCGTGGCCGTCGAGGGCCAGCAGGGTGGCGCGTGCCGCCTCGGCGCGGGCCTCGTGCCCGGCGGGGGACAGGTCCGTCACCTCGTGGTCGTGCCCCGGGATGCCGAGGACGGTCGCGTCCATCGGGTCCAGCGCGGCCAGCGTGGTGACGTAGGAGTCGGCGATCGCGTCGATCGGGGTCGCGGGACGCTCGGGCGCCCCGCCGTCAGCGGTGGGTGCAGTGGTCACCCGGCCGACCCTACCCGCGCGCGCGGGCGTCGCTCGCGCAGAATTCCCGGGTCGCCGCGAGGTCGGTCAGCCGCGCAGGCTGTGCCGCCAGGCGTCCCCGCCCGTGCGCCACGTGGCTCCCGCCCCGGGCACGGTGCGCGCGCGGTCGGACCACGCGGAACGGCCCTCGGCGGGGTCGTCGCCGTCGTCCTCGCCCGTGCCGGCGGCGGCCACCAGCCCGGCCACGAGGGCGGCGAGCTCGACGTCGTCCGGCGTGCCGCGCACGACCTGGACGTGCGCCGGCGCCTCCGTGCGCGGGTCGGTCACGCCTGGTCCTCGTCGTCGTCGTCGAACGACACCGGCGCGCCACGGGCGGCGCCCCAGCCCTCGACGGTGAACCCGCTGTCCAGCAGCCGCTCGACGATCTCGGCGCCGCCGTTGTCCACGATGCCGAGCACCGCGTCGATCGACTGGTCGGACGGGCCGCTCGGCACGCTGACCACGAAGCCCAGGTGGAACTCGTCGGTGTCCTCGTCGGCCAGGGGCTCGCTGGCGGGGCGGGCCTCCTCCTCCCAGGTCATGCCCGTGAGCTCGGAGTGCATGCCCAGGCTCTCGTGCAGCTGGTCGTAGAGCCGGGCGTTGAGGGCCGACACGCGGTTCTCGAGCGCGAGCACGCGGGGGTCCTCGTCGGCCTCGCCCGCGCCGAACTCCGCGCGCACCCCGGCGGCGGTGTCGACGTACTCGTGCAGCGCGACGGCGAGCTCGGCGACCGTGGCGTGCAGCGCGCCGGTGTCGACGCCCGGCAGCGGCTCGGAGCCGTGCGCCCCGCCGCTGTGGTCGTGCGCGTCGTGCCCGTGCTCGTCGTGCCCGTCGTGGCCCTCGGCCCCGGGCAGGTTCGCGTCGCCCGTCACAGCGGGATGTTCCCGTGCTTCTTGGGCGGCAGCGCCGCGCGCTTGGTGCGCAGCACGCGCAGGGAGCGCGCGATCTGCGAGCGCGTCTCCGCGGGCGCGATCACCGCGTCCACGTAGCCGCGGTCGGCGGCGTCCCAGGGGTTCACGATGGCCTCCTCGTACTCGCGGGTCAGGCGGGCCCGCTCGGCGTCGACGTCCCCGCCGGCCTCCGCCACCTGCTTCAGGGCCCCGCGCTGCAGGATGTTCACGGCGCCCCCGGCGCCCATGACCGCGATCTGGGCGGTGGGCCACGCGAGGTTCACGTCGGCACCGAGCTGCTTGGACCCCATGACGATGTACGCGCCACCGTACGCCTTGCGGGTGATGACGGTGACGAGCGGGACGGTCGCCTCGGCGTACGCGTAGATGAGCTTCGCGCCGCGCCGGATGATGCCGTTCCACTCCTGGTCGGTGCCGGGCAGGAACCCCGGGACGTCCACGAACGTCAGCACCGGCAGCCCGAACGCGTCGCAGGTCCGCACGAACCGCGCGGCCTTCTCCGCGGCGTCGATGTCCAGCGTCCCGGCCATCGTCAGCGGCTGGTTCGCGACGACGCCGACCGCGTGGCCCTCGACGCGGCCGAAGCCCACCAGCACGTTGCGCGCGAACAGCGGCTGCACCTCGAGCAGCTCGCCGTCGTCCAGCACGTGCTCGACGACGGTCCGCATGTCGTACGGCTGGCTGTCGGAGTCCGGCACGAGGGTGTCGAGCTCGAGGTCCTCGTCCGTGACGTCGAGGTCGCTCTCGTGCGGGTACGCGGGCGGGTCGGACAGGTTGTTCTGGGGGAGGTACGACAGCAGCTGGCGCACGTAGTCCAGCGCGTCGTCCTCGTCGGAGGCCAGGTAGTGCGCGACCCCGGACCGGGTGTTGTGGGTCGTCGCGCCGCCGAGCTCCTCGAAGCCGACGTCCTCGCCCGTCACCGCGCGGATCACGTCCGGTCCGGTGATGAACATGTTCGACGTGCCGTCGGCCATCACGATGAAGTCGGTCAGCGCCGGGGAGTACACCGCGCCGCCGGCGGACGGGCCGAGGATGAGGCTGATCTGCGGGATGACGCCCGAGGCCGCGACGTTCCGGCGGAAGATCTCCGCGAACTGCGTGAGGCCGGCGACGCCCTCCTGGATGCGCGCGCCGCCGCCGTCGCTGATGCCCACGAGCGGCATCCCGGTCCGCAGCGCCAGGTCCATCACCTTGGTGATCTTCTGGCCGTGCACCTCGCCGAGGCTGCCGCCGAAGACCGTGAAGTCCTGGGAGTACACCGCGACCGGCCGGCCGTCGACCGTGCCGTGCCCGACGACGACGCCGTCGCCCGGGACGCGCTTGCGGTCCAGCCCGAAGTTGGTGGAGCGGTGCCGGACGAACGCGTCGAGCTCGGTGAACGAGCCCGGGTCCAGCAGGGACTCGATGCGCTCGCGGGCGGTGCGCTTGCCGCGCGCGTGCTGCTTCTCGGCGGCGGCCGCCTCCGGGTCGGTGACGGCGCGCCGGTAGCGGTCGGCCAGGTCCGCGACCTTGGCGGCGGTGCCGGCGGGCGGAGGTTCGGACGACGGCGCAGGGCTGTGCGGCGCGGGGGAGTCGGTCACCCGAGGAAGGCTAGTGGGCGACCCGCCCGGCCGCGGTGGGCGACGGCGACGGACCTCGGCGTGTCGGGTCGTGGGGATGCGACAACCGCGGAGGATGGCGGCGTGACCGACCGCACCCACTCCGCCGGCCCCGCCGCCGGACCGACCGACCCCGCGCGGGCGCCGCTGCGCGCCGGCGACGTCCGGGCGGCGCTGCTCGCCCCGGCCGGGCCGCTGCACCGGTGCGAGGTCGTCGCGCGCGCCGGCTCGACCAGCACAGAGCTGCTCGCGCGGCTGCGCGACGACGCCGGCTGGGCGGACGGCGGGCTGCTGGTCGCCGAGCACCAGGAGGCGGGCCGCGGCCGCGCGGGGCACACGTGGACCACCCCGCCCGGCGCGGCGCTGACCCTGTCCCTCGCGGTGCGCCCCGGCGTGCCGCGGGACCGCTGGGGCTGGCTGCCGCTGCTGACCGGGCTCGGCGTCGTGCGCGCGGTCCGGGCGGCGACCGGGCTCGACGCGGGGCTGAAGTGGCCGAACGACGTGCTGGTGCCCGCGGCGGACGGCGAGGACCTGCCCGGCTGGGGGCGCGAGCGGAAGGCCGCCGGCATCCTCGCGGAGGTGGCGCCCGGCGCGGGCGCCGACGGTGTCGTCGTGCTCGGGATCGGCGTGAACGTCGGTCAGACGCCGGCGGAGCTGCCGGTGCCGAGCGCGACGTCGCTGCGGGCGGCCGGGGCGCCCGGCGTGGACCGCACGGACGTCCTGGTCGGCGTCGTGCGGGAGGTCACCGGGCTGCTGGAGCGGTGGCGGGCGCACCGCGGCGACGTCGCCGCGAGCGGGCTGGCCGCCGAGGTCGCCGCGTCGTGCCGGACGCTCGGCGCGGTGGTCCGGGCGACCCTCCCCGACGGCACCGAGCTGCGGGGCACGGCGGTGCGGATCGCCGCCGACGGCGCCCTCGTCGTCCGGGACGGGACGGGCGCCGAGCGGACCCTGCTGGCCGGTGACGTGCGTCACGTGCGGCCGGTCGGTGAACTAGGGTCGGCGGAGTGACGGACGGAGCGCAGGACGACGTGCAGGCGGCCGACGGCGGCGGTCCGGCCGCTGCGCCGGACCTCGCCACGGCGCCCGCGGCCGCGCTCGACGCGGTGCTGCTGGGCGGCCCCCGCACCCTCACGCTGCGGGACCTCGCGGAGCGGTCGGGCCTCGACGTGGAGCTCGTGCGCCTGTACTGGCGGACGCTCGGGCTGCCGCACCCCGACGCGGACGACCGGGCGTTCACCTGCCGGGACGCGGAGGCCGTCGACAAGGCCGCGGAGCTGATCCGCGAGGACCAGCTGGGCAGCCGCACGATGATCTCGCTGACCCGCGCGCTCGGGCACACGAGCGACCGGCTCGCGCTGTGGCAGGTCGAGGCGCTGGTCGAGGACATGGCGACCCGGCACGGCCTCGACGACCCCGCCGCCCGCCGCGCCGTGCTGGACGAGCTGCCGGACCTCGCCCCCGTGCTCGAGGCGCAGCTGCTGCACTCCTACCGGCGGCACCTCGCGGCGATCGCCGCGCGGTACGCCGTCGAGTTCGCCGCCGGCCAGGACGTGACCGGCGACCCCGCGGCGCTGCCCCTGGCGCGGGCGGTGGGCTTCGCCGACATGGTGTCGTTCACCCGGCGCACGGCCGGTCTCGGGTCCACCGACCTGTCCGACTTCGTGCAGCGCTTCGAGACCGCCGCGCGCGACGTCGTGACGCAGGGCGGTGCCCGCGTGGTGAAGACGATCGGGGACGCGGTGCTGTTCGTCGCGGACGACGTCCGGACCGGGGCGCGGGTCGCCCTGGAGCTGGCGCGGGTGCTCGGCGGTGACCTCGACGTCGAGCGCGAGCGGGGTGCCGGCGGGCTCGCCGAGGGAGCGCGCGGCGTCACGCCCGTGCGGGTCGGCGTGGTGTGGGGGCGCGTCCTGTCCCGGTTCGGCGACGTGTTCGGCCCGTCGGTGAACGTGGCCGCGCGGCTGACGGACATCGCGGACCCCAGCACGGTGCTCACCGACCCGTCCACGGCGCGCTTGCTCGTCGAGGTCCCCGGGATGGTGCTGGAGCCCCTGCCGGAGCGCGAGCTCGAGGGCATCGGGCGGATGGCGCCGGTCCGCGTCAGCGGCACCCGCGCCTGACCTGCGAGGTCCCGGAGCGCCGCCCACGCCGCCCCACCCGGCCCGGGCGGCGGCGATCGAAACGATTCGCGACGGCGGTTCGCGCATGGGACGATCGGGCCACATGAGCACCGCCGACCCGACCCCCGCACCACCCGGCCGCGCGACCGTTCCCGTCGGCCAGGTCGCGGCGCCGGTCTTCAAGCCGAACGCCAAGTACATCCTGCTGCTCGGCGTGATGACGGCCCTCCCCGCGATCACGACGGACATCTACCTGCCGTCCCTGCCCGACGTCGCGCGCGACCTCGACACCAGCGCGGCGGCGGCCCAGCTGACGATGACGATGATGCTCGTCGGCGGCGCGGCCGGGCAGCTGGTCATCGGCCCGATGTCCGACCGGTTCGGCCGGCGCGCCCCGGTCCTGGTCGGCGTGGCGCTGCACATCGTCACCTCGCTGCTGTGCGCGGTCGCCCCGGCGATCCTGCCGCTGATCGGGCTGCGGATGGTCCAGGGCTTCTTCAACGCGTCCGCGTCGGTGGTCGCGATGGCCGTGATCCGGGACCGGTTCGTCGGTCCGGACGCCTCGCGGCTGCTGTCGCGGCTGATGCTCGTGATCGGTGTCGCCCCGCTGTTCGCGCCGAGCGTCGGCGGGCTGATCGCCGGCGAGTTCGGCTGGCGGGCGGTGTTCGTCGCGCTGGCGATCTACGGCGCGGTGCTGTGGGTGGTCGTGTTCCTGCGGCTGCCCGAGACGCTGCCCGTGCACCGCCGGGTCGCGTCGACCCGCGGCGCCTGGGCGGGGTACCGGGTGCTGCTGCGCGACCGGCACTTCGTGGCGCTCGCGCTGCTGCCGGGCCTCGGGCTGGCGGTGCTGATGAGCTACGTGGTGGGCTCGCCGTTCGTGCTGCGGGAGGGCTACGGGCTGTCGTCGAGCCAGTTCGCGCTGATCTTCGCCATCAACGGCATCGGGCTCGTCGGCGGGGCGCAGGTGAACGCCGCGCTGGTCCGCCGGTACGCCCCGATCCAGATCATCCGGGTGGCGCTGCCGCTGTCGTTCGCGCTGGTCCTGGTGCTGCTCGTCCTCGCGATCACCGGCGCCGGCGGGCTCCCCGCGCTGCTGGTGGTGCTGTTCCTCATCATGTCGCTGGTGAACTTCACGCCGCCGAACGCCTCGGCCATCGCGCTGTCGCGGCACGGCGAGCGCGCGGGGACCGCGGCGGCGTTCATCGGGGCGCTGCAGGCCGGCGTGTCCGGGGTGGTCGCCCCGCTCGTCGGGGTGCTCGGCGAGTCCGCGTGGGCGATGGCGACGGTCATGCTCGGCGGCGCGGGGGGCGCGCTGCTGGTGCTCGCGCTGGCGACCCCGGCCTACCGCCGCGGCGGCTGGACCGAGAGCGACCGCCCGGCGACCTGACGCGGCGGGAGCGAGGGGTCAGGCCCCGAAGGCCGACGCCAGGCGCGCCGTCGCCTCGCGCAGCACGGCCTCCTGCTTGACGAACGTGAACCGCACGGCCGTGCGCAGCGCACGGTCGGCCGGCGAGCCCGCGTGCGTGAACGCCGTGACGGGGACCCCGACCACGCCCGCCAGCCGCGGCAGGGCCCGGCACAGGTCCGCCGCGTCCGTCAGGCCCGAGCCCGCGAGCGGGCCCGCCAGCAGCCGCGCGGCGTCCGCGACCACGAAGTACGTGCCCTGCGGCCGCACGACGTCGAAGCCCGCCTCGGCCAGCCCGGCGCTCAGCAGGTCCCGGCGGTGGGCGAGCGAGCCGGCGAGGTCCGCGATCCACCCGGAGTCCGGTGCGGCGTCGCCCAGCGTCTCCAGCGCGAGGGCGTGCGCGACCGCCGGCTGGAACGGGGCGCCCGACACGTACGTGAGGAACTGCTTCACCGCGCGCACGGCGTCCACCAGGGCGGCGGGGCCGGTCACCCAGCCGATCTTCCAGCCGGTGAACGAGAACGTCTTCCCCGCGGACGAGATCGTGAGCGTCCGGGACGCGGCGCCCGGCAGGGTCGCGAACGGGACGTGCCGCACGCCGTCGTAGGTGAGGTGCTCGTAGACCTCGTCGGTGACCACGAGGCAGTCGTGCCGCTCCGCGACCTCCGCGACGACCGCGAGCTCCTCGCGGGTCAGGACGGCGCCGGTCGGGTTGTGCGGGGTGTTCAGCAGGATCATCCGGGTGCGGTCGGTGACGGCCGCGCGCAGCGCCTCGGCGTCGAGCCGGAACCCGTCCGGGGTCGCGAGGAGCGGGGCGGTGGTGTGCCGCGCGCCCGCCAGGCCGATGACGGCGGCGTAGGAGTCGTAGAACGGCTCGAGGGTCAGCACCTCGTCGCCGGGCTCCGTCAGCGCGAGCACCGCCGCCGCCAGCGCCTCCGTCGCGCCGGTGGTGACGAGCACCTCGGTGTCCGGGTCCGGCTCCAGCCCGTAGTGCCGCCGCTGGTGGTCCGCGACGGCGCGGCGCAGCTCGGGGATGCCCGGGCCGGGCGGGTACTGGTTGACCCCCGCGGCGATCGCGTCGGCGGCGACGCGCTTGACCGACTCCGGGCCGTCGACGTCGGGGAACCCCTGACCGAGGTTGAGGGCGCCGGTCGCCGCGGCGAGCGCCGACATCTCCGCGAAGATCGTCGGGCGCGGCACGCCGTCGGCGCCGAGCAGCCCGGTCGCGCGGGCGACGTCGCGCCACCGGCCGCCGGGCGTGGCGGCGGGGTCGGCGGGGGAGGTCGTCGTCATGGGGGTCCTGTCGTGAGGGGACGCCAGGAGGGTAGACCCGGCCGCCGGCACGTCGCGGGGCTGCCCGCAGTGCGGTCGGCGGTGACGGTCAGGGCTCGACGATCTCGACCCCGGGCAGCGCGTCGAACGCCGCATGCCGGTCGAGCGTGACCACCGCGCGTCCGTGCTCGGCGGCGTGCGCCGCGATGATGAGGTCGTGGGCGCCGCGGGGTACCCCGACGCGCCGGACGTGCGCGAGCAGCAGGGCGTGCTCGACGGCGGTGCGCTCGGTGTAGTCCAGCACGGTCGTCGCCTCGACGATCGCCGCGAGCGCGCGTGCTCGGGAGGCGGCTCGGGCAGGGGTGTCGGCGAGCTCGACGCCGACGCGGAACTCGGCGACGGTCACGGCGGCGATCGCCAGGTCGTCGTCGAACAGCGCCGACCGGTCGAGCGTCCCGCGCTCGAAGGCGATCAGCGCGCCCGTGTCCAGGATCAGCCGGCGTGCCACGGGTCCGGGTCCTCCGTCAGCAGCGACGTCGCGGCGGCGATGTCCGCCTCGAGGTCGTCGTCCAGCGGGGGGATCCCGGCGAGGGCCTCGTGCAGGCGGCGTCCGGTGGAGGGCGACGCCGGGCGGATCTCGGCGACGACGTGGCCGGCCCGCGTGATGGAGATCGTCTCGCCGTGCTCGACGGCGTCCAGCAGGTCGGAGAACCCGCGGGACGCGCGCGTGGCTGTGACGGTCCGCATGTCACGAGCCTACTCCGCGATCTGAGAATCAGACAGGCCCTCGCCTGAGGGCTACAGGACCCCGGAGGCCGCGGCCAGCCCGCCCGCGACGAGCAGCCCGATCGAGCCCCACGCGCACGCGACCCACCACGGCACGTGGTGCCGGGTCCGGGGGCGCGGGTGCTGCGTGGTCATACCCCAGTGATCGGCAGGATCCACCCCCGCGTGAAGTGGTCCGCGCTCGCTCCTGCGGGTGACCTCTGCGGGACCGGTCGTACCAGGTCTCGCCCAGGTGCGCGGGCGGGGCGGGGCTCAGCCCTGCTCGGCCTCCCCGACCTGGCGGCTCAGCTCCTCCACCTGCTCCGCGAGGCGGTCGAGGGCGTCCGCGGTCGTCGCGTCGACCTGGCCGGACGCCGAGTCGAGCGCGGCCCGGGCGGAATCCAGGCTGGAGCGCGCCGAGTCGAGCTGCTCCTGCGCGGCGGCCGAGCCGTCCGCCTGCGCCTGGTCCAGCGCGGCGGTGGCGTCGTCCATCGCGGTGGACGCCTGACCGAGCGCGTCCTCGGTCGCGGCGCGCGCGTCCGCGTCGAGGCCCGACAGCCGGGCGGTCACGTCGTCGACGGTCGCGCGGGCGGACTCGACGCGCTCCCGGGCGGAGTCGGCGAGCTCGCGGACCTGGTCGGCGGCGTCACGGGCGGACTCGACCGCGGACTGGGCCTGGCCGGCCGCCTGGTCGATCTCGGAGCACGCACCGAGCAGGGCGGTCGCGCCGAGCAGCAGCGGGACGGCGAGCAGGGCGCGGGCGGAGCGGGTGGCGCGGCGGGTGGTCATGGGGCCTCCTCGTCGGGGAGGGGCCAGTGTGCCAGGCGGACCTGGGCGCGCCCCGGACGCGCCGAGGCACCGTGCGGGCGCAGAGGAGCGCCCCGCCCGCGGGATCCGCGGACGGGGCGCTCGGCGAGCAGCCGACCCTAGGGGGTCAGGAGGACGCGACCGTGGCGTCGTCCTCGACCGGGGCCCCCGCCCCGGCGGGCGCGACGTCCGCGCCCTGCTGCTGCTCGCGGCGGCCCCGCACCTCAGCGACGGAGGTGCCGTAGTAGGCCGCGGTCATGATGTCCTTCATGTCGGCGCGCATCGGCATCCGGGGGTTGGCCGGTGCGCACTGGTCCTCGTACGCGCCCATGGCGACCTCGTCGAGCCGGGACAGGAAGTCCTGCTCGTCGACGCCCTGCGCCTGGAAGGACGCGGGGATGCCGACCTTCGCCCGGAGCGCCTCGATCGCCAGCGCGTAGGACTCGACGCCCTGCTCCGGGGTCTCGGCGGGCAGGCCCAGCATCTGGGCGATCTGCTGGAACCGCTCCGGGGCGACGTAGTGCTCGTACTTCGGCCAGCTGGTGAGCTTGGTCGGGATCTGGCCGTTGTACCGGATGACGTGCGGCAGCAGCGTGGCGTTCGTCCGGCCGTGGACCAGGTGGAACGTCGAGCCGATGACGTGCGCCATCGCGTGCACGATCCCGAGGAAGGCGTTGCCGAACGCCATGCCCGCGATGGTGCCGGCGTTGTGCATCTTCTCGCGGGCGTCCTTGGTGGCCGGGTCGGCCGGGTCGCCGTTCACCGACTGCGCCAGGTTGTCGAAGATGAGGCGGATGGCCTGCAGCGCCATGCCGTCGGTGAAGTCGTTGGCGTACACCGCGACGAACGCCTCGGTGGCGTGGGTCAGGGCGTCGAAGCCGGAGTCGGCGGCCAGCGAGCGCGGCATCTTGGACGTGAGGACCGGGTCGATGATCGCGACGGTCGGCGTCAGGGCGTAGTCGGCCAGCGGGTACTTCTTGCCGGCGTCGGGGTCCGAGATGACGGCGAACGGGGTGACCTCGGCGCCGGTGCCCGACGTGGTCGGGATGCAGACCAGCTTGGCGAGCTCGCCCAGCGTCGGGAACTTGAACGCGCGCTTGCGGACGTCGAAGAACTTCTGCTTGAGGTCCGAGAACACGATCTCGGGGTGCTCGTACAGCAGCCACATGACCTTCGCGGCGTCCATCGGCGAGCCGCCGCCCAGCGCGATGATCGTGTCGGGGCGGAAGTGGCGCATCTGCGCGGCGCCGGCCTGGACCGTCTTGACGGACGGCTCGGGCTCGACCTGGTCGATGATCTGGACCGACACCTTGTTGGCGCGGCGGTTCAGGACGTCGAGCACACGGTCCACGAAGCCCAGCGTGGTCATGGTGCCGTCGGTGACGATGGTGACGCGCTCGACGTCGGCCATGTCGGACAGGTACCGGATGGCGTTCGGCTCGAAGTACGTCTTGGCGGGGACCTTGAACCACTGCAAGTTGTTGTTCCTCCGGCCCACGCGCTTGACGTTCACGAGGTTGATCGCCGACACGTTGTTCGACACCGAGTTGTGGCCGTACGAGCCGCAGCCCAGGGTGAGCGACGGGATGAAGGCGTTGTAGATGTCGCCGATGCCGCCGAGCGACGAGGGGGCGTTCGCGATGACGCGGATCGCCTTGACGCGGGAGCCGTACTCCTCGGTCAGGGCCTCGTCCTGGGTGTGGATCGCGGCGGAGTGGCCGAGGCCGTCGAACTCCACCATCTGCTCGGCGAGCTGGATGCCCTGCTCCGTCGAGCCGGCGCGCAGCACCGCGAGGACGGGGCACAGCTTCTCGCGGGTCAGCGGCTCCTGGGGGCCGACGCCGGAGACCTCGGCCAGGATGATCGAGGTGTCCGCGGGGACGGTGAAGCCGGCCTGCTCGGCGATCCACTGCGGCGACTTGCCGACGACCGTCGGGTTCAGCTTCGCGTCGGCGCAGTTCTTGCCCTTGGCCTCGACGCCGAAGATGAACTTCTCCAGCAGCGCCTTCTCCTTCTTGGACGCCTTGTAGGCGTGCAGCACGGCGAACTCGGCGAGCGCGGCGTCGTAGATCGCGTCGTCCAGGATGACGGCCTGCTCGGACGCGCAGATCATGCCGTTGTCGAACGACTTGGACAGCACCACGTCGTTGACGGCCCGCTTCAGCTTCGCGGTCTTCTCGATGTAGGCCGGGACGTTGCCCGCCCCGACGCCGAGGGCCGGCTTGCCGCAGGAGTACGCGGCGCGGACCATCGCGTTGCCGCCGGTCGCGAGGATCGTCGAGACGCCGGGGTGGTTCATCAGCAGGCCGGTCGCCTCCATCGAGGGGGCCTCGACCCACTGGATGCAGTGCTCCGGGGCGCCCGCGGCGACCGCGGCGTCCCGCACGACCTTCGCCGCGGCGACGGACGACTTCTGCGCGTTCGGGTGGAACGCGAAGATGATCGGGTTGCGGGTCTTCAGCGCGATGAGCGACTTGAAGATGGCGGTGGAGGTCGGGTTGGTCACCGGGGTCATGGCGCAGATGACGCCGACCGGCTCGGCGATCTCGGTGATGCCGTTGATCTCGTCGCGGCTGATGACGCCGACCGTCTTGAGGCTCGCCATCGAGTTGGTGACGTGCTCGCAGGCGAAGATGTTCTTGACGGCCTTGTCCTCGAAGACGCCTCGGCCGGTCTCCTCGACGGCCAGCTCGGCGAGGTGCCCGTGCTGGTCGAGCGCGGCGACGGCGGCCTTCTTGACCAGGCGGTCGACGTCCTCCTGCGTGAAGTGGGCGTACTCGGCCAGCGCCTTGGTGGCGCCGTCGACCAGCTGGTCGATCGCGGCGGCGGTGTCGGTGCTCGTCGTGATGGTCACGGGATTCTCCCGATGGTGGTCCGGGTGGGGGTCGGAGGACTCCATCGGCCTCACGTGGAACACGCTATCGAGAAACTTTTCACAAAGTCTGGGACCGGAGTCCCGGGGACGTAGGTCCTCGGGCGGCGGGCCCCTCCCGGCCGCCCCGCGACGCGCGAAGGCCCGCCGCCCCCGGGGGTGCGACGGGCCTCCGCCGGGGCCTGCGGCGTCAGTCGTGCGGCATCGGCGGCGGCGTGAGCACCGTCGGGTGGTCCGGCACCGTCGCGGTCAGCAGCGTGCCGTCGGCGCGGCGGTTGCCCTCGATGTCGCGGACGGTCGGCGTGCCGATCAGCCGCGGGGCGGGGCTGAGCGCGACGACGACCGGGTCGCCCGCGGTGACCTTCACGTGCTCGCCGCGCACGACGACGTCCGCCGCGTCGCCGTCCTCGACCGTGAGCCGGAGCTCGGTGTGCCGGACGTCGACGCGCACGCGGGTGCCGCGCAGCGTCAGGCGGAACGTCAGCCCGTCCCAGACCTCGGGCAGGCGCGGGTCCAGGGACACGACGCCCTCGTGGTCGCGCAGGCCGCCGAACCCGCACGCCAGCGCGCTCCACACGCCGCCGGCCGACGCGACGTGCACGCCGTCGGAGGTGTTGTGGTGCAGGTCAGCGAGGTCCACGTACAGCGCGGAGGTGAAGTACCGCAGCGCGAGCTCCTGGTACCCGACCTCGGACGCGACGATGGACTGGACGACCGCCGACAGCGTGGAGTCGCCGGTGGTCAGCGGGTCGTAGTAGTCGAAGTCGGCCAGCTTCTCCTCGAGGGTGAACTGGTCGCCCTGCAGGAACAGCGCCAGCACGACGTCCGCCTGCTTGAGCACCTGGAACCGGTAGATCACCAGCGGGTGGTAGTAGAGCAGCAGCGGCCGCTTCGCCGGGTCGGTGTTCGCCAGGTCCCACAGCTCCTTCTCCAGGAACTGCGCGTCCTGCGGGTGGATGCCCAGGCGCTCGTCGAACGGGATGTGCATCCGCTCGGCGGCGTGCGCCCACTCGTCCAGCTCGTCCTGCGTGAGGTGCAGGCGGGCGACCATCGCCCCGTGCGCGGCGGGGTCCTCGTGCGCGAGCCGGTCCACGGCCTCGACGGCGCCGCGCAGGTTCGCGCGGGCCATCACGTTGGTGAACAGGTTGTCGTTCACCACGGTCGTGTACTCGTCCGGGCCCGTGACGCCGTGGATGTGGAACGAGGAGTCGCCGTTGCTGCCGCGCCAGAACCCGAGGTCGGCCCACATGCGGGCGGTCTCGACGAGGATGTCGATCGCCTCCCGCGCGAGGAACCCGTCGTCGCCGGTGGCGGCCACGTACTGCCGCACGGCGTGGGCGATGTCCGCGTCGATGTGGTACTGCGCGGTGCCGGCGGCGTAGTAGGCCGAGGCCTCTTCGCCGTTGATCGTGCGCCAGGGGAACAGCGCGCCGTTCTGGTTCAGCTCGGCGGCCCGGCGGCGGGCGGCGTCGAGCATCGTGTAGCGGAACCGCAGGGCGTTGCGGGCCGCGCGCGGCGACGTGTACGTGAGGAACGGCAGGACGTAGATCTCGGTGTCCCAGAAGTAGTGCCCGCTGTAGCCGGACCCCGTCAGGCCCTTCGCCGCGATGCCGCTGCCCTCGGAGCGGGCCGTGGCCTGGGCGATCTGGAACAGGTTCCACCGGATGGCCTGCTGCAGCTCGGGCTGGCCGTGCACCTCGACGTCGCTGCGCGCCCAGAAGTCGTCCAGCCACGCGCGCTGGTCGGCCAGCTGCTGCTCGACGCCCGTCTTCTGCACGCGGTCCAGGGTGCGGCGGCACCGGTCCGCGAGCTCGCGCGCGGGCACGCCGCGGGACGAGTGGTACGCCACGACCTTGGTGATCCGGATGGTCTGGCCGCGCTTCGCGTCGACCCGGTACACGTGCTTGGCGAGGTCGTCCTCGACGAGCGTGCGCTCCTCGTAGGCGTTCTCCGTCTCGATGCTGTGGTCGGCGGCCACCGACAGGGTCATCCCCGACGCGGCCGTGCGGTAGGACAGCACGTACCGGCCGTCCGCGCCCCAGTGGGAGCGGGGCTCCAGGACGCGGTTCGTCAGCTGCTCGGACTTGCGCGGGTCGAAGCCCTCGCCCATCGCGGCGGCCCGCACGTGGTACTCGTCCTGGCCGTCCTGCCGGTTGAGGATCTGGCTGCTCACGACCACCGGGGCGTCGGCGTCGAGCATCGTGACCTCGTACGTCATGACCGCGAGGTGCCGTTCGGTGAACGACACCATGCGCTTCGAGCGCACCTGCGCCCGCTTGCCCGACGGCGTCTGCCACACCAGGTCGCGGTAGAGCACGCCGTCGCGGAAGTCGAGGCCGCGCTCGTACTCGTGCAGGTCCGCGACGGTCAGCAGCAGCGGCTCGTCGTCGACGTACAGCCGCATGATCTTGGCGTCGGGGACGTTGACGATCGTCTGGCCCACCCGCGCGAAGCCGTAGGCCTCCTCGGCGTGCCGGATCGGCCAGGTCTCGTGGAACCCGTTGATGAACGTGCCGTGGCTGTGGCTGTCCCGGCCCTCCTCGACGTTGCCGCGCATGCCGAGGTAGCCGTTGCCGACCGCGAACAGCGTCTCGGTGCGGCCGAGGTCCGAGGCGTCGTGCCGCGTCTCGCGCAGCTTCCACGGGTCCCGCGGGAACCGGTGCCGGTCCAGGGGGTCGGGGGTGAACAGGGAGGTCGGGTTCACGGCTCGGTGCTCTCGGTGTCGGTGCGGTCGGGGGTGCTGCGCAGGAGCTCGGCGAGGTCGTCCACGACCAGGTCGGCGCCCTGCTCCAGGAGGACGTCGGCGCCGGCGCCCCGGTCGACGCCGACCACGAGGCCGAAGTCCCCGGCGCGGCCGGACGCGACGCCGGACTCGGCGTCCTCGACCACGACGGCGCGCTCGCGCGGCACGCCCAGCTGCTCGGCGGCGTACAGGTAGGTGTCCGGCCGCGGCTTGCCGGCCAGGCCGCGCTCGGCGGCGACGAGCCCGTCCACGACCAGGGGGAAGCGGTCCGTCAGGCCCGCGGCGGCGAGCACCGGGACGGCGTTGCGGCTGCTGGAGACGACGGCGACGCGGCGCCCCTCGGCGATCAGCGCGTCGACCAGCCGCACCGAGCCGGGGTACGGCTCGACGCCCTCCGACTCGAGCACCTGCGTGAACACCGCGTTCTTCCGGTTGCCGAGGCCGCAGACGGTCGCGGTGTCGGGGCTGTCGGACGGGTCCCCCCACGGCAGCTCGATGCCGCGCGAGGTCAGCAGCGACCGGACGCCCTCGTACCGGGGCTTGCCGTCGATGTGCGCGAAGTAGTCGGCGTCCGTGTACGGCGCGGCCCCCCGCTCGTCGAGCAGCGGCGCGAACAGGCGCGCCCACGCGTGCATGTGCACGACGGCGGTCGGGGTGAGGACCCCGTCGAGGTCGAACAGGACGGCGTCGAGGCCGTCGAGGACCGCGGTGGGACGGTCGGGCGCGGGTGCCACGGGAGGTGCTCCAGGGGGTGCGGAGTGCGGTGCGGAGGGGCGGGGTCGTGCGGGCGTGCGGGTCCGGAGGGCACCAGTCTGATCGGTCAGGGCGCCGCCGTCTGGAGGGACGCGCCACGGTCGCCGGGACCTGGGCACCCACGCGGCGGTGCGGGCGCTCGCGCGCGGGTGGTCGGCGCCCATCCTCGTGCGGCGGGTACGCGGTGTCAAAGGTCCGGCTGCGCGTCGCGCGGGCACGTCGCGGTGGCCCCGGCCAGCGGTTTCGGGCCCGCGCGCGGCGCTGCTGCGCGCGCCGGGTGTGACTAGGGTGACAGCCATGACGTGGCTGACGACGCCCGCGCACGCCCGCTGGCTGGAGACCGAGACCGACCGCCTGCTCGCCTTCGGGAGGGCGTCCGCCGCGCCCTCCGGGGGGTTCCTGCGCCTGGACGACGTGGGCCGGCCGCTGCCGGGGCCCGTCGAGCTGTGGATCACCTGCCGGATGACGCACGTGTACGCGCTCGCGCACCTGCTGGGCCGGCCGGGCAACGCGGCCCTCGTGGACCACGGGCTCGCCGCGCTCGACGGGCTGTTCCGCGACACCGAGCACGGCGGCTGGTTCGCCGAGGTGAACGCCGACGGCACACCCCGGGACGACGCCAAGGCCGCCTACCCGCACGCGTTCGTCGTGCTGGCCACGTCGTCCGCCGCCGCCGCGGGCCGCCCCGGCGCCGAGGCGCTGCTGCGCGAGGCCCTGACCGTCTCCGAGCAGCGGTTCTGGGACGAGGAGGCCGGGATGGCCGTCGAGTCCTGGGACCGGACGTTCACGGAGCTCGACGGGTACCGCGGCGTCAACGCCAACATGCACACCGTCGAGGCGTACCTCGCGGCCCACGGCGTCACGGGCGAGCGGGTCTGGCTGGACCGCGCGGTGCGGATCCTCACCCGCGTCGTGCACGGGTTCGCCCGCGACAACGCGTGGCGCATCCCGGAGCACTTCGACGCCGGCTGGGACGCCGACCTGGAGTACAACGTCGACACCCCGGCGCACCCGTTCCGGCCGTACGGCGCCACCATCGGGCACTGGCTGGAGTGGGCGCGCCTCACCCTGCACGCCCGGGCCGCGATCACCGCCGCCGGCGACGTCGCGCCGCTGTGGATGCTCGACGACGCGGTGTCCCTGTTCGACGCCGCCGTCCGCGAGGGCTGGTCCGTCGACGGCGCGCCGGGGTTCGTCTACACCGTCGACTGGTCCGGGGCGCCGGTGGTCCGCGAGCGGATGCACTGGGTGGCCGCCGAGGGCATCGCGGCCGCCGCGGCCCTGCACGCCGCCACGGGGGAGCAGCGGTTCGACGACTGGTACGCGACCTGGTGGGACTACGCCGAGCAGCACCTGATCGACCGGGACGGCGGGTCCTGGTGGCACGAGCTCGGCACCGACAACACCGTGTCCCGGACCGTGTGGGAGGGCAAGGCCGACCTGTACCACGCGGTGCAGGCGACCCTCGTGCCGCGGCTCCCGCTCACCCCGGTGATCGCGCCGGCGCTGGCCCAGGGGCTGCTGGACTGAGGGAGGCGGGGCGCGCCGGGCCCGTCCGCCGCCGGGCGGGCCCGCGGCCGCGGCCCTAGAGTGCCGCCGTGTCCCGACGGTCCGTCCCGTGGTGGGCGGCGGCCGTCGTGGCAGCCGCCGTCGTCGTGCTGACCGGCGCGCTCCCGGGCGCGGACGCAGTGGCGCTCGCGGCCCGGGTGGGCCCGGTGCTCGTGCTGGTCGCGGCGCTCACCGTGGTGGCCGAGCTGTGCGGCGCGGCCGGGCTGTTCGACGTCGCGACGGACGTCGCCGCCCGGTCCGCCGGCGGCCGCCGGTGGGTGCTGTGGCTGCTGCTCGTGGCCATCGCCGTCGTGTCGACCGTGCTGCTGTCGCTCGACACGACCGCGGTGCTGCTGACGCCGCTGGCCATCACGCTCGCCCGGCGCACGGGGACGTCGCCGCTGCTGCTCGCGCTGACCGTGGTGGCGCTCGCGAACACCGCGTCGCTGCTGCTCCCGGTCTCGAACCTCACCAACCTGCTGGCCGACCGCCGGTTCGCCGAGCAGGACGCGGGCTACGTCGGGGTGATGTGGGCGCCCGCGCTCGCCGCCGTCCTGGTCACCGTGGTCGTGCTGGCCGTCCGGGGCCGCCGGGAGCTGCGGGGGCGGTTCCGGCCGGGGGAGCGGTACGTGCCGCCCGACCGGCCGCTGCTGCTCGTCACCGCCGCCGCCGTCGCCGTGATGGCCGCCGGCTTCGTCGCCGGGCTGCCCGTGTGGGCGGTCGCGTCCGGCGCCGCGGTCGTGCTGCTGGTCGCGACCGGGGTGCGCCGGCGGGCGCTGCCGGGCCGGGCGCGGGACCTCGTCCCGTGGCGGATGCTGCTCGTGGTGGGCGCGCTGTTCGTGCTCGTCGAGACCCTGCACGTGCGCGGGCTGGGCGACGCGCTCGTGGCGCTCGCACCCGGCGGGAGCGGGACCGGCGCGCTGCTCGGCGTCGCCGGGCTGTCGGCGGGCGCGGCGAACCTCGTGAACAACCTGCCCGCGTACCTCGTGCTCGAGCCGGTCGCGGGGGACGACACCCGGCGGCTCGCGGCCGTGCTGATCGGGACCGGGGTCGGACCGCTGCTCACGCCGTGGGCGTCCCTGGCCACGGTGCTGTGGTGGCAGCGGTGCCGGCAGGCGCTCCTGCACGTGCCGGCGCGGGCGTTCCTGGTGCAGGGGCTGTGGCTGGCGCCGCTGTGCGTGGTCGCGGCGGTGCTCGCGCTGGGCTGAGCCGGCCGGGCGTCACGGGGCGGCGTCGGCGGCCCGGGCGGTGCGGGTGGACCGCGCGCGGATGTGCATCCGCTCGCCCTGCGGGCCCCAGAGGCTGATCACCTCCGCGGAGCCCGGCCCGGGGTTGGTGAACCAGTGCGGCAGCCGGGTGTCGAACTCGACGGCCTCGCCGGGCTGCAGCAGCAGGTCGTGCTCGCCGAGCACCAGGCGGATCCGCCCCGACAGGACGTACATCCACTCGTAGCCCTCGTGGGTCCGTGGCTCCGGCGGCCCGGGGTGGTGCCCGGCGGGGAACACCTGCTTGTACGCCTGCAGGCCGCCCGGTCGCTGCGTGAGCGGCACGTACGTCACGCCGTGGCGCTCGAACGGCGTGGCGTGCACGCGCGGGTCGCCGGTCTGCGGCGCCCCGACGAGCTCGTCGAGCGGCACCTGGTGCGCCCGGGCGAGCGGCAGCAGCAGCTCGAGGGTGGGGCGGCGGCCGCCCGACTCCAGCCGCGACAGGGTGCTCACCGAGATGCCCGTGGTGCGGGACAGGTCGGCGAGGGTCGCGCCGCTGCGCTGCCGCAGGGCGCGCAGCCGCGGGCCCACCGCGTCGAGCACCGGGTCCAGGTCCGAGGTCTCCGCCATGGAGCCATTTGCCGTTCCGGCAACGACGTTTGTCAAGTGGCGCTCCGCGCGGAACCGTGGACCGTGGACGCAGACGAGCGGAGGAGCACCATGGACGAGCAGGACCGGTACGACGTGCTGGTGGTCGGCGGCGGGGCTGCGGGGCTGAGCGCGGCGCTCACCCTGGCCCGGGCGCGCCGTCGGGTGCTGGTGGTGCACGACGGCACACCGCGGAACAAGCCGGCGGCGCACATGCACGCCTACCTCGGGCTCGACGGCCTGCCGCCGGGCGAGCTGCTCGCCCGGGGCCGTGCCGAGGTCGAGGGGTACGGCGGCGAGGTGGTCGAGGACCGCGTCGCGGACGCCCGGCGGGACGGGGCGCTGTTCCGCGCCGAGCTCGCCGACGGGCGCGTCGTGCACGCCCGCCGCGTGCTGGTCGCCACCGGCCTGTCGGACACGCTGCCCGCGGTCGACGGGGTCGCGGAGCGCTGGGGGCGGGACGTCCTGCACTGCCCGTTCTGCCACGGCTGGGAGGTGCGGGACCGCGCGGTCGCGATCATCGGGTCCGGGCCGTTCGGCGTGCACCAGGCGCAGATGTGGCGGCAGTGGACGCCCGACGTGACGCTCCTGCTGCACACCGGCGAGGAGCCCACCGACGCGGAGTGGGAGCAGCTCGCCGCGCTCGGGGTCCGGGTCGTCGACGGGACGGTGGCCGGGCTGGTCGTGGTCGACGACGCGCTCCGGGGCGTGCGCCTCGCGTCCGGCGTGCAGCTGCCGTGCGACGCCGTGGTGGTGGCCACCGGGATGGCGGCACGGCTGGACGGGCTGGCCGGGCTCGGGCTCACGGTCGAGCCGCTGCTGATGAACGGGCGCGTGGTCGGCTCCCGGGTCGTGGCGGGGCCGGACGGGGAGACCGAGGTGCCGGGCGTCCGCGTGGTCGGCAACGCGGCGGACCTGCGGGCGCAGGTCGTCGTCGCCGCGGCGGGCGGGCTCAGCGCGGCCGCGACGCTGGTCGCGGAGCTCGGGGCGGAGGACACCCGCGCGGCGGTGGAGCGGTACCGCGCGGAGCAGTCCGCGCCGTTCTCCGCGCGGGCCGAGCGGGAGCTCGCCGGGCGGCTCGCGGGCGACGGGCGGCACGGGCTGTGAGCGGGCACGACGGGCACGGGCCGCACGGCTCGCACGAGGTGCGGCACGACCGGGAGTTCTGGGAGGAGCGGTACCGCTCCGTCAGCCAGGTGTGGAGCGGGCGGCCGAACGTGCAGCTCGTCGACGAGGTCTCCGACCTGCCGCCGGGCGCCGCGCTGGACATGGCGTGCGGCGAGGGCGGCGACGCGCTGTGGCTCGCCGCACGGGGCTGGCGGGTGACCGGGGTGGACCTGGCCCAGGCGGCCCTGGACCGCGTGGAGCAGGCCGCAGCGGCCGCGGGCCCGGACATCGCGGCGCGGGTCCGCACCGTGCGGTCGGACGTGACCGGCTGGGACGCCGGCGGCGAGCGGTACGACCTCGTCACGACGCACTTCCTGCACCTGCCCCCGGCCGACCGGGCCGTCGCGTTCGCGCGGCTGTCGGATGCCGTCGCGCCGGGCGGCACGCTCCTGGTGGTCGCGCACCACGCGAGCGACCTGGGCACGACGATCGGGCGGCCCGACGTGCCCGACCTGTTCTTCGCGCCCGAGGACGTGGTCGCCGCGCTCCGTCCCGGTGAGTGGGACCTGCGGGTCGCGGAGGCGCGGCCCCGGACCGCCCAGGACCCCGACGGCCGGGACGTCACCATCCGCGACACCGTGGTCCGCGCGGTCCGGCGCGCGACGGCGGGATGACAGGATCGGCGGCATGAGCGACGAGACGGACGTGCAGGCACTGATCGCCGAGGTCGAGCGGCAGGAGCGGGAGCTGCGCTTCGCCACCTTCACCAACGACGACGCGTGGGAGCTGGGCTCGCTGCTGGTGCGCCTGGCGACCGAGCGGGCGCTGCCGGTGACCGTCGACGTCCGGCGCGGCACGCAGCAGCTGTTCCACGCCGCCCGTCCGGGGACCAGCGCCGACAACGACTCCTGGGTCGAGCGGAAGGTCCGCGTGGTCGAGCGGTTCGGCACGTCGTCGTACCTGCAGGGCCTGCGCGCGCGGGCGAAGGGCACGACGTTCGCCGCGGTGCACGAGCTGCCGCTGCAGGAGTACGCCGCCCACGGCGGGTCCTTCCCGGTGCACGTCGAGGGCGTGGGCGTCGTCGGCGCGGTGACCGTCTCCGGCCTCCCGCAGGCGGAGGACCACGCGCTGGTCACCGAGGCCGTCCGCACGTTCCTCGACGGCTGAGCCCCGCGGGCGGGGCTCAGGCCGGGAGGACCGTCGGCAGCCACGCGCGCACCGCGCCCGTGACCGCCGGGAGGTCCTTGCGGAGCGCGTGGTCGCCCGCGACCGTCACCACCGTGCGGCCCGGTGCGCCGGGCGGGGTGCCGTAGGGGTCGCGCTCGCCCTGCACGACAAGCACCGGGACGCCCGCGGCGTCCAGCTCGGGCACGCGGCTCGGCGCGTCGGGGCGGCCGGGCGGCTGCGTCGGGAACGCCAGGCACAGCACGCCGACCGCACCGGTGGCCGTCGCGGTGCGGCAGGCGGTGCGCGCGCCCGCCGAGCGCCCGCCGGTGACGACCGGGGCGTCGAGGACGTGCTCCCGCAGGTGCGCCAGCACGGCCGTCCACGCGGAGTCCAGCGCCGGGCCGCGCGGGCCGACGCGCCGGCCGGCGACCCGGTACGGCTGCTCGACCAGCACCACGGCGAGGCCGGAGGCGGTCGCGGCAGCCGTCACGGCGACCAGGTCCGGGGCGCCGATCCCGCCGCCGGCGCCGTGCCCGAGCACGAGCGCACCCGGGAGCGCGAGGCGCCCGCGCGCGTCGGCCGCGCCCACGTCCACCCCGGGCACGTCCACCCCGGGCACGTCCACCCCGGGCACGTCTACCCCGGGCGGGGCGTGCACGTGCGCGCGCGCCGGGCCCTGCGGGGTATCGATCTCCACCACGCGGACCGGCGGCGTCGGGTCGGGCGTCACGCCCGGCACGCTACCCCCGAGCCGCCGGGGCGTCGCCGTGCGGATGCGCCCCGACCGGCGCGGGGGCACAGTCGGAGGTGTCCGCAGACGTCGATGCGAGGAGGCCGCCGTGCCGCGCCGTGACCCGGGACCGAGCGTGAAGGACAAGGGGCTCTACGAGGAGCTCCGCGACGAGGGCAACAGCAAGGAGAAGTCCGCGCGGATCGCGAACGCCGCCGCCGCGCGCGGCCGCTCGTCGGTCGGGAAGAAGGGCGGCCAGTCCGGCTCGTACGAGGACTGGACGGTCGACGACCTGCGGAAGAAGGCCGCCGAGGTGGGGATCGAGGGCCGGTCGTCGATGAACAAGGCCGACCTGGTCGAGGCGCTGCGGTCGCACTGACGCCGCCCCAGGGCACCGGAGCGTCACGCGGCGCAGGCCAGGCCCGTCGCGAGCGCGTCCAGGTTGTCCCGCATCACGTCGAGGTAGTCGCGGTCGTCGTGCTCGGCCATGCCCTCCAGCGGGTCCAGCACCGCGGTGGCGACACCCAGCTGGTCGGCCAGGGTCTGCGTGACCTTCGGGCTGACCAGCACCTCGAAGTACAGCGTGCGCACGCCCTCCGCCCGGACCACCTCCGCGACGTCGCGCAGCCGTGCCGGCGACGGCTCGACCTCGGGGTCGACGCCGGAGATACCGACCTGGTGCAGCCCGTACCGCTCCGCGAGGTACCCGAACGCCTCGTGCGACGCGACGAGCGTGGCCCCCCGGCACGCGGCCAGCCCGTCCGCGAGCTCGGCGTCGAGCGACTCCAGGTCCGCGGCGAGGTCGGCGGCGGCGGCGGTGAACGCGTCCGCGTGCGCCGGGTCGGCCTCCGCGAGCTCCGCGGCGACCTGGTGCCCGACGGCGGCCAGGCGGGTCGGGTCCAGCCAGAAGTGCGGGTCGAGCGGACCGGAGCCCGACCCGCCCGGCTCGGTGCCGTCCGGCCCGGCCTCGAGGTCCGCCGCGGCGGCGACGTCCACGGCGTGCGCGGGGTCCGACGCCGCGACGGCCTGGTCGGTCGCGGCCTGGAAGCCGGACAGGTAGAGGACGAGGTCCGCGTCGCCGAGCCGCGCGACGCTGCTCGGGGAGAGCTCCAGGTCGTGCGGCTCCCCGCCGGGCGGGGGCGGCGCGCCGAGGGCGCCTGCGCGCCCCGCCCCGGTGGCGACGGCCGTCACCGGCCGACCATGCTCTGGCCGCACACCCGCAGCACCTGCCCCACGACCCCGCCGGCCTGCGGCGACGCGAGGAACGCCACGGCCTCGGCGACGTCGACCGG
>NZ_CATKPC010000027.1:0-42194 GCF_949769265.1 Cellulomonas endometrii | reverse complement strand
GCGCGGACTCCCCCGCGTGCAGCAGCTCGGGCACCCCGGCCCGCCCGGGCCCACCCAGGTCGACGAGCGGTTCGCCTCCCCCGTCGAGGACCGCGGGTGGACGGCCGCCTACCTGCCGGCGTGGAGCTCGCGCGCCGCGGCCGCCGCCCACGCGCGCACGGGCCCGGGCGGGCTGACGCTCGCGATCCCGCCGGACCACCCGGTGTGGTGCCCCGGCACCCACACGCCGCCGCTGCGGGTCTCGGCGGTGCAGAGCGGCAGCTGGTCCGGCCCGGTCGGCAGCACGCAGGGGCAGCAGCCGTTCCGGGAGGGGCTCGTGGTGCGCGAGGAGCAGCCCGCCCGCTGGGCCTACACGCCGTGGCACGGGCGCGTCGAGGTCACCTGCCGGGCGGTCGTCGGGCCGGGGTCGATGTTCTCCGCGTGGCTGGTCGGGGTCGAGGACGTCCCGGAGCGCAGCGGGGAGATCTGCCTGGTGGAGGTGTTCGGGGACCAGCTCGGCACCGACGAGGACGGCGGCGCGACGGCCGCGCTGGGCTCGGGCGTGCACCCGTTCCGGGACCCCGCGCTGCGCGAGGACTTCGCCGCGCCGCGCACGCGCATCGACGTGTCCGCGTGGCACACCTACGCGGTCGACTGGCGGCCCGGCTCGGTGACGTTCGCGGTGGACGGGACGGTGACCCGCACGCTCGCGCAGGCGCCGGACTACCCGATGCAGCTCGTCCTCGGGGTGTTCGACTTCCCCGAGCAGCCGCACACCGGCGGGCCCGCGGTTCCCGAGCTGGTCGTGGCCCGGGTCCGCGGCACCGCCTGAGCGGGCTCAGCCCTCGTCGTCGGTCGGCTTCGTGAACCCCGCGTGCATCGCGGCCTTCGCCCGGTCCGGGAGCACGGCGGCCGCCGCGGTCTGCAGCCGGGCCTTGAGCGACCGGACCTCGACCTTGTCGTCGCCCTTCATCATCGCCTCGAACCCCTGGTCGGCGACGTCGGCCGGGTCGTCCTTCGGGCCCTTCCCGACCGGCGTGTCCTCCATGCCGGCGCGCTCGAAGAACCGGGTGTCCGTCGGGCCGGGCAGCAGCGTCGTCACCGTCACCCCGGTGCCGTCGAGCTCGTGCCGGAGGGCCTCGGCGAACGACTGCACGAACGACTTCGACGCGGCGTAGGTGGCGTAGTACGGCCCCGGCATGAGGGACGCGGTCGAGGAGGTGAACAGCACCCGGCCCGCGCCGCGCTCCACCATGGCCGGCAGCAGCGCCTTCGCCATCCGGACGTTGCCCGCGACGTTGAGGGCGATGACGCGCAGATCGCCCTCCAGCGGCGTCTCGACGAACCGGCCGCCCTGGCCCGTGCCGGCGTTCAGCGCCAGCGCGTCCACCGGTCGTCCCGTCGCCGCCACCGCCTCGACCAGCTCGGCGACGCCCTCGGCGGTCGACAGGTCGGCCCGCACCGCGCGCACGGCGGCACCCGACGCGGCGAGCGCGTCCGCGGCGACGGTGATCTGCGGCTCCTCGGCGACCACGACCAGGTCGAAGCCCTCCTGGGTGAACCGGCGCGCGAGCTCCAGCCCGATGCCGCTCGACGCCCCGGTCACGACCGCCAGCGGGCGCGGCGCGATCTCCTCGGTCATGGGTGTGCCTCCGTGCGTGGTGTGGCTGCGTGGGCGCGGGCCTGCGTGCCGGACCCGCCTCTCGGACGCTAGGCCGGGGCCCGGGGCGCCGCCACCGGTGGCCCGGCGCAGCGGGTCAGGCGCCCAGGACGATGTCGGCGTAGGAGCGCAGCGCGTGCGCCGCGACCGCCGCCTCCTGCGAGCCCAGCGGGTCCGCCGCCGCGTACGCGCCCAGGTCCAGGCCGGTCAGCGCCGCGATCGTCGCCACGCGGACCTGGAACGTCCGGTACGCGCCGAACGCCGCCTCCGTCAGCACGCTCGGCAGGAACGAGTCCTGCCCGAGCACGTACCCGGTGACCACGAGCCGGTCGCGGTCGTCCACCACCGCGACCACCTTGAAGAACTGCCGGGGCAGCAGCGTCCCGCGGTACGGCGGGTCGTCCGGCGCCAGCACCGGACCGCTCACGACGCTGACCCGCAGCCGGTCGCGCCGCGCGGTGCCGAGGACGTACTCCTCCAGGCCCAGCCACAGCGTCGACCCCGCGTTGAACGCGTGGTGCTGCGGCGCGGAGTTCGTGTAGTGGAACGTGTCGTCGTTCGCCGCCCGGGACAGCGGCCCCCACGCCGGGTCCAGGCGCCGGACCAGGTGCCCGCGGTCGAGGTGGTTGTCCGCGTACACGTCGGCGCCGGTCTGCTCGGAGCGCGGCAGCCGCGGGTCGAGGATCCACCGGTCGTCGCTGCGGGGCTGCGCGTCGGTGGCGCCGCCGTCGATGTTCACCGCCGTGAGCAGCGCGAGGCGGCGCGCGCGGTGCATGACGACGCTGAAGTGGTGGTACCGCAGCTCGGCGGACGCCACGGCGGCGTTCGACCCCGCACCGGGCAGCGGCAGCGGGACGCCGAGGAACGCGGGGTCGTACCCGCCGCGGGTCGAGTAGTCCGGGTCGATCGCCAGGGCCTCGACGGCCGGTCCCGGCGGCACGACGCCGTCCTGCGCCGGGGGGTTCACGCGTACCACCGGCGGCGCCGTGGGCGCGGTATCGCCGAGGGCGAGGGAGACCGTGAGCCGCAGGGGGATCTCGACGGTGACGGGCGCCGGCGCGGGGGCGGCCGGGCGGGGCGGGGCGGGTGCCGGGTCGGCTGCGGCGCCGTCTCCGTCCCGGTGGTCGGGCGCCCGCCGTGCGGCGACGGGGCGGTGCCCAGGGCCTCCACCCGCGCGCGCCGCTCGCCGTCGAGCCCCGCCTCCCGCAGGTGGCGCAGGATGCGGCTGATCCGGATGCCCTCGTTGAGGTACCCCGGCGACTCCCCCGCCGTCCCGCTGGGCACGCTCGCGTGGTGCAGCGCGATGACCTCCCACTGGTCGTTGAACACCGGCGACCCGGACGACCCGGGCTCCGTGTCGGTCAGGTAGTGCAGCACCTGCTCGGGGATGTCGACGAGCTTGTTCTCCCGCAGGACGACCTCCTTCTCGCGCCCGCGGGGGTGCTGCACGATCGTCACGGACTCCCCCACCACCACCGTGCCCTGCGCGTCGGTCAGCCGGCACCAGCCGAACGGGGCCGTCGAGTCCGGGGCTCCCACGACCTCCACGAGCGCGAAGTCCAGGGTCTCGTCGGCGACGAAGAACCGGTCGGGGGCCAGGGGCAGCTCGACGACCGGCAGCAGGCTGCCGCCGAGCGACCGCTGGAAGTCGAGCTCCACGACGCTCGCCGCGGCGACCTCGGCGGACGGCAGCACGTGGTGGTTCGTCAGGAGCAGGTGCGCCGACACGAGGAACCCGGTGCCGTACCCCGCGACCCGGCCGTCGGACCCGCGGATGACGACGCGGCCCACGGTGCGCTGCGCGACGTGCCCGCCCTCGAGGTACCGGACGGCGAGGAAGTCCGGCTGGTTGATCACGCGCTCCAGCAGCACCTCGGGCGCCTGCGGCAGCGCGAGCCGGGCCGCGGCGTCGGCGACCAGCGCGGCCGGCGGCGCGTCGGACGGCACCGAGTCCGGGTCGCGCCCCGTGAGGAACCGGCTGACCCGGTCCAGCCGGCGCGCGACCCGCAGCGGGTCGTTGACCGCGGCGATGTCCTCGCCGTCGAGGCCCCCCATCGCGGGGGCGCGCTCGGCCACCCGGTCCCGCGCCCGGCCGGCGGCGAGCTCCTGCTGCCGCTGCTCGCGCTCGCGCAGCTGCTCGGCCAGCGCGGAGGTGGATCCCGGAGCGGCGACGGTGACCATCCCGCTGCCCCCTGACGTCGCACGGACGGACCGGGGCGGCCCGGCGGAGGCCGGGCGCGTGGTCGGACGGGGCGAGCGCCGTTGCTCGAGGGTCCCGTCCGACGGGTGTGACGCTGGACACAACGCTAGCAGCGGGGCACCGCCGGGCACCAGGCCCGGGGCGCACACCTCCGGCGGCCCTTGACGGCGCCCGGGCCCGGTGCTGCACTCGGAGCACCCGCTGGACGACGGAGTCCCGATGGCCGACCACGGACGGACCGGCGCCCGCCCCCGCACCCCCGGGGACGGGTGAGCAGGGTGGCGCGCGCCGTCGTCCTGGTCGGGGTCGCCCGCACCGGCGGCCGGTTCCCCGAGCTGCCCGCCGTGCCCGAGGCGGTCGCGGCCGTGCGGGACTGGGCGCGCGCGCAGGGCGTCCCGGACGACCTCGTGCTGACGTTCGCCGACACCGACGGCTCGCCCGTCCGAGGGGGCGACGTGCTCGCCGGCGTCCGCTCGCTCGTCCAGCGCGGGGACGTCGACCAGCTCGTCGTCTACTTCAGCGGCCACGGCGTCAACAACGGCAACAGCGAGTTCTGGCTGCTGCCCGGCGCCCCGGAGGACGGCAGCCAGGCGGTGAACGTCTCGCTGACGGCATGGCAGGCCGAGCGGCTGCCGGTCCGGCACGTCGTGCTGGTGTCCGACGCGTGCCGCACCGCCGCCAGCACCGTGCAGGAGCTCGGCATCCAGGGCGTCTCGGTGGTGCCGAACCTGCCACCGCACGGGCCCGCCGCCGCCGTGGACGTGTTCTACGCCTGCGCGCTCGGCGACCCGGCCTACGAGGTGAAGGACGCGGCCGTCGCCGGCGCCGCGTACCGGGCGCTGTTCACCACGGTGCTGGTCCGGGCGCTGCGCGGGGAGCTGCCGGACGTCGTGACGCCCGACGACGGCCGGCCCGAGCCCCGGCCCGGGCTGGTGCGGCCGTGGCCGCTCAAGCGCGCGCTGCCCGGGCTGGTGGCGGCGCACCTCGCCGCCGTGCGGGCCCCGCTGGACCTCGTGCAGACGCCCGACGCGCGGCTCTCGTCCGACCCCGACGTGGCGTGGCTGTCGCTCCTGGAGCCGTGGCCGCCGGCGGCGGAGGCGGCGGCCGACGCGGGGGCGCCCGGCGGGGCGGACACCGCGCCCACGCCGGCCGGCGACGCGCCGGCGCCCGTGGGTGCCGCCCCGACGCCGGCGCCCGCCGCGCCCGCGGGACCTGCTGTGCGGGCCGCCGCGGCCGCGGCCGACCGGCTCGCGGAGAACCTCGCGGGCGCCGGGGACCTCGCCGTCGCCGGGGGCACCGCCCCGTCCGGCCCGGAGCTGGAGCTGGAGCTCGCCGTCGCCCCCGGCCCGCCGGTGACCGTCCGCGGCGCCCGCGCGGTCCGCCTCGAGCGGCTCACCGACACGGCCGCGCTGGTGGTGCTCGACTCGGGCTGCTGCGCCGTCCTGCCGGTGCTGCCCGGGCGCGTGACGGTCGCGCTGGTCGAGGACGGCGCCCTGGTGGACTGCGCGATGCCCTGGGACCCCGCCGCCGGGTCGCCCGACGGCCGCTCGGCCGTCGGGCTCGCCCGCCGGGCCCGCTCCGCCGCCTGGTCGCGGTTCGGGCTCAGCCTGGACGACGACGACGAGGCCGACGACGGGCCCGACGACGACCCCCTCACCGTCGTCTACCGCGCGTGGGCGCTGCACGACCGGGGACGGCGCGCCGCCGCCGCGGCCCTCGCCGAGCCCGGCACCGACGGCGCCCGGCTGTTCGACGTCACCCTGCTCGCCCAGCCCGGGGGCGTGGCCGACCCCGACGACCCCCGCTGGGCGTCGCTGCTCACGCCCGTCCCGCTCCTCGCCCGCGGCTGGTCCCTGCTGCCCGCCGCCCCGGAACCCGTGCAGGAGCGGGCGCGGGCGTTCCCGCCGCGGCTGCCCTCGCACTGGACCCTGTTCGCCGCCGCCGACGCCGGGCGGGTCGCCGCCGCGGTGCTCGGCACCCCGCCCGAGGAGTCGCCATGAGAACGCTCGTCCTGGTCCACGGCCGTGCGCAGGAGCACAAGGACCCCGCCGCCGTGAAGAAGGAGTGGCTGGACGCCCTGGACGTCGGCGCCCACCAGGCGGGCCGGCGCGCCGACCTGCCCGACGACCGGGTCCGACTCCCGTACTACGGGCAGACGCTGTTCGACCTGGTCAGCGGCGAGGACCCGCGGCACGCGGCGGAGGTGATCGTCCGGGGCTCGCAGGACGGGCCCGGCGCGGAGGACCTCTTCGTCCGCGAGGCGCTGCTCGAGATCGCCGCGCACGCGGGCGTCACGGACGCCGAGGTGCTCGCGGAGGCGGGCGACGACGCCGTCGAGCGCGGCCCGCTGAACTGGAAGTGGGTGCGGGCCACCCTCACCGCCCTGGACAAGCTGCCGAACGTCAGCGCGTGGTCGCTGGCGCTCGCGACCCGCGACGTCTACCAGTACCTGAACAACGTGCGGGTCCGGGACACCATCGAGAACGGGGTCCGGCAGGCGCTCGACGGCGGCGGGGAGTGCGTCGTGGTGTCGCACTCGCTGGGGACGGTCGTGGCGTACAACCTGCTGCGCCGCGAGGCGGAGGCCCGGGACTGGAAGGTGCCGCTGCTCGTCACGCTCGGCTCGCCGCTCGCGGTGTCCGCGGTCGCCCGGACCCTGCAGCCGCTGTCCTGGCCGGACCCGGTGCGGGAGTGGTTCAACGCCTACGACCCGGAGGACCTCGTGGCGCTGCACCCGCTGACCGCCCCGTACTTCGCCGTCGACCGGATCGAGGACTACGGGAAGGTCGACAACCCCACCAGCAACCAGCACGGCATCTCGGGGTACCTGTCGGACGCTCGCGTCGCGAAGACGATCCTCGACGCCGTCGCGGATTGAGCTGCCGGGCGCCCGCCGCCGCGCACTAGGCTCACGCCCTTGTGAGCCGCCTCGCCGAGACCGTGGTGCCGCAGCGCCTGGGGACGCCGTTCCGGTGGCTGCTCGCGTCGTCGTGGGTGAGCAACCTCGGCGACGGGCTGGCGCTCGCCGCCGGCCCGCTGCTGGTCGCCTCCCTCACCGACGACGCCCGCCTCGTGGCGCTGGCCGCGACCCTGCAGTGGCTCCCGCCGCTGCTGTTCGGGCTGCTCGCCGGTGCGCTCGCCGACCGGTGGGACTGCCGCCGCATCGTGCTGGTCGTGAACGTGGTGCGCGCGGTCGTGCTCGCCGCGCTCGCCACCACGATCGCGACGGGCCAGGAGTCGATCGCCGTCGTGCTCGCCGCGCTGTTCGCGCTCGGCACCGCGGAGGTGTTCGCGGACAGCTCGGCGCAGACCTTCCTGCCGATGCTCGTCGCGCGGGACGACCTCGCCGTGGCCAACGCCCGGCTCCAGACCGGGTTCATCACGGTGAACCAGCTGGCCGGCCCGCCGCTGGGGGCCGCCCTGTTCGCCGTGGGCGCCGTCTGGCCGTTCGCCGCGCAGGCGGTCGTCGTCGGGGGCGCGGCGCTGCTGGTCGCGCGCATCGTGCTGCCCGCGCACCCGCGGGACCCGGACGCGCGCAGCCACGTCGGCCGGGACATCGTCGAGGGCTTCCGCTGGGTGCGGCACCACGCCGCCGTCCGCACCCTCGTCCTGACGATCTTCACCTTCAACATCACGTTCGGGGCCGCGTGGTCGGTGCTCGTGCTGTACGCGACCGGGCGGCTCGGCATGGGCGAGATCGGCTACGGCCTGCTCACCACCGTCAGCGCGGTCGGCGGGCTGGCGGGCACGGCGGCGTACGGCTGGATCACCCGGCGGGTGTCGCTCGGCAACCTCATGCGGATCGGGCTGGTGGTCGAGACCCTGACCCACCTCGGCCTGGCCCTGACCCGGCAGGCGTGGGTCGCGCTCGCCATCTTCTTCGTCTTCGGGGCGCACGCGTTCATCTGGGGCACCACGTCGGTGACCGTCCGGCAGCGGGCCGTGCCGGGGGCGCTCCAGGGCCGGGTGGGCAGCGTCAACATGGTGGGCGTGTTCGGCGGGCTCGTCATCGGCTCCGGCATCGGCGGGCTGCTGGCGGAGCGCTGGGGCGTGACCGCCCCGTTCTGGTTCGCGTTCGCCGGGTCCGCGGTGTTCGTCGTGCTCATCTGGGGGCAGCTGCGGCACGTCGCGCACGCGGACGAGGCGGAGGCCCCGGCGGACGACGCCGCGCCCACGGTCGGCTAGCGGCTGGGGTCGCCGTTCGGCACCCGGCTCACGGGCGGTCGGCGGCCCACCCCGACGCCCCGGCCACGTCCCGCGCGACCTCGGCCACGGTCCGGCCGTCGGTGGGCACCCGCGTCACCCACGGCCCGGCGGCGCGCTCCAGCAGCTCGGCGGCCGCGGCGCTGCGGTCCAGGTGCTCGCGCAGGGCCGAGCCGATCTCCCGCGGCCCGAGCCGGTCCCGCACGGTGCGGGCGGACGCGGTGAGCAGCACGCCCCGCACGTCCGCCCGGCCGCCGAGCGCGCGGGTGACGAGCTCGCGCTCCAGCACGCTGACGGTGTTGACGTAGATCAGCCGCCGGTAGCCCGCGGCGGCGTAGGTCGCCCACACGGCGCGCAGGTTCGCCTCGGTGAGCGCGCTGCCGTGCGGGTCGGACGCCGGCTTCGGGTACGCCGCGCACAGGTTGTCGCCGTCGACGAGGCAGTGCGCGAGGCCCTCGCGCGCCCACTGCGCGGACACCTCGAACGCGACGGACGACTTGCCGGCGCCGGAGCGACCGGCCACGAGCAGCACCTCGGGGATCACGGGACGTGAGTCTGGCGGTCAGCGGGCGACGGCGTCCAGGAGGGGCTGGAGCGCGTCGGCGAGCGCGCGGGCGTGGGCGGCGTCCTGCACCGGGTCGCCGGTCGCCTCGATCTCGCCGGCCTCCAGGCCGACGACCTCGCCCCGGGCCAGGACCTCCGCGGCGGCGCCCAGGTCCGCGAGCGTCAACCCGCCGGGCACGCGGTACTCCGTGGGGACCTCGTCCGGGGCCAGCACGTCGCAGTCCAGGTGCACGTACACGGGCCGGCCCGCGACCGCCTCCGCCAGGCGTCCGGGCAGGTCCGCGCCGGGGCCGAGCAGCCGCACCGTGCCGTCGGCCACGAGCGCCCGCTCGGCGGGGTCGAGGTCGCGCGCACCGACCAGGACCGCGTCCGCCGCCGGGAGGCCCGCTCCCAGCCCGGAGTCCCACAGCCCGATCGGGCCGCTGAGCGCCAGCCCGCCGAGGTACCCGGTGCCGGTCGTCGCCGGGGTGTGCACGTCGCCGTGCGCGTCGAACCAGAGCACGACCGTCCCGGGCCGGTGCTCCGCGACGGCCGGCAGCGTCGCCAGCGCCACGGCGCACCGGCTCAGCGCGGTCACGGGACGCCGGCCGGCGGCGAGCACCTCGGCGTACCGGGCGGCCATCGCCTCCAGCGCGGGGCGCGCCGCCGCGAGCTCCGCCGCCCAGTGCGCCCCGAGGGGCGGCTCCGGCGTGCCGACCACCACGGGCTCGACGCCCAGGCGCGCGGCGAGCTCGTCCGCGAGCACGGCGGACGCGACCATCGCACGGTCGTTGCGGTCCCCCGCCCGGCCGGCGAACCGGGTGAGGGCGACGGACGGGTGCTGCGGCACGGCGGGCTCCCGGGGCTGCGTCGGCGCGGTGGTCGTCTGCGAGCGTAGGGCTCAGTCCTGCGGCGCCGCCTCCGCGACCCCGGCGACGGCCTTGGTGCGCGACCGGCCCGCCGTGTCCTTCAGCACCACGTACTTGAGGTCGACGTGCGGCTCGAGCGCGCTGAACTTGTCGTTCGGCGCGCCGATCACCAGCTGGAACCCGAGCCCGCGCCACGCGCCGATCGCCCGGCCCGTGAACCGGGCGTCGGCCTTGATCAGCGCCTCGTCCAGGAACACCGGCGCGTACCGCGGGCGCGCGGCCCCGGCGTCGCCGAGCTGGTACCGCAGGGCCGCGCCGACGATGAACGCCACGAGCTCCTGCGACTCGCCGCCGGACTTCTCCCCGATGTGGTCGTACAGCGCGACGTGGTTGCCCTCGAGGTCCACCTTCTCGGCGCTGAGCCGCACGTGCCGCCGCACGTCCACGAGGTCCGCGAACTCCGGCGCCGACCGGCGGATCCGGTCGATGACCTTCGCCATCCGGTGGTAGCGCCGCTCCCGCTCCGCGTCCGTCGCCTCGGTCGCGAGCAGCTCCCGGAGGTCCTTCAGCTCGGTGCGGAACTTCGCGACCACGGTCGACTGGGTGTCGCGGGCCTCGATCCGGAGCCGGTGGTCGTCGTCGGCGAACGGCAGGTCCGCGAGGATGTCGTTGACCGGGCGGATGCGCTCCTTGATCTCCCGGACCGACCGGCTCAGGCCGTGGTGCAGGTCAGTGAGGTCGTTGCCCGACAGGCGCAGCAGGCTCTTGCGCCACTCCCCCTCGAGCTCGTGCAGCCCGCTGGTCTCCAGCGCCGTGAGCACCCGCTCGAAGTCCCCGTAGGACGCGTCCGGGTCGGTGCCGAGGTTCGGGTCGGGCCAGCGCTCGACGAACGTCTCGAACGTCCGCCGCAGCGCCTCGCGTGCCGCGACGACCGTCTGCTGCGCGGCCTGCCGGTCGGTGCGCAGGATCTCGTTGGCCCGCGCGACCGTCCCGTCGAACGCGGCGAGCGCCGCGACCGGCGACGGACGCTGACCCGCCGGGGCCGACGCGTCGCCGGAGCCGCCGAGCAGGGCGTCGAGGTAGGCGCGCTGGTCGTCGCCGACGACGACGCCCGCGTCCTGCGCCGCGTCGAGCGCGAGCTGCGCGACGTCGACCTCGTCGGTCACGCCGGACCACCGGTCACCCAGGTCCTCCGCGGAGCCCTTCGTGCGCCCGACCTCCTCGGTGAGCGACCGGATCGACGCCTCCAGCTCGACGACCCGCTGCTGGAGCCGCGTGACCTCGGGGTTGCCGGACGTGACGTCCTCGATGACCTGCGCCCAGCGCGCGCGCTCGGCCTCGACCGTCGCGACGTCCACCTGGTCCCAGCTCACGGCGTCCAGCTGCTCGTAGGCGCGCAGCTCGACGTCGTGCCGGTCCAGCCGCTCCTCGGCCGCGCGCACCTGCTGCTCGGCGGCGTCGAGGCGGGCCTGCGCGGCGGCGATCTGCTCGTCCAGGTGCGCGAGGCGGCGGGTGTTGGTGAAGCCCAGGACGTTCGCCCGGCCCTGACCGCCGTGCGCGCCGCGCCGGCCCTCGGAGACCTGGCCCGACCGGGTGAGCGCCTTCGCGTGCTGCGACAGCTCCCCCGGGGTGTCGACGCACACGAACGCGAACCGGCTCACGAGCTCGCTGCGCAGCCAGCCGGTGAACGGGCCCGACCGGAAGTCGAGCCGCCCGGGCAGCGTGCGCGGGTCGAGCGCGACGTCGGACGCCAGGTGCGTCGGCACGCCCTCGAACCGGATGCGGCGCGCGGTCGGCACCGCGTCGATCGCCTTCCGGAACGCCGGCAGGTGCGCCGCGTCGATCAGGAGCAGCGTCGCGAAGCCGCCCAGCGCGAGGTTGAACGCGTCCCGCCACGGCTCGTGCTCGGTGCGCACCTCGACCAGCTCGGCGACGAACGGCAGCTCCTCCGGCGTCAGCCCCGCCGCCGCGGCGAGCTCGGCGCGCGCCCGGTGCAGGTCTCCCGGGATGTTGTCCTGCCGCCGCGCGACCGCCTCGCGGTCCGAGCGCAGCACCGCGAGGTCGACCCCGGCGGCCTTCTTCTCGGACATCGCCGCGCCGAACTCCGCGCGGGCGGAGGACTTGGCGTCGCCGTCCGACCGCACCGCCCGGCCGCGGGCCGCCAGCGCGTCGAGGTCCGCCTCGGTCGTGACGGTCGCTCCGAGTGCCGAGCGCAGCACCTCGTCGAGCCGGGCCCGCGCGCGGGTCACGCGCTCGAGCCGGTCCTCGGCGCCGACCAGCTCGCGCTGCGCCGTCGCCAGGCGGTCGCCGCCGGACGACCAGAGCGTCTCGCGCACGCCCTCCAGCTCGGACCGCGCCGCCGCGATCCGGCCCGTGGTCTCCCCGGCGCGGCGCTCCGCCTGCTGGTGCTCGCGCCGGAGCTCGTCCTCGACGGCCCGCAGCAGCCCCAGGCGGCGCTCGTGCCGCCAGAGCGCGGCGGTCGACCCGGTGTCGTCGAACGTGCCGACCCGGTCGATGACGCGCAGCCGCTCGGCGGCCTCCTCCAGGGCGGCACGGTGCGCGCGGATGGGCTCCAGCGCCTTGACCTGCTGCCGCGCGGTGATCATCTGCTCGCGGGTGCCGGACAGCTTGTCGAACTGCTCCACCACGGCGTCGGCGGTGGCGAACGTGCTGGGTTCCTCCAGCACCATCGCCTTGTACAGGGCGTCGACGGTCGTGATCTGCTGGCCGGCCTGGATGCGGCCCAGCAGCGCCACGGCCTTGGTGCCGTCGCCCGTCGCGCCGATGCCCAGGGTCGAGTGCAGCCGCGCCGTGAACTCGCGGTCGGTGTCGAACGGCGTGAGCCCGGCCGCGACCACGCTGCCGCGGCCGAACCGGTCGGCGGTGGCGGACTCCAGCGTGCGCAGGTCGAACGGCCCGTCGACGGTCGCCCGCAGCGCGACGACGTCCTCCAGCGTCCGGGCGGCCGACGGCACGTACCAGGCCCGCACGCCCGTGAGCTCGCGGCCCGCCTGGTCCACCCACGTCATCGCGATCGCGGACCACGTGTCCCGGCCGTCGCCGCGCAGCACGCGCTGCCGGGTGCCGTCCTCGGTGCGCGACTCGTCGAGCTTGCCGCGGGCGTAGGACAGGATGTTGCGCTGGTCCTTGCCGCGCGGGCGCCCGACGACCCCGCCGTTCGACGCGCCGTTGAACGGCGTCGTGTGTGGCATCAGCAGGGCGATGTACGCGTCCATCAGCGTGGACTTGCCCGAGCCGGAGCCGCCGGACAGCAGCGTCGCCGTCGGCGCGAGCCGCACCCGGTGGTGGCCGTCGTAGCCGCCCCAGTTCACGAGCTGCAGGTCGCGGGCGACCCACTGCTGGCCGGTGGACGCCGCCGGGATGAGCCCGAACAGGGTGTCGACCATCGTCATCGTGCGACCTCCTCGGCCGGGGTGGGCTCGTCGGCGGGGACGGCGTCCGGAGTCTCGTCGACCGCGAGCGCCGCGGCCTCCTCCAGGGTCGGGCCGGGGTCGTCGGGCGCGTCGTCGGGCGCGTCGTCCGGTGCCCCGGCGGGCGCGTCGTCCGCGGGCTCGGGCTCGGCCTGGGCGTCGGCCTCGGTCTCGACCTCGGCCTCGGTCTCGGTCTCGGTCTCGACCTCGGCCTCGGTCTCGGTCTCGGTCTCGGCGTCGGCCTCGGGCTCGGCGAGCACCGGCGACCCGCCCGTGCGCACCTGCTCCCGCAGCCACTCGCGCAGCTCGCCGAGGCGCTCGTTGCTCAGCACCACCTCGACCAGCGGCGTGATCCGGTAGCGCCCCTCGGACTCCTCCTCGACGATGCCCTCCTTCGCCAGACGCGTCACGGCGGCGCGGATCTCCCGCTGCCGGGCGGCCACGTTGGTGTCCTCGGGGTCGAAGTAGGTGAGCGCGGTCTGCTCGATCTCCTCGACGTCGACGCGGGCGGACGTCTCCCCCGCGCCGCGCACGCGCTGGAACGCGGTGCGCAGGTGCACCAGCACGAGGGTCTCCGCGCGGGAGTACGCCTCGTCGCGCAGCAGCACCGGGACGTCGAGCTCGGCGGACCGGACCTGCCGCTTGTAGGCGACGCCGCGCTCGTGGTCGACCACGAGGTGCACGAACAGGTCGTGCAGGCGGGACTCGATGACCTGCTGGTTGTCGAGCAGCGTGCGCCACTGGGCCCGGTTCCGGTCGGCCAGCAGGAACCGCCGCTGCAGCAGCCGGACGAGCACCCGGCGCACGTCGGCGTCCAGCGTGCCGGAGTCCCCCGCGAACAGCTCGGCGGGGTCCTCCTCCATCGACACCGGGTCGATGAAACCCTCGACGTCGGCCGTCGCGGCCCCGGGGTCCGTGGTGGTCCCGGGGTCCGTCGTGGTGGTGTCCGTCATCGCCCTCGTCCTTCGCCCGTGTCGTGCAGGTCGTCCGTGAGTGTCGTGACCGCGCCGAACGCGAACCGGCGGCGTGTCCCGTCGGGGCGCACCGCGTCGACGAACGCGACCTCGTCGGTCTCCGTCATGCCCCGCTGGTGCGCGATCTCCAGCAGCCCGAGCAGGTCCACCGGCCGCCGCAGCGCCACCGGGGCCGCGTTGAACGCCGCCGCCACGTCGACGGTGCCGTCCGGGTCGCCGTGCCGCGCGAGGTGCGCGCCCAGGTCGGCGTAGTGCGGGCCGCCCCACGCGAGCGCCTCGTCCGCGCCGTCCAGGTCCTCGTCGCCCCACTCGGCGAGCGGGTCCGGCGGCTCGGCCGGGCGCAGGTCGCCGGCGGTCTGGCGCAGGTGGTCGACCTCCGCGACGGGCAGCCGGCGCAGCGGCTCGACCGCCTGCCCTCGCCGCGAGCGCGGCATCCACGCCTGCAGGCCGCTCATCACGTCGCGCAGCAGGTCGTCCACCTGCCGGTCGCGCAGCGGGTCGTGGTTGCGGACCTGCGCGGTGATCACGTACGACGCCTCGCGCTGCGCCGCGAACACCTGCTCCAGGCCCTGCTCGATGCGCCGGCCGATCTCCCGCAGCTCGGTGCGCTGCTGCGCGGGCAGCCGCCGCGTGAACCGGTGCCGCAGCACGACGCCGAGCTGGCTGGACAGCCCGTCCAGCCGCTGCGGGTCGCCGATCAGCCGCAGCGCGCCGGCGAACGCGCGCCCCTCGGTGGTCGACTCCATCACGTGCTCGCCGCGCTCCAGGTACTCGCGCAGCACGTCGCCGGTCGGGCGCTCGTCCTGCCGCAGGGCGGTGACCACGTCGCGCTGCATCGCCTTGATGGACTCGGCGACGCGGGCGAAGTCGGCGGGGAGCTCCCGGACGAGGTGCAGGACGTTCTCCGCCTCCTCCAGCAGGGTCTCCTCGTCGACGGGCTCGACCGCCCCGGTCCGCTGCACCCGGTCGAGCTCGGCCTGCAGCCGGGCGATCTCGGCGTCGAGCCGCGCCATCCGGACGAGCACGTCGGGGTCGGCGTCCTCCGCCAGCCGCTCCACCGCGTCGAGCAGGGTCCGCACCCGCGACTGCGACACCCGGGCGCGCCCGCCTCCGGCCCGGCCCGCGACCTCCAGCGCACCGACGGCGTGCGCGGACAGCTGGTAGACCTCGACGTCGTCGTCCAGCACCTGCCGCACCAGCCAGCCCGCGTCGGCCCACTGGCGGCACAGGTCGCGCGCGGTGCCGACCGGCAGCTCGTCCCCGTGCCCCGCCGCCCGCAGCTGGTCGAGCGCGTCGGCGACCTCCGTGTGCGCGTCGGCGACCGGCACCGTGGGGCGCTCGGCCGTGAACACCAGCGACAGCAGCGACACGACGAGGGGTGCGTGCCGCTTGTGGAGCAGGTCCAGCATGGGGTTCTGGAACGCCCGGACAGCGCCCAGGTACGCCCCTTCGGCACGAGTGATCATCGCCGGACAGCGTAGGTGAGGCGCGAGGGAGTCCGTGACAGCGCCCGGAGCCTCGACGAGGTCAGGCGACGACCTGCGCGAACGCCAGCACCCGGTCGAGCTCCTCGGAGTACGCGGGCACGAGCGGCGCGACGACCGCCCGCGCGCCGAGGCCGAACCGCTGGGCCACCGGCGCCGCCCGCACCGCGGTGCGGGACACCAGGCCGCGCGTCGACACGAGCAGGTCGACGTGCTCCCGGCGGTCCGGGTAGGTCTGGCCACCGGTGACGTACCGGGCGTCGAACGCGGGGTCCAGCACGTCCGCGTCCGTGGCGGCGAACACGTGCGTCATCTCCGCGAGCCGGCCGATCGCACCGGGGCTGAACCGCGCGTGCTGCTCGGCGTACGCGTCGAGGAAGCCGAAGTACGCGCCGCCCGACCGCAGGCTGTACCCCATCCACAGCGTCTCGCCGCCGGCCGCGAGCCGGAGCACCAGCGCGTCGCCGGACCGGCGGAACCCCGACACGACGTCGTGGAACCACCGGTGCGCCACCGGGTCGAGGCTCAGCGCGGCGCCACCCTGCGCCGCGTCACCCTTCCACCCGGCCGCCTGGAGCGCGACGAACTCCCGCTCCGCGGCGGGGTCCGCGCTCACGTCGTGCAGCTCCAGGTCGCCGCCCGCCGCCCGCGCGAGGGCACGGGCGCGGCGGCGCACGTCCTTGCGGCGACCGGCGCCCATGTGGTCGCACGCGAGCGGCGGGTCGACCACGGGACCGGCCGCCGGCGGCACGCGCCGGTCGACGGCGACGCCCGCGCGGGAGGCGAACGCCGACACCGACCGGCTGCGCTCGTGCACGAGCATCGACGCGCGCCCGATCACCTCGGTGAGGGCGTCGGCGAGCGGCCCGTCGGCCGGGAAGTGCTGCAGCTGGACGAGCCCCGGCAGCCCGAGCGGGCGCAGGCCGGTCAGCAGCGCCTCCAGGGCCTCGACCTCGCGGCCCGACCGCACCAGGGGGTGGTGGCGGTCGGAGTGGGTGGTCATGAACGCCCCGCCGGTCGTCGCCGCGCGGACCGGCACGCCGGGCGCGACCGCCTTCGTCGTGACGGCGAGCACCGCCAGCCACTCGCCGCGCTCCTGCACCACGACGAGGCGCAGGTCCGCGGCCTCCCGCCCGCGGTGCCGCGCGGGCAGCAGGAACCGCGGGTCCAGGTAGACGTTCGGCTCGGCGGCGCAGTCCGCGAGGCGCCGCCACGCCCGCGCGTCGGGGTCGGTCACCTCGGTCAGGGCGATCAGCCGGGTGTGCACGGTGTCCTCCGGGGGGCGTCGTTGCCGGTCGTCGCCGGGTCAGGCATCGGTCGAGCGGACCGTAGCGTCCGGTTTGCCCCGTTTGTGCTGGTCCGGCGGGTGAAGTGCCCGGTGACGCGGGGCCCACGCGGGGCGCCGTCCAGGTTCGCCCGAACTGCTGACCCCCGGACGGCGGTGTCGCCGGGCCACCCCCGTCCGGACGGCCCCCGCGTCGGGCCCTCCCCATCGGTCTCCGTGCGGGCCGCTGATCACGCCTCGACGAGGTCGTTCTCCGCCGTCCGCGCCGGCCGGCGCCCCCCACGGCCCAGCCACTGCCCGCCCCAGTACGACGCCCAGCCCAGCACCGCGCCGGCGACGAGTGCCAGCACGGTGGGCCAGAAGTCGAACGCGGTGCCGAAGTACGCCGAGCACCCGATGAACGCGCCGGGCACGAAACCGAGGACACCCCACCCGGCCTGCACGCACATCACGAACGCGCCGAGGGCGACCGCGAGGGCGAGACCCCCCGGGAACGACAGCACCCCCGACAGCTCGACGATCAGCCAGCCGACGACCGCGCCGGCGAGGGTGGCGGGCACGGTCCTGCGGAGGCCGTCGTGCCCGGCGCCCGCGGCGAAGTAGGCCGCCCAGGACAGGAAGCCCACCCAGGTCACCCAGCCCAGCTCGGAGCTGACCTGGGTCCAGATGCCGGCCAGGACGCCGACGGACAGGGCGAGGGGTACGAGTTCACGGAGCTTGGTCATGTGTCGTCCTCGTTGACGTAGGAGGGGGTGGGTCCGGACGGCCGCGCCGGTCAGGGCGGGCGCGGCCGTCCGGGGTCAGAAGGTGAGCGCCTTGAACTTCTCGGTCTGCTCGCGGATCGCCACCTCGGTGGGCAGCCGCTCGATCGACGAGGCACCGAAGAACCCGACGACTCCCTCGGTGTGCTCCAGCACGTACTGCGCGTCCTGCGGCTCGGCGATCGGTCCGCCGTGGCACAGCACCAGGACGTCCGGGTTGACCCGCTTCGCGGCGTCGGCCATCTCCTGCACGCGCACCACGGACTCCTCGAGCGTGAGCGCCGTCCGGGCGCCGATCGTGCCGCTGGTCGTCAGGCCCATGTGCGGGACGAGGACGTCCGCGCCGGCCTCGGCCATCGCCACGGCCTGGTCGGGGTCGAAGACGTACGGCGCCGTGAGCAGGTCGCGCTCGTGCGCCGTGCGGATCATGTCGACCTCGAGGCCGTAGCCCATGCCGGTCTCCTCCAGGTTCGCGCGGAACACCCCGTCGATCAGGCCGACCGTCGGGAAGTTCTGCACGCCGGTGAAGCCGAGCCGCCGCAGCTCGTCGAGGAAGGGGCCCATCAGCCGGAAGGGGTCCGTCCCGTTCACGCCCGCGAGCACCGGGGTGTCCCGGACGACGGGCAGCACCTCGGCCGCCATGTCGACGACGATCTGGTTCGCGTCGCCGTAGGACAGCAGCCCGGCCAGCGAGCCCCGCCCCGCCATCCGGTAGCGCCCGGAGTTGTAGATGATCAGCAGGTCGATGCCGCCGGCCTCGGCCGACTTGGCGGACAGGCCCGTGCCGGCGCCGCCGCCGATGATCGGTCGGCCCGCTGCCACGGTCGCGCGCAGTCGTTCCAGGGCGGTGGTGCGGTTCATGGTCAGCGCTTCCCTTCGTCGTGCCCCGCCGTGCCGGCGGGCGTGGTCCGGATGAGCCGGTGCAGGGCGTCCGCGGCCGAACGGCCGAAGCCCGGGTCGTTGATGGCCAGGTCGAGCTCCTGGACCTCGACGCCGGAGCCCGCGAGCCCGTCCTCGAGCGCCGTGACGGCGGCCCGGTCGGCGGCGGGGTCGAAGAACGGGCCGCCCTCGACGTCGATGCCGGACAGCCCGCGCCGCGGGACGAGGACCAGCGTCGGACCGGTCGCGGCCCGGAGCTTCGTCGCGATCAGCGACCCGAGCTCCGCCAGCTCGGCGGCGGTCGTGCGCATGAGCGTCACGGTCGGGTTGTGCACGAGGAACGTGCGGCCCTCGTACCGCTCCGGCACGGTCGCGCGGCCACCGAAGTTGACCATGTCGAGCGCGCCGAGCGAGACCAGCTGGGGCACCCCGTGCCGGCCCGCGGCCTCCAGGCGGTCGGGCCCGGCCGTGAGGACCCCGCCGCACAGCTCGTCGGCGAGCTCGGTGGTGGTCAGGTCCAGCACGCCCGCGAGGAAGCCCCCGTCGACGAGCGCCTCCATGGCACGTCCGCCCGAGCCCGTCGCGTGGAACACGACCACCTCGTACCCGAGCTCCTCCAGCCGGGCCTTCGCCTCCTCGACCGCGGGTGTGGTCAGGCCGAACATCGTGGCGCCGACGAGCGGCTTGTCCTCCGCGGGGGCCGGGTGCTCGACGCGGTCGCGGTGCGCCTGGGCCATCGCCGCGGCCGCCGCGACGGCGTTGCCCAGCACGACGCGCGAGACCGAGTTGATCCCGGCCACGTCGGCGACCGAGTACATCATCGTGACGTCGGTCGCCCCGACGTACGGGGACACGTCGCCGGAGGTCATGGTGGACACCAGCAGCTTCGGCACGCCGACCGGCAGCGCCTGCATCGCCTGCGCCGCCACCGACGAGCCGCCCGACCCCGCCGCTGCCAGGACGGCGTCGAGGCGGCCCTCGTCGTAGAGCCGGCGGGCCACGACCGCGGCCCCCGCGCCCAGCACGGTCATGGCCGCGCCCCGGTCCTGGTCCGCCCGGAGCCGGGCCAGGTCCGAGCCCGCCGCTCGCGCCACGTCCGCGGGGGTGACGTCGGCGTCGTCCCCCTCGGAGAACGTCCCCACGTCGACGAGCACGGTGCGCAGGCCGAGCCCGTGCAGCTGATCGCGCAGCCAGAGGTAGTCGTCGCGCTTCGTGTCGAGCGCGCCGACCAGGACGACTGTCGTCATCGTGGACCACCCTTCTTCCCAGCCATCGACGTCGATGGTGCCGTCAGCGTCCAGCCACGGGGGCACGCGCCACCAGGCCAATCGGGCCCGGGTGGCCTGGGGCCGGCTGCCGGCGCGCTCCTAGGCTGGGCCCCGTTGGGGACGACGCAGCGCAGAGAGGCGGGACGAGCCGTGGCACCCCGGACGCCGGTCGAGGCCGCGCAGCTCGCACGCCTGATCAGCGGCTGGGCGGACGACGAGGGCGAGTCGCTGCCCGCCCTGCTCGGCGGTGCCATCGAGGACCTCGTCGTGGCGAACGCGCTGCCGGACGGCACCGTGCTCCCGCCGCAGCGCGCACTCGCGAGCGTGCTGGGGGTGTCCCGCTCCACGGTCACCGAGGCCTACGAGCGCCTGCAGTCGGCGGGCGTCCTGGAGACCCGGCAGGGGTCCGGCTCCCGGGTGCGGCGGGCGGGCTCGGCGTCGGCGACGCGCGCCGACGCCGGCCGGATGACCAGCTTCTCCGACCGGGACGCCGGGGTGGTCGACCTGTCCTCCGGGGCGCTCGCCGGGCTCCCCGCGGTGGCGCGCGAGTACGGCCGGCTCTCCGAGGACGACCTGGCCCGTGTCGTCGCGACCGACGGGTACCTGCCGGGCGGGCTGCCCGAGCTGCGCGCGGTCGTCGCGCGCCGGACGACCGCCTCGGGGCTGCCGACGACTCCGGAGCAGGTGCTGGTCACCTCGGGTGCGCAGCAGGCGGTCTGGCTGGTCGCGCGTCTGCTGGTCAGCCCCGGCGACCAGATCCTCGTCGAGGACCCCAGCTACCGCGGTGCGATCGAGGCGTTCGCCGCGTGCGGAGCGCGCCTGACGACCGTGCCGGTGCGCGACGACGGCATCGACGTCGACCACGTCGAGCGCCTGCTGGCGCGCGGGAGGTACCGCGCGATCTACGTGCAGCCGGTCGCCCACAACCCGACGGGGACGTCGATGCCTCCGGCACGACGCCGGCGCCTCGCCGAGCTCGCGGTCCGGCACGGCGCCGTCGTCGTCGAGGACCGGTGCGCCGAGGACCTGCTGCTCGACCCGGCGCTGTCCCCGCGACCGCTCGTCGCGGACGTACCGGGCGTCGGCGGGATCGTGATCGGCACCGCGTCCAAGCTGCTGTGGGGCGGCCTGCGGGTCGGCTGGGTGCGGTCGGCGGAGTCGACGGTGCGCAGGCTGACCCGGATCCGCCAGGGCGTCGACCTGGCCGGCGCGCCCGTGGACCAGCTCGTCGCGACCCGCCTGCTCGCCGACGCGGACGGCTGGGTCGACGCGCGACGCCGCCAGCTCACGCAGTCGCTGCAGGAGGTGGAGCCTCTGCTGCACCGCCTCCGTCCCGCCTGGCGCTGGCGCACGCCCACCGGCGGCGTCGGCCTGTGGGTCGACACGGGCACCGACGCCGTCGCGCTGTGCGCCCGCTACCGCCGACGGGGCGTCCTGCTCGTGCCGGGCCCCTCGTTCTCCGCGACGAACGGGTGGGAGCGGCACATCCGGATCCCGCTCGGCCACGCCACGGCCACGGTCGCCGACGGGCTGTCCCGCGTCGACGGCTGAGGTGACCCGGTCCCGTCCCCGTGGCTCCGAGGCCGCCCGAGCTCATCGTCCTCGTCGCTCGCGCTGCGCTGCCCGTGCCGTGTGGGCCAGCACCCGGTCGACCAGCACGGGCCAGACCCGCCGGGGCGGCACCCCGTGGCCCGCGCCCGGGACGACGAGCAGGTCCGCGCCCGGGATCTCGGCGGCGAGGGCGCGCCCGTGCGGCAGCGGGAAGAACGGGTCGTCGGCACCGTGCACGACCAGCGCCGGCGCCGCGATCCCGCCCAGCCGGTGGCGCCAGGCCGGGCCCGGAGCCATGACGTAGTGGTTCGTCCGGGCGCGGAGGTCGGTCGCGCGGGCGACCGTGCGCTCCGCCACGTCCCGCTGCACGTCGGGCTCGAAGCCGCCCCGCTGGTACGCCCGCTCCTCCTCCACGAGGTACGCCGCCACGGCGGCCGGGTCGGACCAGTCGGGCTCCGGCGGCCCGGCGGCGAACGCGTCGGCCGCGGGACCCGGCAGGTCGTCCGCCTCCTGGCCCGGCGCACCCGGCGTGCAGCTGAGCAGCGTGAGGCTCAGCACGCGGCCGGGGTGGTCCAGCGCGACGAGCTGCGCCACGGACCCGCCCATCGACAGCCCGACCAGGTGCGCCCCGGCGACCCCCTCCGCGTCCAGGAGCCCGACGACGTCGCCCACCAAGTCCGGCAGCCCGTAGCCCGGCCGCCCCACCGGCCACGTGGTCGACCTGCCCGTGTCCCGCCAGTCGAACCGGATCACGCGACGGTCCCGCGCGAGCCGCTCGACCAGCCCGTCCGGCCACGCGTCGAGCGAGCAGGCGGCGCCGTGCGCCAGCAGCAGCACCGGCGCGCCCGGCGGGCCCGTGACGTCGGCGCACACCGACACCCCGGGGAGCTCGACGACCTTCTCGGCTCGAGGCACGCGACCATCGTCGCGGCCGGAGCGCGGCAGCGCGAGCCCCGGGCCGGCCGGCCCTCGGGACAGCCGGAACGAGCGAACCCCCGGTCCGCGTTGCCGCTGACCGGGGGTTCGTTCGTCGCTGTCTCAACGAGTGTCCGGAGGGGGACTTGAACCCCCACGCCCTTTCGGGCACTAGCACCTCAAGCTAGCGCGTCTGCCATTCCGCCACCCGGACAGGGTGTCTCCCGACCGTCCTCCGAGGCGCACACCGGCGCCCCGACGACCCGTCAGGTGCGGAAGAGAACTTAGCACGGAGTGGCGCCCGAGCATGCATCCGCAGGTGAGAGCAGACTGGCGACGACCCCGGGCGCCGTGAGCCCGCGGGAGACGTGAACGGCCCGGAGGTGGTGCGCGGATGGCTGACCAGAACGTGGGCGCCGACCGGTACGGGTCCGACCGCACGGGCACCGGACGGCCGACCGCCCCGGTGGGAGCCGCACCGCGCCGGGTCGCCGGTCAGCGACGGGGCGCACCCGGGCCCGGCACCGACGACGGCGTCCCCCGGTGGCTGCGCACGTCGGCGGGTGTGACGTGGCGGCTGCTCGTGCTGCTCGCCGGCGTCGGCGTCGTGTTCTACGGGACCGCGCAGGTGCAGCTGCTGTTCGTCGCGGTGTTCATCGGGTTCGTGTTCACCGCCGTGCTCCGGCCGGTCGTGGACCTCTACGCCCGCGTCATGCCCCGGGGGCTCGCCACCGCGCTCGGGCTCCTGTCGGGGTTCCTGGTGCTGGCCGGCATGGTGTTCTACGTCGGCTACTCCGTCGCGAACCAGTGGCAGAACCTGTCCGAGCAGTTCGGCGACGGCATCGACCAGATCGTCGACTGGCTCGAGCACGGCCCGCTGCCCGTGTCGATCACCAACGAGCAGATCGCCGAGTGGATCGACACGGGCCGGGAGTGGCTGCAGCAGCACGCCGGCGACCTCGCCGGGCAGGCCGCGGAGTCGGCGGGATCGGTCGTCGAGGTGTTCACCGCCCTGGCGCTGGCGGTCTTCTGCGCGGTGTTCTTCCTCGCGCGCGGGTCGGAGATGTGGACCTGGTTCGTCAACCAGCTCCCCACGTCGGCGCGCGACTCCTGGAAGACCGCCGGCGGAGCCGGCTGGTACACCTTCTCCGGGTACACGCGGGGCATCGTCATCATCGCCGTCACCGACGGGCTGCTGGCGTTCATCCTCCTGTCGATCATCGGGGTGCCGCTCGCCGCGCCGCTGGCCGTCCTGGTGCTGATCGGCGCGTTCATCCCGCTGATCGGCGCCCCCGCCGCGATGGTCATCGCGATGATCGTGGCCCTCGCGGCCAACGGCCCGCTGCAGGCCGCCCTCGTGGGCGCCGGGATCGCGCTGATCGGTCAGTTCGAGGGCCACGTCCTGCAGCCGATGGTCATGGGCAAGCAGGTGTCCCTGCACCCGGTCGTCGTCGCGCTCGCCGTCGCCGGCGGCACGCTGACCGCCGGCATCCTCGGCGCGGTCATCGCCGTGCCGCTCGTCTCCGTGGCCTGGGCGATCTACTCGCGGTTCCACCAGCTGGACCCGCCGATGGACCCCGAGGAGGCCACGGAGGACGTCGAGCCCGTCGACGAGGACGGCGCGGCGGCGGGGGCCTGAGGGGGCGTCCCCGGGGGTGCCGACGCCGGAGACGGCACCTGGTGCGTGTCAGCGGTGCGTGGAACGGTGGCGTGATGGAGATCACTCGACTGCAGCCGGCCGGGCTCGTCCAGAGCCCGGCGTTCAGCCATGTCGCCGTCGTGCCCGCGGGTGCGACGACCATCTACGTCGGCGGCCAGAACGGCGTCGACGCCACGGGGGCCGTCGTCTCGGACGACGTCGCCGAGCAGTCCGTCCGCGCGATCGAGAACGCCGCCACCGCCCTCGAGGCCGCCGGTGCGACGCTCGCGGACGTCGTGCAGTGGACCGTGCTGCTGGTCCAGGACGCCGACCTCGGTGCGGCCTACGGGGCGATCGCACCGCGGCTCGCCGGACCCGGGGCGCCGCCGCTCGTGTCGGCCGCGCGGGTCGCGGGGCTCGGGGTGCCCGGGGCCCTGATCGAGGTGAGTGCGATCGCGGCGGTGGTGCCGGGCTGACGGACGGGCGGGGTGGCCCTGGCCGTCCGCCCCGGGGGGCTAGGCCGTGGGCGTCCCGAGCGTGGTCAGCGCCTCGTCGAGCGCCGCGACACCGTCACGGTCGACGGGGCGCAGCGGTGCGGGCAGGACGCCGACGTCGACGCCGACGAGCCGCGCGACGGCATGCACGGCACGCGGGCCACCCAGCGCCGCGACGCGCTCGGCGAACGGCGCGAGCCGGGACATCAGCGCGCCCGCGTCGTCGGCGCGGCCCTGCGCTGCCGCCGTCGCGACGGCGACGTACCAGTCGGGCAGCACGCTGGCCAGGCCGGAGTGCCAGGTGCGCGCACCCGCGAGCAGGCCCTCGACGCCGAGGACGTCGCCGCTGCAGCCGATCTCGACGTGCTCGGGGACGGCGGCGCTGAGGGCTCGGACCCGGTCGCGCAGCTCGGCGGCGTCGCTCCCCCGGTCCTTCACGCCGCCGACGCCGGGGACGGCCGCCGCGCGGGCAAGGGCGTCGACGGAGTACCGGAAGCTCGTGCTCACGGGGTTGTGGTAGATCCACACCGGGACCTGCGCGGCGTCGGCGACCTCCTCGACGAGGTCCAGCACCTCGGCGTCGGTGAGCGGCAGGTAGGCCAGCGTCGGCAGGAGCACGGCCGCGGACCCGGCGCGCTCGGCGACGATCGTGTGCATGACGACCTCGTCGGTGGTGAACGCCCCGACGCCGGCGACGACCGGCACCCGGCCGTCGGCGACGGCGACGGCCGCCTCGACCACCCGGGTCCGCTCGGGGGCGGTGAGGTACGGGTACCCGCCGGTGCTGCCGAGCACGGCGATCCCTGAGACGCCGGCCCGGATCGCGCGGTCCGCGAGCTCCTCGAGCGGCTCGGTGCGCACGTCGCCCTCGGGGCCGCGCGGGGTGGGCAGGTAGGCGACGAGCGGGCCGAGGAGGGGCATCGTCGCAGTGTAGGTCGGTCGCAGCCGAGCCGGTCCGGGGCGGCGCCGGTGCCCGTCACTGGAAGTCCCGGGACGTGGTGGCGACCTTGAGCGACATCGGGGTCAGGTGCTCGGCGACGAGGTTGGTGGCCCCGTCGGCCCGTTCCAGCCGCCCGCGCACCACGAGCGCCCGGGACGTGCGGGCGACCTTCCGGAACCGCTGCCAGAGCCCGGTGCTGCACACGATGTTGAGCAGCCCGGTCTCGTCCTCCAGCGACAGGAACGTGACGCCGCCCGCGGTGCCCGGCCGCTGGCGGTGGGTGACGACACCTGCCACGGCGACGCGTCGGCCGGCCTCGTGCCGGAACGCCTGCTCGACGCGCAGCACCCCGGCGGCGTCCAGCCCGTCGCGCACGTACTGGGTCGGGTAGGAGTCGACGGTGACGCCGGTGGCCCACACGTCGGCGACGGCGAGCTCGACGGGGCTCATCCCGGGCAGGGTCGGGGCGCGCACACCGACGGAGACCCCCGGCAGGGTGTCCGGCCCCTCCTGGGCGAGCGCCCCCGCCGCCCACAGCGCCTCCCGCCGGGTCACGCCGAGCGACTCCAGCGCGCCGCCGGTGGCGAGCGCCTCGAGCTGGGTGGTGCTGAGCTCGACGCGCCGCACGAGGTCCCGCAGGTCGACGAACGGCCCGTGCGCGTCCCGCTCGGCCACCAGCCGCTCGGCCACCTTCTCCCCCACGTTCCGGACCGACGCCAGCCCGACGCGCACGGCCAGCGACCGTGCGGGGGCGTCGCCGCGGTCCAGGCGCCCACCGGGCGTCGATGGCACGGGAGGCACCGGCGGCACGGGGGCGGTGCCGGACGGCCGCGGCTCCAGGAGCGGCTCCCCGCCGGGCGGCTCGGGCGCCACGCGCTCGACGACGGCCTGCACGCCGGACCGCTGCACGTCGGGGCGCAGCACCTCGATGCCGTGCCGGCGGGCGTCGGCGACCAGGGACTGCGGCGAGTAGAACCCCATGGGCTGCGCGGCGAGCAGCCCGGCGTAGAACGCGGCGGGGTGGTGCACCTTGAGCCACGCGCTGGCGTAGACCAGGAAGGCGAAGGAGTAGGCGTGCGACTCGGGGAACCCGAAGTCGGCGAAGGCCTTGAGCTTCTCGAAGACCTCCTCGCGGACCTCCTCCGGCAGGCCGTTGCGGGTCATGCCGGTCATCAGCCGGGCACGCAGCGCCTCCATCTTCTCGACGCTGCGCTTCGAGCCCATGGCCCGGCGGAGCTGGTCGGCCTCGGCGGGCGTGAAGTCCGCGACGTCGATGGCCATCTGCATGAGCTGCTCCTGGAACAGCGGCACGCCGAGGGTGCGCTGCAGGGACTTCTCGAGCTTCGGGTGCGGGTAGGTGATGGCCTGCCGCCCCTGGTACCGCTCGATGTAGGGGTGCACCGACCCGCCCTGGATGGGCCCCGGCCGGATGAGCGCGACCTCGACGACGATGCCGTAGAAGCTCCGCGGCTGCAGGCGCGGCAGGGTGCCCATCTGGGCCCGCGACTCGACCTGGAACACGCCGACGGTGTCGGCCGCGCACAGCAGGTCGTAGACGAGCGGGTCCTCGTCGGGCAGGCCGTGCAGGTCCAGGCGGGGGCCGCCGTGCCGGACCACCTCGTCGAACGCCAGCCGCAGGGCCGTGAGCATGCCGAGGCCCAGCAGGTCGAACTTCACCAGTCCGGCGTCGGCGCAGTCGTCCTTGTCCCACTGCAGGACGGTGCGGCCCTCCATGCGCGCCCACTCGACGGGGCACACCTCGATGACGGGCCGGTCGCACATGACCATGCCGCCGGAGTGGATGCCGAGGTGCCGGGGCAGGCGCAGGAACCGGTCGGCGAGGTCGATCACCTGGTCGGGGATCTCGTCGAGGTCGCTGGCGGGCGGCGGGCGGTGCGCGGGGACGACGTCGTGCCGGTCGGCGGTCGGCTCACCGGCCCGGCCGTCGGTGTCCGCGGCGCCGGCGGGGCGGCGGGGCGCGGGGGGCGGCGGCTCGTGGTGCCAGCCCCAGACCACCCCCTCGGGGTCGCGCTGCTGCCCGGGCAGGGTCGGCCGGGTGGAGGTCGGCCGGTCCGGTGGACTGCGTGGGCGGGTGGGCGGGGTGGGCGTCGCGGTGGGTGTCGTCGGCGGGTCGCCGTCGCGGTTGCCGGACCACCACGGCTTCGTCGGCTGCGGTCCGCGCAGGGTCCCCCACCGCTCGATGGACTTGCTCCAGGCGTCCTGCTGCCCGACGTCGTACCCGAGGGCGCGCGCGGCGTCGCGGACCGCGGACCGGGCCCGGTAGGAGATGACGTTCGCGACCTGCGCGGCGTGGGTGCGCCCGTGCTTGGCGTAGACGTACTGGATGACCTCCTCGCGGCGGCCGGACTCGATGTCGACGTCGATGTCCGGCGGCCCGTCGCGCTCGGGGGCGAGGAACCGCTCGAACAGCAGGCCGTGCTTGACGGCGTCGACGGCGGTGACCTTGAGGGCGTAGCAGACGGCGGAGTTGGCGGCGGACCCGCGGCCCTGCGCGAGGATGCCGTTGCGGTGGCAGAAGTCGACCAGGTCGTAGACGACCAGGAAGTACCCGGGGAAGCCGAGCTCCTCGATCACCCGCAGCTCGTGCTCGAGCTGGGCGTAGGCGCCGGGCACCCGCTCGTCCTCCGGCGGCCCGTAGCACTCGAGGGCGCCGCGGCGGACGAGCTCGCGCAGCCAGGTGGCCTCGGTGTGCCCCGGCGGCACCGGGTACGGCGGCAGCTGCGGCGCGACCAGGTGCAGGTCGAAGGCGGACTCGTCACCGAGCGCGGCGGCGTTCGCGACGGCGTACGGGTGCCGGCGGTGCCGGTGCAGCATCTCCGCGGCCGAGTGCAGGTGCGCGGTCGGCGCGCCGGGCAGCCAGCCGTCGAGGTCCTCCATCGAGGACCGGGCGCGCACGGCGGCCAGTGCCATCGCCAGGTCGGCGTCCCGCGGGGTGGCGTAGTGGACGTTGCCGGTGGCGACCAGCGGCAGGCCGGCGTCCCGTGCGAGCGCCGCCAGCGCGTCGGCGGTCTCGGAGTCGAACGGGCTGCCGGTCTGCGTGACCTCCACGGCGACGTTGTCCCGGCCGAACAGCGCGACGAGGCGGTCGAGCTCGGTGCGCGCCCGGCCGACCCCGGCGGTGGTCACGCCGGGCTGCCGGCCGTCGTCGGTGAGCGCCCGGCGGACGGGTCCCTTCCGGCAGCCGGTGAGGACGAGCCACCGGCCGGCGGCCTGCTCGGCGAGCTCCTCGAGCCGGTACGCGGCGGCACCCTTCGTGCCGGTGGCCAGGTGCGCCTCGGCGATGGTCCGGGACAGCGCCCGGTACCCGTCGGGTCCGCGGGCGATGACGGGCAGGTGCACGGCCCGGGGGTCGGGCACGCCCGTCGGGGGGTCGAGCACGTCGGGGCCGCCGACACCGGGGACGGGCAGGTGCAGCTCGGCGCCGAACACGGTGGGCAGGCCGACCTCGCGCGCCGCCTCGGAGAACCGGACGACGCCGTACAGGCCGTCGTGGTCGGTGAGGCCGAGCGCGCTGAGCCCGAGCCGGTACGCCTCGGCCGCGAGCTCCTCGGGCTGGCTGGCGCCGTCGAGGAAGCTGAACGCCGAGTGCGCGTGCAGCTCCGCGTAGCGGGGGGTGTCAGTCATAGACGGCCTCGCAGGTCCAGCCGTCGGGCCGGCAGGCGAGCAGCAGGGCCCGGCCGTCGCCGAGCGTGACCTGCAGGTGCACGCGCACCCGGGCGTCGTCGGGCGACCACCAGCGCTCGGCCAGCGGCCAGGGTCCCGCCCAGCCGGCGACGGGGTGCTCGGTGGCCGGGCGGCGGTCGCTCGCGGGGGTGCGCACCCGCGCGGGGACGCCGCTCATGGTGAACCGCGCATCGAACCGCACGGGCAGCCCGGTCGCGTCCAGCACCTCCACCGGGGCCGGACGGGCGGGCACGGTGGCGGGTGCGGGCGACGGGAGGTGGCCGGGCCACGGCCGGTCGACGGGGCGCGGGGCGGCGGCCTGCGCCCCCCACGGCTGCAGGTGCACCTGGTCGCGGACGTCCCGGCCACCCTGCAGTGCCGCGGTGAGCACGCCGTCGCCGCCGAGCAGCCCCTGCACCCGGTCGAGCGCCCGGTGCGCACGCAGGTCGCCGCCGGAGGGGCCGCCCCACAGCCGTCCCTGCTCGGCACCGGCGGGAGCGACGTCCTCGGCGGTGATCGCCAGGGAGACGAGGCCCACCGGCTCGGCGTGGTCCTCCGGCTCGCCGCCGCCGTTTCCGTTTCCGTTGCCGCGCTCGACGGCGACGGCGGTCAGCCAGCCCTCCAGCTGCCAGCGGATGCGGTCGGTGATCCGGGCGGCGGACAGCCCGCCGAGGCCGCCCATGTCGGTGCGCCAGGCGCGGGTCAGCTCGGTGCCCTCGTCGGTGCGGGCGGTGATGCGCAGCCGCGCGCAGGCGACGGACTGCTCGGTGAGCAGGGTGTGCAGCTCCTCGGCGAGCCGGCGGCCGGCGAACGTCGCGACGTCGACCCGGTGCGCGGGCGGGTCGAGCTCGGTGGCGACCTCCAGGTCCGTCTCGGGGCGCCGGCGAGCGGGTGGCCGCAGGTCCTCGCCGCGGACGAGCGTCCACGCCCAGGTGCCCCAGGCGCCGAACCGGGCGTGCACGTCCCCGCCGCTCAGGGCGGCGAGGTCCCCCAGGCGGCGCAGGCCGAGCCGGCGCAGCAGGTCCACCAGGTCCGCGACGGCGCGGGCGGCGTCGTCGTGCACGGCGGCGGGCGTGAGGTCGTCGATGTCCCGGGGGGCGAGGAACGCCGGCGACCCTCCGGGCGGCACGACCTCGTCCGTGCGGGCGGCGAGGATCGCGGCCAGCAGCCCGTCGGCGGTGCCGACCTGGCACTCGTGGCCGGTGCGCTCGGCCACCACGGACACCAGCCGCTCGGCCAGCGCCTCCTCCGTGCCGTGGAACCGCGCCGCCCCGCCCGCGGGCAGCAGGAGCAGGCCCGGGCGGGCGACCTCGATCCCGGCGACGACGGCCTCGGTGGCGACGGCCACGGGCTCGAACAGACGGGCGTCGCGGTCGTCGTCGACGGGCAGCAGGACGAGCTCGGGGCACACGCCCTGCGCCTGCCGCCGGCGCATCCCACGGCGCACGCCCTGGGACCGGGCGAGCGCCGAGACGGCCGTGAGCCGGGCACCGGACTGCACGGCCGCGGGCAGGTGCGGCGGCACCTCGGCGGCGCGCACCGCGGCGACGACCGGCCAGTCCGGCACCCAGACGACGGTGGTCCGCGTGCTCATCCGACGAGCCTCAGCCCGGGCGTCACGGGCTGGTCCTGCGGCGGCAGCCCGTAGGGGTCGGTCGACGGGTCGAGCGGCAGCACGACCCGCAGGTCCTGCGCCTGACCAGCGCTGCCGCGGCCGGTGCGGGTGAGGTGGAGCTCGTGCGCGCGCAGGCGTCCGTCGCCGTCCCCGACGCCGGTCCACCGGCCGCCCTCGACGGTCAGCACGGTGCCCGCGCCGGACCAGGGCGCGGTGGACAGCAGCACGGAGCCGCGGTCGCGGGCCCGCGCCATGAGGCGTCGGCGGTCGGCGTCCGACAGGTGGGCCCCGGGGCCGACCACCACGACGTCGATCCCGTCGAGCAGCGCGGCGATCACCGTCGGCGCGTCCACCCCGGGGGGCGGCACCACGGCGAGCCGCCCCAGGGCGACGCCGGTCTGCGCGGCCGCCAGCAGGCCGAGGCTGGGCTGGCCGACGACGGCCGCCCACGCCTCCCGGGCGGTGCAGGCGGCGGCGATCATCGCGAGCACGAGGGAGGTCGAGCCGAGCACCGCGGTGGTGCTGCCCCGCCGCAGCCCGTCGGGCAGCAGCGGGGTCAGGGCGGGTGGGACGGCGAGCGGCGGGCGGTCGGTGAGCAGCCGGGGGCCGCGCGGGGGCGCCGGCCGGGACGGACGCTCCGGGGCGCGGTCGGGCAGGTCCGGGACGGCGACCGGACCGCTGAGCACCTCGGGCGCGGCGACCGTGCCGGCCGGGGACCCGACGACCGCGAGCGCCGCGCTGCCCGCCACCACCGGGACCGGTGACGGGGCTGACGCCGGCACCGCGGCACGGCCGCCGGCGGGGCGGGCGGCGTGCGGGACGCGCTCCGTGCGCGGTGCCGGACCGCGGACGTCAGGAGCGGGTGCGGGTGCGGGTGCGGTCCGTCCGCTGTCGGCATGGCGTGCGAGACTGCGCGCTCCGGTCCGCAGCTCGGCGTGCGCGAGGGCGGCCCGCGCCCGGGCGATCCGTTCCTCCTGGCTCACCGCCCCCACACCCTCTCGCTGCATCGTTCGAACACGTGTTCGATTGTGCCAGTAGACGCTGACACTCCCGCCCCCGTCAATCCGGCGGCACCCGGCCTGTGGACGACCCCCGGCGCGTCGCTCGGGCCCGCTGCGGACCCCGTCGGCCCGGGGCATGATGACGGGGCACGACCCGCCCGGACGGCTCGCCGGAACGGCCCGCCCGCGCCCACCAGGAGGAGGACCATGCCCGTCTCGCTGACCCGCCCCGTCGCCCCGGAGCCCTATGCGCTCCTGCCGTCCGTCGCGGCCTTCGACCTCGCGAGCGCCGACGTCGCGCACGGCGAGCCGATGCCGTCGCGGTTCGCCGCCGACGGCGAGGACCTGTCCCCCGCGCTGGAGTGGTCCGGGTTCCCCGAGGGCACGCGCTCGTTCGTGGTCAGCTGCTTCGACCCGGACGCCCCCACGCCGGCCGGGTTCTGGCACTGGACGGTCGTGGACGTGCCGGTGGGCACGACGTCGCTCCCCCGCGGCGCCGGCTCGGCGGACGGCGGCCTGCTGCCGCAGGGGGCGTTCCAGGTCCGCAACGACGGTGGGTCGATCGGCTACGCGGGCGCGGCACCGCCGCCCGGGGACCGCCCGCACCGGTACGTCTTCGCGGTGCACGCGCTCGACGTCGAGCACCTGGACGTCCCGCCGGACGCGACCCCGACCGCGGTGGCGTTCGCGGCGCTGTTCCACACGGTCGCGCGCGCGACCCTCGCCCCGACCTACGCCCTCTGACCTGCGCCCGCCGACCTGCGCCCGCCGACCCGGGCCTCAGCCCTCGGGCAGCCCCAGGTCCAGCACCATCCCGGTCGCCCCGGGCGCCACGTCGCGGAACCCGAGCGACTCGTACAGCGCCCGCCCGGGCGGGTCGGCGACGAGCGTGATGTAGGCGCCCCGGGGCGCCCGCGCCCGCACGTCGTCGAGCAGCCGGGTCAGGACCCGCCGGCCGAGCCCGCGGCGCTGGTGCGCGGGGTCGACGGCCATGTCCGCGACGAGGAAGTACCAGCCGCCGTCCCCCACCACGCGCCCCATCGCGACCACCGTCCCGTCGGCGGTCCGGACGTGGCACCACGACCAGCTCCCGGCGAGCGCCCCGTCGGCCTGCTCGGGCCGCTTGGGGGGCAGCCCGGAGTCGCGGCGCAGGCGCAGGTAGTCCGCGCGGGGCGGCGCCGCCGCGACGACCACGTACGGGTCGGCGGCGAACGGGTCGGCTGCGACGAGGCCTGAGGCGACGGGGTCGGCGACGGGCCCCGCGGGCGTCGGTTGGGTGGTCCCCCGCCCATCATGGCGCCCGGTGGGGCCGCGTCGGTGCAGGTGGGTAGCCTGCACCGCATGCCGTTGACGCTCGGGACCCTGACCTGGCTGCGCGCCGTCGACCGCCTCGACCTGCTCGCCGAGCCCACCGCCGCGGCGGTGTCGGGCTGGGCGGCGGTCGACCCCGCCGTGGCGGACGCGGTGCTCGTGACCGAGATCGACCCGGAGCTGGCGGACACGGCGGCGATGACGGAGGCGTACGACCTGCCGCTCGCCGTCTCCGCGAACTGCGTCCTGGTGTCCGGCCGGCGGGCCGGCGAGGAGCGGGTCGCGGCGGCCGTGGTGCGCGCGACGACGCGGGCCGACGTGAACAACGCCGTCAAGCGCCTGCTGGACGTCCGCAAGGCGTCGTTCCTGCCGATGGACCGCGCCGTCGAGGAGTCGGGCATGGAGTACGGCGGGATCACCCCGTTGGGCCTTCCGTCGGGCTACCGGGTGCTGCTGGACGCGTCGGTGGCGGCGGACGGGGAGGCGGGCGGCACGGTCGTCATCGGCTCGGGCCTGCGCCGGTCGAAGATCGCCCTGCCGGGGTCCGTGCTGGCGTCCGCGCCGGGCGTCGAGGTCGTCGAGGGCCTCGGCCTGGCCTGAGCCACCCGGGCCACCCGCGCCCGCGCCGCACCACCCGCGCCGCACCACCCGGGTCACGCCCCGGCGGGCACCCGCAGCCCGACCGCGGCGGCGGTGCGCAGGGCGACGGCGTCGAGGTGCTCGGCGCGGGACTCGACGACCCGCCGGTAGTGGCCGAACAGCTCGAAGCTGACGCACCCGAACAGCTCCGTCCACGCGTCGACGACGGCCAGCGGCAGCCGCGGGTCGACGCTCGCGGGGTCGGGCCGCCGCTCCTCCGGGTACCCGTCGAGGGCGTAGGCCAGCAGGGTGCGCGCGTCGTCCAGCAGGCCGGGCGGCACCGGGGCACCCGCGGCGGCCGGATCAGCCGCGCCGGACGTCCACGCGTCCACCGCGACGGTCGCGAGCAGCAGCGCGACCCGGGCGGCGGGCGCCGTGGTGTCCTCCGGAGCCTGGTAGCCGGGCACGGGCGAGCCGTAGATGAGGGCGTACTCGTGCGGCCGGGCGAGCGCCCAGGCGCGGACGCCCCGGTGCACCGCGAGCCACCGCCCCAGCAGGTCCTCGCGGGCGACGGCGGCCTCGGCCTGCGCGGCGGCGTCGCCCAGACCGGCGTACGCGTCGGTGATGAGGGCCGTCAGCAGCGCGTCCCGGTTGGGGAAGTACCGGTAGACCGCCGAGGGCGCCATCCCGAGGGTCCGGGTGACGGCGCGCACGGACAGGGCCGCCGCACCGACCTCGCCGAGCTGGGTCCGCGCGGCGTCGGTGATCTCGCGCAGGAGCTCCCGGCGGGCACGGGCACGGGCGCCCTCGCCGGGGGTGCTGGTGGTCATCGCCCCAGCCTCGCACCCGCGCCCGCCCGTCCCCGGCACGACACCCACCCTTGCATTCGAACGAGAACAGTGCTCACACTAGAGATCACTGTTCACACACTGCCCTCCGGGAGCGACCATGTCCACGTACCTCGTCGTCGGCGCCGGCCCGGTCGGGACCGCGCTCTCGCGGCTCCTCGCCGACCGCGGCGACACCGTCACGCTCGTCACCCGGTCCGGCCGGGGACCCGCGCAGCCGCGGATCACGCTCGTCGCCGCGGACGCGAGCGACCCCACCGCCCTCGGGCCGCTCGCCCGCGGGGCCGCGGCGGTGGTGAACTGCGCCAACCCCGGGACCTACATGGAGTGGGAGGCGCAGTGGCCTCCGCTCGCCGCCTCGCTCCTCGCGGCCGCGGAGGGCAGCGGCGCCGTCCTGGTCACGCTCAGCAACCTGTACGGCTACGGCCCGGTCGACGTGCCGATGACGCCGGACCTCCCGCTCGCCGCCACCGGCCACAAGGGCCGCCTGCGCGCCCGGATGTGGCAGGACGCGCTCGCCGCGCACGACGCGGGCCGGGTCCGGGCGACCGAGGTCCGGGCGGCGGACTACGTCGGCCCGACGGTCACCGCGGCGGGCGGCCTGCTGCGCCGGTACGCGGACGCGGCGCTGCGCGGGCGCACCGTGTGGTCGTTCGGCGACCCGGACGCGCCGCACTCCTTCTCCTTCGTCGACGACGTCGCCGGCCTGCTCGCCACCGCCGCGGACGACCCCCGCGCGTGGGGCCGCGCGTGGCACGTGCCCGGCGCGGAGCCCCGCTCGGTCCGGGAGGTGCTCGCCGACCTCACCGGTGCCGCGCCCGGCTCCCCGGGGACCGGACGGCCCCCGCGCGTCCGGCGGGTCCCGCGCGCCGCGCTCACCGCCCTGGCGCCGGTCGTCCCGCTGCTCCGCGAGCTCGGCGAGGTGCTGTGGCAGTTCGATCGCCCGTTCGTGCTCGACGCCACCGCCACCACCGCGGCCTTCGGGCAGACCGGGACCCCCTGGCCGCAGGTCGTCGCGGCGACCGCCCCGGCATGGGCCCCGGCCTGACCGGTCCCCGGCCCTCCGCCGCCGGCCGTCCTCGACGCGCGCCGCGACCGCCCCGCGACTAGCGTGACCTGCGCAACCGCGCTCCGGCGGCGTGGACCACCCCGGGGAGCGCGCAGGCCTCTGGCAGCGGGGCCACCGGGACTGCTGCGCGCAGGTGCGCGGCGCGAGGAAGGCCACCGATGCGAGCACCGAGCCCCCGTGGACCGCTCAGCGAGCGCGTGCTGGCCGCCCTGACGTCGGGGACGGTCGACCCGGGCCTGCCGGAGGCCGCTGCGCGGGCGGTGCGGGCCTCGGACGACCTGCTCACCGACGAGGACGTGCAGATCGCGCTGACCGCGCTCTACGAGCTGCACCACCAGGGCCTCGACGGCGTCGACGAGCGCTTGGAGTGGGACACGACGCTGCTGCGCACCCGTGCCGTCGTCGAGGAGCGCTTCGAGACGCAGCTGCGCGCCGAGGTCTCCGTGCCCGCGGACCTGGTGGCCGAGCTCGAGGCCCACGTCGCGTCGGAGGGCCTGGGGCCGGCCGTCGCGCGCGCCCTGTTCGACCTGACCGGCCGGGACGACGGCCCGAGCCTGTCGGCGTACGTGGCGCGCCGGGCGACCGACGAGCAGCTGCACGAGATGCTGATCCACCGGTCGGTCTACCAGCTCAAGGAGGCGGACCCGCACACCTGGGCGATCCCGCGCCTCGCGGGGGTGCCGAAGGCCGCGCTGGTCGAGATCCAGGCCGACGAGTACGGCGGCGGCCGCCCCGAGCGGATGCACGCGGCGCTGTTCGCCCGCACGATGCGGGGGCTCGGGCTGGACGACACGTACGGCCGCTACGTCGACGACGTGCCGGCCGTCACGCTGGCGTCGGTGAACATGATGATGATGTTCGGGCTGCACCGGCGGCTGCGCGGCTGCGTCGTCGGCCACCTCGCGGCGTTCGAGATGACGTCCTCGCAGCCGAACCGCCTGTACGGCAACGGGTTCCGCCGGCACGGGTACGACGCCGACGTGACGTGGTACTTCGACGAGCACGTCGAGGCCGACGCCGTGCACGAGCAGATCGCCGGGCGGGACCTCGCGGGCGGCCTGGTGGAGCAGCAGCCGGAGCTCCGTGACGACGTGCTCTTCGGCGCCGCGGCGTGCCTCGCGGTCGACGGCCGGGTCGGCGCGCACATCCTCGAGCGCTGGACCGCGGGCGAGTCGTCCCTGCGCCGGCCCGCGCCGGTCGGGAGCCCGGCGTGAGCCTCGCGGAGGCGGAGTACGTCCTGCCGCTGCGGTGGCAGGACGACCGCGGGCTGGCCGAGCTGGCCGGCTACCTCGAGCGGCTGGTCCGGTGGCTGCCCGTGACGGTGGTGGACGGCTCCGACCCCGACCGGTTCGCCGCGCACGCGCGCGCCTTCCCGCCGGCGGTGCGCCACGTGCGCCCGGACCCGTGGCCCGGCGGCAACGGGAAGGTCGCGGGCGTGGTGACGGGTCTGGCGCTCGCGACGGCCGAGCGGGTCGTGGTCGCCGACGACGACGTGCGGTACGACGCGGAGACGCTCCGTGCGGTGCTGGACCGGCTGGACCACGCCGACGTGGTGCGCCCGCAGAACGTGTTCGACCCGCTCCCCTGGCACGCGCGCTGGGACACGGCCCGCACGCTGCTCAACCGGGCGTTCGGCGCCGACTACCCGGGCACGCTCGCGCTGCGGCGCACGGCCCTGGGCCCGGACGGCTACGACGGCGACGTGCTGTTCGAGAACCTGGAGCTGCTCCGCACGGTCCGCGCGCGCGGACCGTGCGGAGCAGCTCCAGGTTCTCGAACAGCACGTCGCCGTCGTAGCCGTCCGGGCCCAGGGCCGTGCGCCGCAGCGCGAGCGTGCCCGGGTAGTCGGCGCCGAACGCCCGGTTGAGCAGCGTGCGGGCCGTGTCCCAGCGCGCGTGCCAGGGGAGCGGGTCGAACACGTTCTGCGGGCGCACCACGTCGGCGTGGTCCAGCCGGTCCAGCACCGCACGGAGCGTCTCCGCGTCGTACCGCACGTCGTCGTCGGCGACCACGACCCGCTCGGCCGTCGCGAGCGCCAGACCCGTCACCACGCCCGCGACCTTCCCGTTGCCGCCGGGCCACGGGTCCGGGCGCACGTGGCGCACCGCCGGCGGGAAGGCGCGCGCGTGCGCGGCGAACCGGTCGGGGTCGGAGCCGTCCACCACCGTCACGGGCAGCCACCGGACCAGCCGCTCGAGGTAGCCGGCCAGCTCGGCCAGCCCGCGGTCGTCCTGCCACCGCAGCGGCAGGACGTACTCCGCCTCCGCGAGGCTCACGCCGGGCTCCCGACCGGCGCGGGCCGGCGCAGGGACGACTCGCCCGCGGTCCAGCGCTCGAGGATGTGCGCGCCGACCCGGCCGTCGACCGCGAGGCACGCCGCGGCGCCGAAGAGCACGTCGTCACGGAGCTCCGGCTGCTGCTCCACCAGGCCGCCCGCGAGGTCCCGCCCGGCGATCTGCTCGTGCACGGCGTCGGCCTCGACGTGCTCGTCGAAGTACCACGTCACGTCGGCGTCGTACCCGTGCCGGCGGAACCCGTTGCCGTACAGGCGGTTCGGCTGCGAGGACGTCATCTCGAACGCCGCGAGGTGGCCGACGACGCAGCCGCGCAGCCGCCGGTGCAGCCCGAACATCATCATCATGTTCACCGACGCCAGCGTGACGGCCGGCACGTCGTCGACGTAGCGGCCGTACGTGTCGTCCAGCCCGAGCCCCCGCATCGTGCGGGCGAACAGCGCCGCGTGCATCCGCTCGGGGCGGCCGCCGCCGTACTCGTCGGCCTGGATCTCGACCAGCGCGGCCTTCGGCACCCCCGCGAGGCGCGGGATCGCCCAGGTGTGCGGGTCCGCCTCCTTGAGCTGGTAGACCGACCGGTGGATCAGCATCTCGTGCAGCTGCTCGTCGGTCGCCCGGCGCGCCACGTACGCCGACAGGCTCGGGCCGTCGTCCCGGCCGGTCAGGTCGAACAGGGCGCGCGCGACGGCCGGCCCCAGGCCCTCCGACGCGACGTGGGCCTCGAGCTCGGCCACCAGGTCCGCGGGCACGGAGACCTCGGCGCGCAGCTGCGTCTCGAAGCGCTCCTCGACGACGGCACGGGTGCGCAGCAGCGTCGTGTCCCACTCCAAGCGCTCGTCGACGCCGTCGAGGCCCTGGTGGTGCAGCTCGTAGAGCGCGGTCAGCGCGATCTGCACGTCCTCGTCGGTGAGCAGGTCGTCCGAGGCCCGCACCGCCCGCGCAGCGGCCTCCGGCAGGCCCGGGTCGACCGTCCCCGACGTCAGGGCGGCCAGCACGCGCTCGCTGAGCGGTCCACGGGGGCTCGGTGCTCGCATCGGTGGCCTTCCTCGCGCCGCGCACCTGCGCGCAGCAGTCCCGGTGGCCCCGCTGCCAGAGGCCTGCGCGCTCCCCGGGGTGGTCCACGCCGCCGGAGCGCGGTTGCGCAGGTCACGCTAGTCGCGGGGCGGTCGCGGCGCGCGTCGAGGACGGCCGGCGGCGGAGGGCCGGGGACCGGTCAGGCCGGGGCCCATGCCGGGGCGGTCGCCGCGACGACCTGCGGCCAGGGGGTCCCGGTCTGCCCGAAGGCCGCGGTGGTGGCGGTGGCGTCGAGCACGAACGGGCGATCGAACTGCCACAGCACCTCGCCGAGCTCGCGGAGCAGCGGGACGACCGGCGCCAGGGCGGTGAGCGCGGCGCGCGGGACCCGCCGGACGCGCGGGGGCCGTCCGGTCCCCGGGGAGCCGGGCGCGGCACCGGTGAGGTCGGCGAGCACCTCCCGGACCGAGCGGGGCTCCGCGCCGGGCACGTGCCACGCGCGGCCCCACGCGCGGGGGTCGTCCGCGGCGGTGGCGAGCAGGCCGGCGACGTCGTCGACGAAGGAGAAGGAGTGCGGCGCGTCCGGGTCGCCGAACGACCACACGGTGCGCCCGCGCAGCGCCGCGTCCGCGTACCGGCGCAGCAGGCCGCCCGCCGCGGTGACCGTCGGGCCGACGTAGTCCGCCGCCCGGACCTCGGTCGCCCGGACCCGGCCCGCGTCGTGCGCGGCGAGCGCGTCCTGCCACATCCGGGCGCGCAGGCGGCCCTTGTGGCCGGTGGCGGCGAGCGGGAGGTCCGGCGTCATCGGCACGTCGACCGGGCCGTAGCCGTACAGGTTGCTGAGCGTGACCAGGACGGCGCCGCTGCCCTCCGCGGCCGCGAGGAGCGAGGCGGCGAGCGGAGGCCACTGCGCCTCCCACTCCATGTAGGTCCCGGGGTTGGCGCAGTTCACCACCGCCGCGGCCCCGCGGGCGAGCGGCCCGAGGGCGGTGGGGTCGCTCGCGTCCGCGGCGACGAGCGTGATCCGCGGCTGCGCGGGTCCCCGGCCGGACCGGGTGACGAGCGTGACGGTGTCGCCGCGGTCGGCGAGGAGCCGCGAGAGCGCGGTCCCGACCGGGCCGGCGCCGACGACGAGGTACGTGGACATGGTCGCTCCCGGAGGGCAGTGTGTGAACAGTGATCTCTAGTGTGAGCACTGTTCTCGTTCGAATGCAAGGGTGGGTGTCGTGCCGGGGACGGGCGGGCGCGGGTGCGAGGCTGGGGCGATGACCACCAGCACCCCCGGCGAGGGCGCCCGTGCCCGTGCCCGCCGGGAGCTCCTGCGCGAGATCACCGACGCCGCGCGGACCCAGCTCGGCGAGGTCGGTGCGGCGGCCCTGTCCGTGCGCGCCGTCACCCGGACCCTCGGGATGGCGCCCTCGGCGGTCTACCGGTACTTCCCCAACCGGGACGCGCTGCTGACGGCCCTCATCACCGACGCGTACGCCGGTCTGGGCGACGCCGCCGCGCAGGCCGAGGCCGCCGTCGCCCGCGAGGACCTGCTGGGGCGGTGGCTCGCGGTGCACCGGGGCGTCCGCGCCTGGGCGCTCGCCCGGCCGCACGAGTACGCCCTCATCTACGGCTCGCCCGTGCCCGGCTACCAGGCTCCGGAGGACACCACGGCGCCCGCCGCCCGGGTCGCGCTGCTGCTCGCGACCGTCGCGGTGGACGCGTGGACGTCCGGCGCGGCTGATCCGGCCGCCGCGGGTGCCCCGGTGCCGCCCGGCCTGCTGGACGACGCGCGCACCCTGCTGGCCTACGCCCTCGACGGGTACCCGGAGGAGCGGCGGCCCGACCCCGCGAGCGTCGACCCGCGGCTGCCGCTGGCCGTCGTCGACGCGTGGACGGAGCTGTTCGGGTGCGTCAGCTTCGAGCTGTTCGGCCACTACCGGCGGGTCGTCGAGTCCCGCGCCGAGCACCTCGACGCCGTCGCCCTGCGCACCGCCGCCGCGGTCGGGCTGCGGGTGCCCGCCGGGGCGTGACCCGGGTGGTGCGGCGCGGGTGGTGCGGCGCGGGCGCGGGTGGCCCGGGTGGCTCAGGCCAGGCCGAGGCCCTCGACGACCTCGACGCCCGGCGCGGACGCCAGCACGGACCCCGGCAGGGCGATCTTCGACCGGCGCAGGCCCGAGCCGATGACGACCGTGCCGCCCGCCTCCCCGTCCGCCGCCACCGACGCGTCCAGCAGCACCCGGTAGCCCGACGGAAGGCCCAACGGGGTGATCCCGCCGTACTCCATGCCCGACTCCTCGACGGCGCGGTCCATCGGCAGGAACGACGCCTTGCGGACGTCCAGCAGGCGCTTGACGGCGTTGTTCACGTCGGCCCGCGTCGTCGCGCGCACCACGGCCGCCGCGACCCGCTCCTCGCCGGCCCGCCGGCCGGACACCAGGACGCAGTTCGCGGAGACGGCGAGCGGCAGGTCGTACGCCTCCGTCATCGCCGCCGTGTCCGCCAGCTCCGGGTCGATCTCGGTCACGAGCACCGCGTCCGCCACGGCGGGGTCGACCGCCGCCCAGCCCGACACCGCCGCGGCGGTGGGCTCGGCGAGCAGGTCGAGGCGGTCGACGGCGCGCAGCCAGGTCAGGGTCCCGAGCGTCAACGGCATGCGGTGCAGGCTACCCACCTGCACCGACGCGGCCCCACCGGGCGCCATGATGGGCGGGGGACCACCCAACCGACGCCCGCGGGGCCCGTCGCCGACCCCGTCGCCTCAGGCCTCGTCGCAGCCGACCCGTTCGCCGCCGACCCGTACGTGGTCGTCGCGGCGGCGCCGCCCCGCGCGGACTACCTGCGCCTGCGCCGCGACTCCGGGCTGCCCCCCAAGCGGCCCGAGCAGGCCGACGGGGCGCTCGCCGGGAGCTGGTCGTGGTGCCACGTCCGGACCGCCGACGGGACGGTGGTCGCGATGGGGCGCGTGGTGGGGGACGGCGGCTGGTACTTCCTCGTCGCGGACATGGCCGTCGACCCCGCGCACCAGCGCCGCGGGCTCGGCCGGCGGGTCCTGACCCGGCTGCTCGACGACGTGCGGGCGCGGGCGCCCCGGGGCGCCTACATCACGCTCGTCGCCGACCCGCCCGGGCGGGCGCTGTACGAGTCGCTCGGGTTCCGCGACGTGGCGCCCGGGGCGACCGGGATGGTGCTGGACCTGGGGCTGCCCGAGGGCTGAGGCCCGGGTCGGCGGGCGCAGGTCGGCGGGCGCAGGTCAGAGGGCGTAGGTCGGGGCGAGGGTCGCGCGCGCGACCGTGTGGAACAGCGCCGCGAACGCCACCGCGGTCGGGGTCGCGTCCGGCGGGACGTCCAGGTGCTCGACGTCGAGCGCGTGCACCGCGAAGACGTACCGGTGCGGGCGGTCCCCGGGCGGCGGTGCCGCGCCCGCGTAGCCGATCGACCCACCGTCGTTGCGGACCTGGAACGCCCCCTGCGGCAGCAGGCCGCCGTCCGCCGAGCCGGCGCCGCGGGGGAGCGACGTCGTGCCCACCGGCACGTCCACGACCGTCCAGTGCCAGAACCCGGCCGGCGTGGGGGCGTCCGGGTCGAAGCAGCTGACCACGAACGAGCGCGTGCCCTCGGGGAACCCGGACCACTCCAGCGCGGGGGACAGGTCCTCGCCGTCGGCGGCGAACCGCGACGGCATCGGCTCGCCGTGCGCGACGTCGGCGCTCGCG
>NZ_CATKPC010000026.1:0-47917 GCF_949769265.1 Cellulomonas endometrii | reverse complement strand
ATGATACGCACCGGCCCCCTCCCGCGCCCCGACGGGGCCGGTGCGTATCATGGGAGGCGTTCATCGGTTGCCCGGTCGTCTCGACCACGGTGCTCCGAGCGCGTCGCGACGCCCAGGTGTCACCGGCCGCCCTCGACTGACCTGCACGATCGGCTGCCGGACCACCTGTGGCGATGCCCGTCGCGGATGCCCCCACGCGGGCGCGACGTGCGGCACGCCACCTTCACGAGTGAAGAGCAGTCCGTGACCTCGACCGAACCCACCACCGACGACGGCCTCGCGCCCGAGGACGTCGCCGTGGAGACCATCGACACCCCGACCGCCGCGTCCGTCCAGGCCGCCGACGTGACCTTCGCGGACTTCGACGTCCGCCCGGAGATCGTCGCCGCGCTCGCCGACGCGGGCATCACCACCCCGTTCCCGATCCAGGCGATGACCCTGCCCGTGGCGCTGTCCGGCCACGACATCATCGGCCAGGCGAAGACCGGCACCGGCAAGACGCTGGGCTTCGGCGTCCCGCTGCTGCACCGCGTCGTGGCCCCGGACGAGGAGGGCTTCGACGCCCTGCCCGCGCCCGGCAAGCCGCAGGCCCTCGTCGTCGTGCCGACCCGCGAGCTCGCGGTGCAGGTCGCCGGCGACCTGGAGACCGCGTCGAAGCGCCGGTCCGTCCGCATCGCGCTGCTGTACGGCGGCCGCGCGTACGAGCCGCAGATCGACATGCTGCAGCGCGGCGTCGAGGTCGTCGTCGGCACCCCGGGCCGCATGATCGACCTGATGAACCAGGGCCACCTGGACCTGTCGCGCGTGAAGTGCGTCGTGCTCGACGAGGCCGACGAGATGCTCGACCTCGGCTTCCTGCCCGACGTCGAGAAGCTGCTCGCCCGGACCCCCGCGTCGCGGCACACCATGCTGTTCTCGGCGACCATGCCGGGCGCCGTCGTCGCGATGGCGCGCCGCTACATGACGCAGCCGACGCACATCCGCGCGAGCGAGCCGGACGACATCGGCCAGACCGTCAAGAACATCAAGCAGGTCGTCTACCGCGCCCACGCGCTGGACAAGGTCGAGGTGCTGGCCCGCATCCTGCAGTCCGAGGGCCGCGGCCTGACCATCGTCTTCGCGCGCACCAAGCGCACCGCCGCGAAGGTCGCGGACGACCTGGTCGAGCGCGGGTTCGCCGCCGGCGCGCTGCACGGCGACCTGGGGCAGGGCGCCCGCGAGCAGGCGCTGCGCGCGTTCCGCAACGGCAAGGTCGACGTCCTCGTCGCCACCGACGTCGCCGCCCGCGGCATCGACGTCGACGACGTCACCCACGTCGTGAACTACCAGTGCCCCGAGGACGAGAAGACCTACCTGCACCGCACCGGCCGCACGGGCCGCGCGGGCAACAAGGGCACCGCCGTCACGTTCGTCGACTGGGACGACGTGCCGCGCTGGGGCCTGATCAACAAGGCGCTCGAGCTCGGCTTCCCGGAGCCGCAGGAGACCTACTCCAGCTCGCCGCACCTGTACACCGACCTGAACATCCCCGCCGGCACCACGGGCCGGCTCCCCCGGTCCAAGCGGACCCGCGAGGGCCTGGGCGCCGAGGTGCTCGAGGACCTGGGCGAGACCGGCAAGCGGCACTCGTCGGGCCGCGAGACCGGTCGGGACGGCGGCTCGCGCGACGGCGGGCGCGGCGGCCGGGACGGCGGCTCGCGTGACGGCGGCCCGCGTGACGGCGGCCGCGGCGAGCACGGCGACGGCGGCCGGCAGCGCAACCGCCGGCACGGATCCGGCGAGCGCCCGGCCGAGGCCACCGAGGGCTCGACCGGTCCCGCCGAGGGCACGTCCGGCTCGACCGGCCCCGCCGAGGGCCGCACCGAGGACGGCGGCGCCCCGCGTCGTCGCCGCAACCGTCGTCGCACGCGCGGTGGCGGCTCGTCCGCCGAGGGCGCCGCGGAGCAGCCCACCTCCACGGAGGGCTGACCGCCCCGCACGACCCGACGAGGGCGCTCCCACCACCGGTGGGGGCGCCCTCGCCGCGTCTGCCCTGCGCTACGCCTCGGGCGCGCCGTCCGCGGAGGCGCGCTCCGGCCACTCCTCCAGGAGCCACCGGGCGGCCTCGTCCAGAGCGCCGAGGTGCTGGTCGACCGTCGCCCGGATCACCGCCAGGCTCCGGCGGTGGTAGTGGTGCGTGATGACGTCCCGCATGCGAGCGATCGAGCTCCACGGCACCTCGGGCCTGGCCTCGCGTGCGGCTACGTCGAGGTTCTTCACCGCCTCGCCGATCGTCATCACGCGGTAGGTGAGGGCGTCGACCACCACCGCGTCGACGTCGGCGGCGATGACGGCGTCGGCGCCGCTGCCGGCCACGTGCGCGCCGGTCGCCTCGATCAGCCGGATGGCTCGCACCGCCTCCCGGATGTCCTGCAGCCACCGGTCCTGCGCGCGGTCGGTCACAGCGCCACCGCCTCGGCGAGGGCGTGCTCCGCGACGTGCGGGGCGAGGATCGCCTCGGCGGCCACGTCGACCCGCTCCCCGAGGATGGCCTCCAGGTCGAGGCGCAGGTCGTCCAGCGGCAGCAGGCCGACCGTCTCGACGTCCATGTCCACCAGCACGTCGACGTCCGAGCCCGGACCGTCCTCCCCCCGCGCGACGGAGCCGAAGACACGCACGTTCCGAGCGCCGTGCCGGTGCGCGGCGGCGAGGATCTCGGACCGGTGCGCCCGCACGCGGGTCATCCGCGCCGTGCGCGCGTCGAGTCGCCGGGGCGCGCGCACCAGACGCAGGTCGAGGCGCGCACCGGCCGCCGCGAGGAGGCGGTCGAGCGTGGCGACCGACGGCGAGGCCAGGCCCGACTCGTACCGGGACACCGCCGGCTGCGAGGTGCCGGCGCGGTCCGCCAGCTCCGACTGGCTCAGCCGCGCGAGCTCGCGTGCTTCCCGGATCAGGCCCGCCGTGTCCATGCGTCGAGCATACCGGTACCGGTATGAGCGACCGGTATGCGCGACCGGCAGGCGCCCCGCGGCCGGCCCGCCGCGGCGGGCTGGCCGTCAGGCGAGGGCCGGGGGTGTCGGCGGCGGGGGCTGGGTCGCCAGGGCCCAGCGGACGGCGCGCGTGACCGCGTGCCCGCCGGCGCGCGCGAGCGTCGCGTCGACCCACGGCAGGTCCGGCAGGCCCAGCGGCCGGCGTGCGGCCCGGGGCAGCAGCGCGATCGCGGCGCCCGCGAGCACGCCGTACGGGACCAGCGCGGGCAGGGGCACGGGCGGGCGCGCGAGCAGGAACCGGGCGGCCTCCCGCGCCTCGGGGGTGCCGCGCAGCTCCGGCACGTACGCGTCCAGGTCGGCGCGGAGCTCCGCGACGGTCTCCGGCGGGTGCTCCGCGCCGAGCGCCCGCGCGACCCGGGCGGCCTGCGTCACGTAGGCGTCGCAGCCGGCGGCGTCGAGCGGCCGGGCGCCGTACCGCTGGTGCGCCGTGAGGAACGCGTGCACCTCCGTGATGTGCACCCAGCGCAGCAGGTGCGGGTCGGACGCCGCGTACGGCTCGCCCTGCGGGGTGACGCCCGCGATCTCGTCGTGGATGCGCTGCACCATGCCGACCGCCTGCTGGGCGTGCTCCGCGGTGCCGAACGTGGTCACGGCGAGGAACGTGCTGGTCCGCTGCAGCCGGCCCCACGGGTCGCTGCGGTAGCCGGAGTGGGCCGCGACGGCCGCCATCGCCAGCGGGTGCCACGACTGCAGGAGCAGCGCGGTGAGCCCGCCGACGAACATCGACGCGTCGCCGTGCACGCGGCGGATCTCGTCGTCGGGCCCGAACCACCGGGGGCCGGGCGTGCCGTGGATCCGGTCGCGGACCTGCGCGCCGCGCGGACCGGCGACGCGGGCGAACAGCTCGCCGCCGAGCCGCCCGCGCAGCCGGGTGGTGGTGGAGGTCGTCACGCCGCGATCCTCACCCCGGGGGCGCCGCGCCGCGACCCCGCGCTCTCAGCCGGTCCTCAGCCGGCCTCGACGAACGCCCGCACCGCGTCGGCGACCAGCTGCACCGCGATGGCCGCGAGCAGCAGACCGGCGATGCGGGTGACCAGCGTCGTGCCGGAGTCGCCGAGCAGCCGGTGGATGACGCCGGCGAACCGCATCGCGAGCCACAGGCACAGGTGCACGAGCACGATGCCGACCGCGATGGCCGTCCAGTCGGCGAGGGTGCCGTCGCTCTGCTGCACGAACACCATCACCGCGACGATCGCGCCCGGCCCCGCCAGGAGCGGCGTGCCCAGCGGGACGAGCGCGACGTTGACCTTGGCGTTCCCGGACGGCTGCGGCTCCTCCGACTTGCCGGTCAGCAGCTCCATCGCGACGAGCAGCAGCAGCAGGCCGCCGGACGCCTGGAGCGCGGGCAGGGAGATGTGCATGTACGACAGCAGGCTCTGCCCGAACACCGCGAACGCCAGGATGACGCCGAACGCCACGAGGATCGCTTGGCGCGCGGCCCGGTTGCGCTGCTGCCGGGTCATCGCCCCGGTGAGGCCCAGGAAGATCGGCACCGTCCCGGGCGGGTCCATGATGACGAACAGGGTGATGAAGACCTCGGAGAGGAGTCGCCAGTCGAGCACGGTGCTCATGGTCGCACCACCGCGGTCCGGCCCTGGCGCTCGATCTCGGCGAGCACCTCCGGCGCGGTGGTGTGCTCCCCGAGCCGGTTGTCCTTGCCGGTGCCGTGGTAGTCGCTCGACCCGGTGACGAGCAGCCCCAGGCGGTCCGCGAGCGCCGTGAGCCGCGCGCGCTGCTCGGGCGTGTGGTCGCGGTGGTGCACCTCGAGCCCCGCCAGGCCGGCCTCCGCGAGCTCGGCGATCACGGCGTCGGGCACGATCCGCCCGCGGCCGTCGGCGCCCGGGTGCGCGAACACCGGCACCCCGCCGGACGCGCGGATCGCCTCGACGGCCTCGACCGCCTCGGGCGCGTAGTAGGGCACGTAGTAGCCGCCGCGGGCCGACAGGAGGTCGGCGAACGCAGCGGTCCGGTCGGCGACGAGGCCGAGCGCGACCAGGGCGTCGGCGATGTGCGGCCGGCCGACGACCGTGCCGGGCGACTGCTGGGCGAGCACGTCGTCCCAGGTGATCGGCAGGTCGGCCGACAGCCGCTCGACGATGGCCCGCCCGCGGTGCAGCCGCGCCTCGCGGGTCTGCGCGATCAGCCGGCCGAGCGCGGGGTCGGCCGGGTCCTGCAGGTAGGACAGCAGGTGCACGCTGACGTCGCGCGACAGGGCGGACACCTCCGTGCCCCGCACGAGCGCGACGCCGTGGGTGAGCGCGGCCTCGGCCGCCTCCGCCCAGCCGGACGTCGTGTCGTGGTCGGTGAGCGCGACCACGTCGAGGCCGGCCGCCGCCGCCGACGCCACCACCCCGCCGGGGGGCTCGGTCCCGTCGGAGGCCGACGAGTGGGTGTGGAGGTCGATGCGCACCGCGGAAGCCTACTCACCGGTGCACCCGGGCTCGGCCCGCCGGGTCCCGGGCGGTGCCAGACTGGGGGCCATGGCCACCGACACCACCCCCGAGTCCCCCGCGCCCGCACAGGCCCCGGCCGAGCAGACCCTCGCCGACCGCGGGCAGAACCGCAGCCAGCGCCCGTCGTCCGCCGCGTTCCTCGAGTGGGTGACGTCCGGCTGGGCCGAGCGTCCCGCGAGCACGGCCGTGGCCGCCGACGTGGCGCCGTTCGCGGCCGCCCGCCGCGCCCGCCTGGCGGCGCAGTTCCCCGGCGAGCGCCTGGTGGTGCCCGCCGGCGCGTACAAGGTGCGCTCGAACGACACCGACTACCGGTTCCGCCCGCACTCCGCGTTCGCCCACCTGACCGGGCTCGGCGCGGAGCAGGAGCCGGACGCGGTGCTGGTGCTGCACCCCGCCGCGGACGGCGAGGGCGACGAGCTGCCCGACGGCGGCCGGTCGACGCACCGCGCCGTCCTGTACATGCGCCCCCTGGCCGGCCGGGACACCGAGGAGTTCTTCTCCGACGCCCGGTACGGGGAGTTCTGGGTGGGCCCCCGCCCGACGCTCGAGGACATGGCGACGGTCACGGGCATCCGCACCGCGCACCGCGACGAGCTGCACGACGCCCTGGCCAAGGACGTCGGCGCCGACGGCGTGCGGCTGCTGGTCGTCCCGGAGGTGGACGAGGCCGTCGAGGCAGTCGTCGAGGAGATCCGGGCGGCCGAGGACGCCGGCGAGCGCGACGCCGCCCTGGTCGAGGCCCTCTCGGAGCTGCGCCTGATCAAGGACGCGCACGAGGTCGCCGAGCTGCGCAGCGCCGTCGACGCGACGATCCAGGGTTTCGAGCAGGTCGTGCGGCGGCTCCCCGAGGCGGTCGCGCACCGCCGCGGCGAGCGGGTCATCGAGGGCACGTTCCTGTCGCAGGCCCGCGTCGAGGGCAACTACGTCGGCTACGAGACCATCGCCGCCGCGGGCGCGCACGCCACGACGCTGCACTGGACGGACAACGACGGTCGGGTCCGCGCGGGCGAGCTCGTGCTGATCGACGCCGGCGTCGAGGTCGACTCCCTCTACACGGCGGACGTCACCCGCACGCTCCCGGTCGACGGCACGTGGACCGACGCCCAGCGCCGGGTCTACCAGGCGGTGCTGGACGCCGCCGACGCCGCGTTCGCCGCCGCCGTGCCGGGCAACCGGTTCCGCGACGTGCACGCCGCCGCGATGGAGGTCATCGCCGCGCGGCTGGACGAGTGGGGCATGCTGCCGGTCCCCGCCGCGGAGTCGCTGGCCCCCGAGGGGCAGCAGCACCGCCGGTGGATGGTGCACGGCACGAGCCACCACCTGGGCCTCGACGTGCACGACTGCGCGCAGGCCCGCCGGGAGATGTACCTGGACGCGGTGATCGAGCCCGGCATGGTGTTCACCATCGAGCCCGGCCTGTACTTCCAGGTCGACGACCTGCGCGTGCCGGAGGAGCTGCGGGGCATCGGCGTGCGCATCGAGGACGACGTGCTGATCACCGCCGACGGCAACGAGAACCTGTCGGCCGCCCTCCCCCGGCGCCCCGAGGACGTCGAGGCCTGGATCGCGGGCCTGCTCGGCCGCTGACGCCCCGGACGCGACGACGGCCCGTCCCCCGCTGCGGGGGACGGGCCGTCGTCGTCGGGTCAGTCCTGCTTCGCCGGCGCCTCGGGGTCCTGCGGCTGCTGCGGCGGCTGGGGCGCGAGCTGGCCGTACCGCGGCTCGGCGGGCGGCTGCGGCGCGAGCTGCCCGTAGCGCGGCGGGGCGGGCGGGGTCGCCGGCTGGGCCTGCGGCGTCCCCGGCGTGGCCTGCGGGTGGGCGGCGGCCGGGTCCGAGGGGCGCACGCCGACGGGCGACGCGGGCGGCGGCACGGGCGTCGCGGCACCGACCCGCACACCGCCGACCTCGCGGAGCAGCTGCCGGGCGTCGTGGGCGCGGTCGGACTGGCACAGCACCGCGTACTGGGACGCGACGATCTGGCTCTGCGACGTGAAGTCCCGCTTGCCGCGGCTGGTGGCGTACACGAGCACCGCGAGCAGCAGGCCGGCCGCGCCGCCGAACAGCACGGCGGCGAGCAGGATCCCCTGGCTGCCGCCCGCCATGAGGAACAGCAGGCCGATGAACACGCCGAACCAGGCACCGGAGCCGAAGCCGCCGACGGCCACGCGCGCGTACGTGAGCCGGCCGGTCACCCGCTCGACCATGCGCAGGTCCGTGCCGACGATCGTGACGAGCTGCACCGGGAACTGGTGGTCCGAGAGGTGGTCCACCGCCTTCTGCGCCTCGAGGTAGGTGCCGTAGGACGCGACGGTCTCGCCCTGCGGCAGCGTGGGGGTGTTGGGGACGCGGGCACCACCGGTGAACGACATGCCCCCATCCTCGCCCCCGCGGGCGCGCGTTGGCCAGGCGTCACCCCCTGTACGCAGGGAGTTCATGCGCAGCTCCCAGGACGTGCCCAGCCGCCGCGGACGTGACGTCGGCCACGCGGACGGGCGCGCGCCCGGCGCCGACCCGGCGTCTACGCTGACCCCCGTGAGCGGACCCGGGACCCGAGTGTTCGTCGCGCGCCTCGCCGGAACCTCCGTCTTCGACCCGATCGGCGACCAGGTGGGGCGGGTGCGCGACGTCGTCGTGCTGCTGCGCCCCAAGGGCGCCCCGCGCGCCGTCGGGCTCGTCGTGGAGGTGCCCGGGAAGCGGCGGGTGTTCGTGCCCCTGACCCGCGTCACCGCGATCGACGCCGGGCAGGTGATCTCGACCGGCCTGGTGAACATGCGGCGGTTCGAGCAGCGCCCGTTCGAGACGCTGGTGGTCGGCGAGCTCTTCGACCGGACCGTGCAGCTCGCGGACGGCACGGGCACCGCCACGGTCGAGGACGTCGCCCTGGAGCGGCAGCGCAACGGCGACTGGCTGGTGTCGAAGGTGTTCGTCCGCAAGCACCGCCCCGGCCGCACGGGGCTGCTGCGGCGGCGCGGCGAGGCGGAGCTCCTGGACATCGACGAGATCGCCGGGCTGGCCCGCACCGCCGCCGACGCGCAGGGCGCCGCGCTGCTGCTCGCGCAGTACGACGGGCTCAAGCCCGCCGACCTCGCGGACGTGCTGCACGACATGGGGACGACCCGGCGGATGGAGGTCGCCACGGCGCTCGACAACGAGCGGCTCGCCGACGTCCTGGAGGAGCTGCCCGAGGACGACCAGGTCGCGATCCTGTCGAGCCTGGAGCGCACCCGGGCGGCGGACGTCCTGGAGGCCATGCAGCCCGACGACGCGGCCGACCTGCTGGGTGAGCTGCCCGACGACCAGGCCGCCGAGCTGCTCGAGCTGATGGAGCCCGAGGAGGCGCGCGACGTCCGCCGGCTGCTGGCGTACGAGGACAACACCGCCGGCGGCCTGATGACCACCGAGCCGGTGGTCCTGGGCCCGGAGACGCCGATCGCCGCGGCCCTCGCGCACGTCCGCCGGCGGGACCTCACGCCTGCGCTCGCGTCCATGGTGTTCGTCGTGCGGCCCCCGCTGGAGACGCCGACCGGCCGGTTCATCGGCGTCGTCCACCTGCAGCGGCTGCTGCGCGAGCCCCCGCACGAGGCGATCGGCACGCTGGTCGACACCGACATCGACCCGGTGCTGGTCGACGCCCCGCTGCTCGCGGTCACCCGCCGGATGGCCACCTACGACCTGCTGGCGATCCCGGTCGTCGACGCCGAGCGCCGGCTGCTCGGTGCGGTGAGCGTCGACGACGTGCTGGACCACCTGCTGCCCGAGGACTGGCGCGAGACCGACGAGGAGGAGCACCCCACCGGTGCGGTCCCCGCGGCCCCGCAGCCGCTCGCCGACCGCGCGGGCGCCCGGCACGTCGGACCCGCCCCGAGGGGAGGCCGGCGTGGCTGAGCGCCTCGACACCCCGAAGGCCGCCCGCCGGACGTTCCTGCCCAAGCTGCAGGAGGACGCGTTCGGCAAGGTGTCCGAGGGCATCGCCCGGTTCATGGGCACCCCGCGGTTCCTGCTCTGGCTGAGCCTGTTCTGCGCGGTCTGGCTGGTGTGGAACTCGTGGGGCCCGGAGGCCCTGCGGTTCGACAAGGCGGCGAACGGCTTCACCGCGCTGACCCTGATGCTGTCGCTCCAGGCGTCCTACTCCGCCCCGCTGATCCTGCTCGCGCAGAACCGGCAGACCGACCGGGACCGCGTGCAGGCCGAGCAGGACCGGCAGCGGGCCGAGCGGAACCTCGCGGACACCGAGTTCCTGGCCCGGGAGATGGCCGCCCTGCGCATCGCGCTGTCGGAGGTCGCCACCCGTGACTTCGTCCGCTCGGAGCTGCGCAACCTGCTCGAGGAGCTGGTGGAGGAGCGCGAGGCCGCGGCCGGTGAGGACGGCGACGGGCTCGACCGCCCGGAGCGGGCCGACCGCCCCGACCGCACCGACCGCACGGACCGGCGGGAGCGCACGGACCGCACCGAGCGGCGCGACCGCACCGACCGGCCGGAGCTCCGCGGGCGCGCCTGACGGTCACGGGCGGTCCTCGGCCCCGGGGTCCCGGGGGGTGCGCCCCGGCGCGCACCTACGATGGACGACATGCCGCCCGTCCTGGACACCCGTGACCCCGAGGCCGTCGCCGCCGCCGTGCGGGAGGCCCTCACCCGGGTGATCGACCCCGAGATCCGCCGACCGATCACGGACCTCGGCATGGTGCGCTCGGTGGACGTCGACACGGCGGCCCCGGAGGGCGCCCACGTCACGGTCGGCATCGACCTGACGACGGCCGGCTGCCCCCTGCGCGACACCATCACGAAGGACGTCACCGCCGCGGTGCAGGCCGTCGAGGGCGTCGCGGAGGTGCGGATGGCGCTGGGCGTGATGAGCCCCGAGCAGCGGGCGGCGCTCACGGAGCGGCTGCGCGGCGGCCCCGAGCCCGTCATCCCGTTCAGCAAGCCCACGTCGCTGACCAAGGTGTTCGCGGTCGCGTCCGGCAAGGGCGGGGTCGGCAAATCGTCCGTCACCGCGAACCTCGCCGTCGCGATGGCCGCGGACGGCCTGCGGGTCGGGGTCGTCGACGCGGACATCTACGGCTTCTCGATCCCGCGCATGCTCGGCGTCACGCAGCCCCCCACGCGCGTGGACGAGATGCTGCTGCCGCCGATCGCGCACGACGTCAAGGTCATCTCGATCGGCATGTTCGTCCCGCCCGGCCAGCCGGTGGTGTGGCGCGGGCCGATGCTGCACCGCGCGCTGCAGCAGTTCCTGTCCGACGTGTTCTGGGGCGACCTGGACGTGCTCCTGCTGGACCTGCCGCCCGGGACCGGCGACATCGCCATCTCGGTGGCGCAGCTGCTCCCGGGCTCCGAGCTCGTCGTGGTGACCACCCCGCAGCTCGCCGCGGCGGAGGTCGCGGAGCGCGCCGGGTCGATCGCGACGCAGACGCGGCAGGGCGTGGTCGGGGTCGTCGAGAACATGGCGTGGCTCGAGCAGCCGGACGGCAGCCGGCTCGAGCTGTTCGGCTCCGGCGGCGGGACGCGCGTCGCGGACGGGCTGTCCCGGTCCACGGGCACCCCGGTGCCGCTGCTGGGGCAGGTGCCGCTCGACATCCGGCTCCGCGAGGCCGGCGACGGCGGGACGCCCGTCGTGCTGACGGACCCCGACTCCCCCGCGGCGCAGGCGCTGCGCGGTGTGGCCCGCACCCTGGCGGCCCGCTCCCGCGGCCTGGCGGGGAAGTCGCTGGGGCTGACGCCCGTCGGTCGGTAGGACCGCTCGCACGGGAGGACCGCTCGCGCGGGAGGGCCCCGACGGCCGTGTCGGTGGTCGGCGGCAGCATGGGACCGGTCGCCCCACCCCCGTCGAAGGAGCCGCCGTGCGCGTCGTCGTCAGCACCCCGTCCGGTCGCGTCGGGTCCCGCGTCGCCACCCTGCTGGTCCAGGCCGGCGAGCGCCCGGTGCTGCTCGCCCGCGACCCCGGCCGCCTGGACCCGGCGCTCCGCGAGGCCGCCGACGTGGTCCCCGTCGACCTGACGGACGCGGACGCCGTCGTCGCGGCGACCGCGGGGGCCGACGCGATCCACTGGGTGAGCCCGTCGGTCCCGGCCGACGACCCCGTCGAGGCGTACGCGGGGCTCGGCGCGGTGGTGGCGCGCGCGGTGCGCGAGAACGGCATCGGACGGGTCGTCCACCAGAGCAGCGTCGGGGCGGAGGCGCGGCACGGCGTCGGCGAGATCGACGGGCTCGGCCGCGTCGAGGAGCTCCTGGACGCCACGGGCGCGTCGGTGACGCACCTGCGCTGCGGGTACTTCTTCACGAACCTGCTGTTCGACGTCGCGGGCCTGCTGCGCGGGACGCTCACCACGACGTTCCCGCTGGACCGGCGCCTCGCGTGGGTGGACCCGCGCGACGTCGGGGACGTGGCCGCGGCGCGGCTGCTGTCGACGGCCTGGTCCGGGCGGCACACGCAGGGCGTGCACGGCCCGGAGGACCTGTCGTTCGCCGAGGCGGCGTCGGTGCTCGCGGACGCGCTCGGCCGGCCGGTGCGGGCGGTGCGCATCACGGACGCGGAGGCCGCCGCGCCGCTGCGCGAGCTCGGCCTCACCGACGCGCAGGTGGACGGCATGGTCGGGATGCTGCGGGGGCTGCGTGACCTCACCCCGCAGGACGGCCGGTCGGTGCGGACGACCACGCCCACGACGCTCGCCGCCTGGGCCCGGACGGTGCTGCGCCCCGCGGTCGACGCGGCCCCGGGCTGAGCCGGCACGCACGCGGCCGGCCGGCTGCGTGCTGGTGCGCGCGTGTTGGTTCGTGTGCGGTCGTGGTGGATACTGTCGCGGTGCTCGCGAGTCAACGGCAGGACCGCATCCTCGCGGAGGTGCGTGCCCACGGGGCGGTGCGGGTCGCCGACCTGGTGGAGCAGCTCGACGTCTCCGAGATGACGGTCCGCCGGGACATCACCGAGCTCGACCGTGCCGGGCTCGTGCGGCGGGTGCACGGCGGCGCGGTCGCCCCCGACGGCGCCGGCCGCCCCACCGACGAGCCCGGGTTCGAGGCGAAGAGCTCGTGGTCGACGGACGAGAAGGAGGCGATCGCCGCGCTGGCCGCCGCGACCGTCGAGCCGGGCCAGGCGATCGCGCTGTCGGCCGGGACGACCACGCACCTGCTCGCCCGGCGCATCGCCGCCGACCCGGGCCTGCGGCCGCTGACCGTCGTGACGAACTCGCTGCCCGTGGCCGGGACGCTGCACCGCGCGACCGCGGGCGCCGGTGCCCTCGACGTCATCCTCACCGGCGGCAGCCGCACCCCGTCGGACGCGCTGGTCGGGCCCGTGGCGGACACCGCGCTGGCCACGCTCCGGGTCGACCGCCTGTTCCTCGGCGTGCACGGGCTGGACGAGTCCGGTCTGATGACCCCGAACCTGGCGGAGGCCGCGACCGACCGGGCGCTGCTGCACTGCGCGGCGGCCGTCACCGTGCTGGCCGACCACACCAAGTGGGGCGTCGTCGGGCTCGCCCGGATCGCCGCGCTGGAGGAGGTCGACGTGCTGGTCAGCGACGCCGGGCTGCCCGAGCCGGCCCGTGCCGTGCTCGCCGACGCCGGCTGCACGCTGCTGGTGCCCGCCCCCGACCACGACCCGGCCCGCGTGCCGGCCGAGAACCCCGTGTCCCGTCACCCAGGAGGTACCCCATGAACGCCCCGACGAACGCCCCCGTGTGGGTGGGTGCCTGGGAGCCCGCCGACGGCGCCGCGCGGGTGCGCCAGCTGTTCGCCGACCGGTTCGGCGCCGAGCCGGACGGCACCTGGTCCGCTCCCGGCCGCGTGAACCTGATCGGCGAGCACACCGACTACAACGGCGGGCTGTGCCTCCCGTTCGACCTCCCCCACCGGACCTACGTGGCGGTGCGCCGCACCGACGGCGACGCCGTCCGGCTGGTGTCCGCGCAGGAGTCGACGGGCGTGCGCGAGGTCGCGCTGTCCGAAGTCGCGCCCGGCACGGTCAGCGGCTGGCCGGCGTACGTCGTGGGCGTCGCCTGGGCGCTGCGCGAGGCGGGGCACCAGGTCGGCGGGTTCGACATCGCGGTCGACTCCTGCGTGCCCTACGGCGCCGGGCTGTCGTCGTCCGCCGCGCTGGAGTGCTCGGCGGCGGTCGCGCTGGACGCGCTGTTCGGCCTGGGGCTGGCCGGCACTTCCGAGCAGCCGGACGACGCCGGGCGGGCCGTCCTGGCCGAGGCCTGCATCCGCGCGGAGAACGAGATCGCCGGCGCCAGCACGGGCGGCATGGACCAGTCGGTGTCGCTGCGCGGCCGCGCGGGCCACGCCCTGCTGCTCGACACGCGCGACGGCTCCGTCCGGCACGTGCCGTTCGACCTGACCGCCCACGACCTGGCGCTGCTGGTCATCGACACCAAGGCCGAGCACGCGCTGGTCGACGGGCAGTACGCCGCCCGCCGGGCCGCGTGCGACGAGGCCGCCGCCCGGCTCGGCGTGAGCACCCTGCGGGAGATCGACCCCGACCGGCTCGGCGACGCGCTCGCGACGCTCGCCCACGGAACGGGCGCCGTCGGCGAGGGCTCGCACGACGCCGAGGTGCTCGTGAAGCGCGTGCGGCACGTGGTCACGGAGATCGCGCGCGTCGAGGAGTTCGTGGCGCTGCTCGACGCCGACCGCGTCGAGGAGGTCGGCGGGGCCATGGACGCGTCGCACGCCTCCCTCCGCGACGACTACGAGGTGTCGTGCCGCGAGCTGGACGTCGCGGTCGACGCCGCGCGTGCCGCGGGAGCCCTCGGGGCGCGGATGACCGGCGGCGGGTTCGGCGGCTCGGCCATCGCGCTGGTCCGCGCCGGTGACGTCGACGCGGTGGCCGCGGCCGTCGCACGGGCGTTCGAGGACGAGGGCCTGCACGCCCCGGCGTTCCTGGTGGCGGTCGCGAGCGACCCCGCGGCCTGACGGCGGGCGCCGGCCGGGCCGCTCAGCCGGCGCCGGCCGCGCCGCCCCCGCGCGGGAGGCGGCCCGCGTCCTCGTGCAGCGCGAACAGCAGCGAGTACGGCGTGCCGTCCGGCGTCGGCCGGCGCTCCGCCAGCTCGGCGAAGAAGCCGTCCACGCGGGACATCAGCTCCGCGTGCTCCGCGTCGCTGAGCCGGACGCCGAGCCGGGTCATCCGCACCGACGCGGGATCCGCCTCCGCGACCTCCTCCAGGAACGTCCGGAGCATCAGCTGCCACTTGCCCGGGAAGTCCGGCGACCGCCACGACTTCCCCGTCGCGCGGTAGGGCACCTCGCGCGAGCCGCGGGCACCCCGCCGGACCGGCTCCGCCGCGAGGTACTCGCGGTCGACCAGCGTGCGCACGTGGTGCAGCACGGTCGCGGGGTTCCGGCCCAGCCGCTCGGCGATCTCGCGGTTGGTCAGCGGCTCGTCCAGGCACAGGCGCAGGATCCGCAGGCGGGTCGACGACGCGAGGGCGCGCGCGTCGGCGTCGGCGTCGCGGTCGGCGTCGGCGTCACGGTCGGCGTCGGCGTCGCGGTCGGCGTCGGCGTCGGCGTCGCGGTCGGCGTCGGCGTCGGCGTCGGCGTCGCGGTCCGCGTCGTGGTGGGCGGCACCGTCGACGGCGGCACCGCTGTCGGTCGTCATGCCCCGATCGTAGCCACTGATTGACTTCCCCCAATCAGTGGCCCCACGCTGGCCCCATGACCTCCGCCCCGGGCGCCCCCGCGGGTCCCCGCGGCTCGCTCGCCCGGCACCCGGACTTCCGCCGCCTGTGGCTCGGCGACGCCCTGGGTCAGCTCGGCGCGCAGCTGAGCATCCTCGCGCTGCCGGTGCTCGCCGTGCGGGAGCTCGGCGCCACCGAGTGGCACATGGGGCTGCTCACGGCCGCGGAGACGGCGGCGTTCCTGGTGATCGGGCTGCCCACCGGCGCCTGGGTGGACCGGATGCGCAAGCGGCGGGTCCTGGTCGTCGCCGACCTCGTGCGCGCCGCCGTCCTCGCGACGGTCGTCGCGCTCGCCCTGAGCGGGCACGCCTCGATGACCCTGCTCTACGCGGGCGCGCTCGTGATGAGCGTGGCGACGGTGTTCTTCGACGTCGCGCACCAGTCGTACGTCCCCGGGCTCGTCGGTCTGGACCACGTCGGCGAGGGCAACGCGAAGCTCCAGGCGACCCAGTCGGTCGCGGCGGTCGTCGCACCGGCGCTCGGCGGGGCGCTGCTGCGGGTCGTCGCGCCGCCGTCCGTGCTGGCGGTCAACGCCGTGACGTACCTGCTCTCCGCGGCGTCGGTCCACCGGATCCGGCAGGTCGAGACGCTGCCGCCCGTCGAGGGCCGGCGCCCGCTCCGGGAGGAGATCGCCGAGGGCCTCCGGTTCGTGCTGCACCAGCCGCTGCTCCGCCGGATCGTGGCGTGCACCGCGCTCGGCAACCTGTTCTCCGGCGTCTCGGGCGCACTGCTGGTGCTGTACGCGCTGCGGGACCTCGGGCTCGACGCGGCGCAGTACGGCACCGTCGTCTCGGCCTCCGCCGTGGGCGGGCTCCTGGGGGCGCTGACCGCGGACCGGCTCGCGCGCCGCGTCGGCGAGGCCCGGATCATCCCCCTCGCGGCGCTGGCGTTCGCACCCGGTGCCGCGCTCGTCCCCCTGGCCACCGTGCTGCCCCTGCCGCCGCAGGCCGTGCTGATCGCAGGCGGGGTGCTGTTCTGGGGCGCGGTCGTCGTCTACAACGTGGCGCAGGTGAGCTTCCGGCAGCGCATCTGCCCGCCCGCCCTGCTCGGGCGGATGAACGCGTCGGTCCGGTTCGTCGTCTGGGGGACGACGCCCGTCGGCGGGCTGCTCGGCGGCTGGATCGGGCACACGTGGGGCGTGGTGCCGGCGCTGTGGGTGGCGGCCGCGGGCACCGCCGTCGCGGCGCTGCCGGTACTCGCGTCCCCGCTGCTGCGGATGCGCGACCTGCCGGGGGCGCCGGCGCCGGCCGACGCGCCCACGGCCGGCTGAGTCACCCGCGGGCCGAGCCCCTCAGACGTCGTAGGTCACGACCACGGGCGCGTGGTCGCTGAACCGCGCGTCGTACGTCGCGGCGCGGTCGATCGCGACGCTGCGCACCGTGTCCGCGAGCCCGGGCGTCGCGAGCTGGTAGTCGATCCGCCAGCCGGAGTCGTTGTCGAACGCCTGCCCGCGCCAGGACCACCACGTGTACGGCCCGGGGCCCTCGCCGCCGTGCTCGCGGCCGAGGTCCCGCCAGCCCTGCTCGTCGAACCAGGTGTCGAGGTACGCGCGCTCCTGCGGCAGGAAGCCCGCCGACTTCAGGTTGCCCTTCCAGTTCTTGATGTCCGCCTCGCGGTGGGCGATGTTGAGGTCCCCCGCGACGACGGCGTGCTGGTCCTCGCCCGCGAGCTCGGCCATCCGCTTCGTCATGACGTCGAGGAAGGCGTACTTCTCGTCCATCTTGGGCGTGCCCGCCTGGCCGGAGTGGACGTAGGCCGACACGACGGTGAGCAGCCCGCCGCCCGGCAGCTCCAGGTCGGCCTCCACCCAGCGGCCGCTGTCGGACGGGACGCCGGTGCCGATGCCGATCCGCACGGCGCGCATGGGCAGGCGGGACGCGATCGCGACGCCCGCACGGCCCTTCGTCTCGCTCGCCTCGTGCGCGAGGCGCCACTCCTGCGCCGACAGGTGGTCGCCGAGGATCTCGTCGGACGCCCGCACCTCCTGCAGCAGCAGGACGTCGGGCCGCCGCTGCTCGATCCACTCCCCCATCCCCCGCTTGAAGGCGGCACGGATCCCGTTCACGTTCGCAGTCGCTACCGTCAGCACGCGGACCATCCAACCCCATGCCACCGACACGCGGTCCGTCAGCCGCGGCCCCCCAGCCGGCCCCGGGCCCGCTCCACCAGCGCGGCCACCCCGTCGAGCATCATCCGCAGCGCGAGGTCCGGGTCGTCCCCCTCCCCCGGCTCGTCGGAGGTGTCGTCGAACGCGCCCGCCGCGACGGCCTCGGCGAGCGCCGGGTGCCGCTCGGGGTCCACGACCGCCCGCAGCACCGTGGCGTAGTCCAGCAGCGCGGGGTGCGTCGCCTCGTCGGCCCGCGGCGCGGGGTCGCCGTCCGCCGCCTCCGCCGCCGCGCGGGCGGCCCGCTCGGCCGTCGTCCGCGCGGCCACGACCTGGCTCTCGCTCAGCACGTGCAGCGACAGGTGCCCGACGACGGCCGTCCGCTCCGCCCACGTCAGCGGGGTGCCCTCGAGCGCCCGGAGCCCGCGCTCGAGGAACGCGACCCGGGCGGGACCGGGCAGCGACGCCGTGACCGGGGCCTGCACCGACCACGGGTGCAGCTGCGCGAGCGCCAGCTGGTCGTGGCACCACCGCTCGAGCGCCGTCCGCCAGGGCGGGACGCCGGGGGCCGCCGGGAGCTCCGAGGCCGCCCGCTCGGCCGCGTCGACCGCCTCGCCCAGCGCGGTCTCCATCATCAGCGCCAGCAGGTCGTCCTTGCTCGACACGTACCGGTACAGCGCCATGGTGGTGACGCCGACCCGCTCGGCGACGCGCGCCATGGACGCGGCGGCCAGACCCTCCGCGTCCGCGAGCGCGACGGCGGCCCGGGCGATGCCGGCCAGCGTCAGTCCGGGGCGGGGGCCGCGGCGGCCGACGGGCGCGGGGCGCCAGAGCAGCGCGAGCCCCGGCGGCAGGTCCGGCGGGGCGTCCGGGCCCGGCTCCTCGACCGCCCGGGCGCGCAGGCGCGCGCGCTCCACCTGGCGGGCGGCGCGCTGCGCGGCGAGGCCGGCGTCGAGCGCCGCCTTCTCCGCCTCGAGCTGCGCACGGTCCGCCTCGCGCTCGACCTCGCGCACCTGCCGGTCCTGCTCGGCGCGACGACGGTCCGCGTCCTTCCCGGCCGCGCGCTCGGCCTTCTCCCGCTCCCGCCGCGCCTTCTCCGCCTCGCGGACCGCCTTCTCGCGGTCGCGCTCGGCACGTGCGGCCTCCTTGGCGGCCGCCTGCGCCGCCTTCTCGCGGTCCTTGCGCAGGGCCTCGGCCTGCCGGCGCGCGTCCTCGGCGTCGCGGCGGGCGACCGGGTCGAGGTCGCCGGCCGGGTGCTGCTGGTCCATCGGGACTCCTTGACCTCCGGGCTCGGAACTGTGTACAACATACACACCACGACATCCGTGTACGACGTAGACAGAAAGGAGTCGGCGATGGACGACACCCCGATGATCCGGACGCGGGGCCTGCAGAAGGCCTTCGGCGCGACCCCCGTGCTGACCGCGGTCGACCTCACCGTGCCGCGCGGGCAGGTCCTGGGCCTGCTCGGGCCCAACGGCGCGGGCAAGACCACCACGGTCGAGATCCTCAGCACGCTGCTGCGCCCCGACGGCGGGACCGCGACCGTCGCCGGCCACGACGTCGTGCGCGAGCCCGAGCGGGTCCGCGAGACGATCAGCCTCACCGGCCAGTACGCCGCCGTCGACGAGCTGCTGACCGGGCGGGAGAACCTGCGGCTGATGGCCCGGCTCGCCCACCTCCCGCGGGCGGCGGACCGGCGACGCGCCGACGAGCTGCTCGAGCTCTTCGACCTGGTGGACGCCGCCGACCGGCTCGTGCGGACCTACTCCGGCGGGATGCACCGCCGCCTGGACCTCGCGGTCAGCCTGCTGACGCGCCCGCAGGTGATCTTCCTCGACGAGCCGACGACCGGCCTCGACCCGCGCAGCCGCGCGGACCTGTGGGAGGTCGTCCGCGACGTCGTGGCCGGCGGCGCGACCGTGCTGCTGACCACGCAGTACCTCGACGAGGCCGACGCGCTCGCCGACAGGGTCGCGGTGCTGGACCGCGGCCGGGTGATCGCCGACGGCACCGCCGCGGAGCTCAAGCGCCAGGTCGGCGCCGCGCACGTCGAGCTGCAGCTCGCCGACGGCCGCACCGAGCGCATCGCGACCGACGCCTCCGTCCCGGACGTCCGCCGCATCCTCGCCGACGTCGAGCGACGCGCCCTGCCCGTCGAGACCTGGCGGGTCGCGGTGCCGACCCTCGACGACGTGTTCCTCACCCTCACCGGCCACCACGCCGAGCAGGCGGCCCCCGCGGCCGCCGTCGACGCGCAGGCCCTGCTCGCCCGGGAGGCGTCATGACCACCACCCTCGCCCCGTCCGCGCCCGCGCGGGTGACGGTCCGGCCCCCGCTGGGCGGCTGGGCCCTGCAGGACACCGCGGCCATGATCGGCCGCAGCCTGCGCCGGTCGACCCGCACGCCCGACACCCTGATCATGGGGATCGCGCTGCCGGTCATCCTCATGCTGCTGTTCGTCTACGTGTTCGGCGGCGCGATCCGGACCGGCCAGAGCTACGTCGACTACGTCGTGCCGGGCATCGTCCTGCTGTGCGCCGGGTACGGCGCCGCCACCACCGCGGTGTCCGTGGCCTCCGACATGACGGGCGGCCTGATGAACCGGTTCCGGACGCTGCCCGTGCGGCCGGTCGCCGTGCTCACCGGGCACGTCGTGGAGTCGGTGGTGCGCAACGCTGTCTCGACCGCCCTCGTCGTGGCCGTCGCGTACGCCGCGGGGTTCCGGCCGACGGCGGGCCTGTCCGAGTGGCTCGCCGTGTCGGGGGTCGTGCTGCTGTACGTGCTCGCGCTGACCTGGACCGCGGTGTGCATCGGCATGGTGGCGTCCGGGCCCGAGGCGGCCAACGGGTTCACCTTCGCGATCATGTTCCTGCCGTACGTGTCCAGCGCGTTCGTCCCGCCGGAGTCGATGCCCCGGGTGCTCGAGGTGGTCGCGACGTACCAGCCGGTGACCCCCGTGACCGACACGGTGCGGGCCTGGCTCACCGGCGCCCCGGGCGGGCAGCCGGTGGTCGCGCTCGCCTGGTGCGTCGGGCTGCTGGTGGTCTCCCGGCTGACCGCCGCCTGGCTGTTCCGCCGGCGCGCCGCACGCTGACGGCCCACGGCCCGCCCGCGGTCGTCCCCAGGCTCCGGCCGCGGGGGTGACCGCGGGCGGTTTCGGGTGGTGGGATGGGGGCAGCACGCACCCCCCGACACCGAGGACCAGCACCGATGGCCGTACCGGGCACCGCCACGCACGACGGCTTCGCGGCCGCCGCCGACCGCCGCACGGTCGCCGACCTGCGCGCCGGGGGCGGCATCAAGTGGACGACGTTCCCGGATCAGATCGGCGCGTTCGTCGCGGAGGCCGACTTCGGCACCGCCCCGGAGGTCCGCGCCGCGCTGCGCGAGGCGGTGGACGCCGAGCGGTTCGGCTACCTGCCGCCGCCCGTCGTCGACGCGCTCTCCGAGGCGTTCGCCGGCTGGGCCGGCCGGCGGTACGGGTGGGCGGTCGCGCCCGAGCGGGTGCGGCCGGTCGCGGACGTGATGGCCGCCTTCCGCGCGACGGTCCGGCACTACACGGCCCCGGGGTCGACGATCGTGCTGCCGACGCCCGCGTACATGCCGTTCCTCACCGTCCCCGCCACGCTCGGGCGCCGCGTCGTCCAGGTGCCCCTGGTGCGCGACGGCGACCGGCTGGTGCACGACCTCGACGGGATCGGCCGGGCGCTGGCCGACGGCGGCGGGCTCATCGTGCTGGTCAACCCGCACAACCCGACCGGCCGCGTGCTCGACCGCGACGAGCTGCTGGGGATCGCGCACGTCGCCGACGCCCACGGTGCCCGGGTGTTCGCGGACGAGATCCACGCGCCGCTGGTCTACGCGGGGCGCCGGCACGTCCCGTACGCGTCCGTCGGCCCGGTCGCCGCCGGCCACGCGATCACCGCGGTGTCGGCGTCGAAGGCGTGGAACGTGCCGGGCCTGAAGTGCGCGCAGCTCGTGCTGAGCAGCGACGCCGACGCCGAGCGCTGGGCGGGGCTCGCCGAGGAGTACGAGGAGGGCGCCTCGATCCTCGGCGCCGTGGCGAGCACCGCCGCGTACACGCACGGCGGCCCGTGGCTCGACGCCGCCCTCGACTACCTCGACGGCAACCGGCGGCTGCTCGGCGAGCTGCTGGCGGAACAGCTGCCCGCCGTCCGGTACACCCCGCCGGAGGGGACCTACCTGGCGTGGCTGGACTGCCGCGCCCTCGGGCTGGGCGACCGGCCCGCGGAGCGGTTCGCCGCGGCGGGCGTCGCGCTCACCGACGGGCCGGCGTGCGGCGCGGCCGGCGCCGGCTTCGCCCGGTACACCCTCGCGACGCCCCGCCCCGTCCTGCGCGACACCGTCGCCCGGCTGGCCGCCGCCGTCGCGTCGGGCTGACCGCCCGCGGCCGCACCCACCGCTCGCCCCGACACCCGCCCTCGCGAGGAGGACCGATGTCCGTCCCACCCCCGGCCACCGCCGACCCGGGCGCCCGCCCGGACGCCGGCGCCGTGCCGTCCGGCAGCGCCCTGACCGTCGAGACCGCCGGCGTCGACATCATCGCCGACCGCGACCGCAAGGGGACGCCGCGGCAGCTGTTCTGGCCCTGGTTCGCCGCGAACGTCTCCGTGCTCGGGCTGTCCTACGGCGCCTGGGTGCTGGACTTCGGCGTCTCGTTCACCCAGGCCGTGATCGCGAGCGTCGTCGGGATCGTCTTCTCGTTCCTGCTGTGCGGCGTCGTCGCGCTCGCCGGCAAGCGGGGCTCCGCGCCGACCATGGTCCTGTCCCGGGCCGCCCTCGGCGTGCAGGGCAACCGGGTCGCCGCGGTGCTGTCCTGGCTGCTGACCGTCGGCTGGGAGACGATCCTCACCGCCCTCGCGACCCTGGCCACCGCGACGGTCGTGGAGGCGCTCGGCTGGGGCGGCGGCTCCGGCGTGCAGGTGGTGGCCCTGGTCGTCGTGGCCGCGCTCATCATCGCCGGCGGGGTGTTCGGCTTCGACCTCATCATGCGGATGCAGACCGTCATCACGGTCGTCACCGCGGTGCTCACCGTCGGCTACGTGCTCCTGGTGCTCGACCACGTCGACCTCGACGCCGTGACCTCGCTGCCGTCCGGCACCGCGCAGGCGTTCATCGGGGCCCTGGTGTTCATGATGACCGGCTTCGGGCTCGGGTGGGTCAACATGGCCGCCGACTACTCCCGCTACCTCCCCCGGCACACCTCCGGGCGCGGGGTGGTCGGGTGGACCACGTTCGGCGCCTCCCTCGCGCCGGTGCTGCTGGTCGTGTTCGGCCTGCTGCTGGCGGGGTCCGACGCCGAGCTCCGCGCGGCCATCAGCGGCGACCCGATCGGCGCGCTCACGACGGTGCTGCCCACCTGGTACCTGGTGCCGTTCGCCGTCGTCGCGGTGCTCGGCCTGATCGGCGGCGCCGTCCTCGACATCTACTCGTCGGGGCTGGCGCTCGTGTCGACGGGCCTACCGATCACGCGGCCGGTCGCGGCCGGCATCGACGGCGTCATCATGGTGCTCGGGACGATCTACATCGTCTTCGGCTCCGACACGTTCTTCGGCGTCTTCCAGGGCTTCCTCATCACCCTCGGCGTCCCGATCGCCGCCTGGGCGGGGATCACGCTCGCCGACGTCCTGCTGCGGCGCCGGGACTACGACGACCTCGACCTGTACCGCCCGGCCGGCCGGTACGGCCGAGCGCCCGCGGTGCCGCTGACCCTGCTGGCGCTCGGCACCGTCCTGGGGTGGGGGCTCGTCACCAACGCGTCGGCCGGCTGGCTGACCTGGCAGGGCTACCTGCTCGGACCCGTCGGCCTCGGTGGCAAGGAGGGCGCCTGGGCGTACGCGAACCTCGGCGTGCTCGTGGCGCTGGTCGTCGGCTTCGCCGGCACCGTGCTGCTCCGCCGCGGGGCGGTCCGCCGCCAGGAGTCGCTGCCGCCGTCCGGCCCGGGCGCACCGACCACCACCGGGGCGGTCCGGTGACGGGTCGCAGCGTCCTGGTCGTCGTCGACATGCAGCCCGTGTTCGCGGACGACGGCAGCCCCTGGGCGGCGCCGAGATTCGGCGAGGCGCTGCCCGTGGTCCGCTCGCTCGCCGAGGCCGCCGGCCCGGAGCGGACGGTCTTCACGCGGTTCGTGGCGCCCGAGCGGCCCGAGGGCTCGTGGGTCCCGTACTACGCGGAGTGGCCGTTCGCCCTGCAGCCGCCGGACGCCCCCGCCTACCGCGTGGTGCCCGCCCTGGAGGACCTCGCGGCCGTGTCGCCCGTCGTCACGGCCACGACGTTCGGCAAGTGGGGCGCCGATCTCGCCGCACACGTGCGGCCGGGCGACACGATGCTGCTCGTCGGCGTCTCGACCGACTGCTGCGTCCTGTCGACCGCCCTGGCCGCGGCGGACGCCGGGGTGGCGGTCCGGGTCGTCGCCGAGGGCTGCGCGGGGTCCGACGACGCCGCGCACACGCGGGCGCTCGACGCGATCCGGCTGTACGCGCCGCTCGCCGACGTCGTCGACCTCACCACCGCGCGGGCGGTGCTGGCCACCACCACCTGAACCGGTCCCGCCGCGACGGGCAGGACTCCGCTCGGCCCCCCGAACCGTGACGAGGGGACTCACCGTGCCCACGGTGGTCACCGTGCCCCGGAGCGACCCCACCGGACACCTCCGCCAACCGTGACCACCGCAGTCACCGTGCCCCGCGGGCAATCCGCCGGACACCTCCGCGAACCGCGACCACCGCAGTCACCGTGCCCCGCAGCGACCCCGCCGGACACCTGGGCGAACCGTGACCGCCGCGACCACCGCGACCACCGCAGTCACGGCGGTCACCGTGGTCGCACTCCCCGGAAGCCGACCGCAACCCCTGGAGCCACCGTGGACACGCGCGGGTCGCCCAGGAGGTGACGCGAACGCCCCGAGAGCGACCCGTGATCGAGTCGCCCCCGGGGCGGTGTCGTCCGTGGTTCAGGCCAGGCGCTCGGCCGTCTCCACCACGTTGGCGAGCAGCATCGCGCGGGTCATGGGCCCGACGCCGCCGGGGTTCGGCGACACCCACGCGGCCACCTCGGCCACGCCGGGGTCGACGTCCCCGACGATGCGGCTCTTGCCGTCGCTGTCCGTCACGCGCGAGACCCCGACGTCGATCACCACGGCCCCCGGCTTCACCAGGTCGGCGGTCACCACGCCGGGCACGCCCGCCGCCGCGACGATGACGTCCGCGTTCCGGGTGTGCTCGCCGAGGTCCACCGTGCCGGTGTGCGTCAGCGTCACGGTCGCGTTCACGGCGCGGCGGGTCAGCAGCAGGCCGATGGACCGGCCCACGGTCGTGCCCCGGCCGATGACCGTGACGTCCGACCCGGCCAGCTCGATCCCGTGCCGCGTGAGCAGCTCGATGATCCCGCGGGGCGTGCAGGGCAGCGGCGACGTGATGTCGTCGTTGACCCGCAGCACCAGCCGGCCCAGGTTCGTCGGGTGCAGGCCGTCGGCGTCCTTGTCGGGGTCGACGAGCTCGAGCACCCGGTTGGTGTCGACGCCCCGCGGCAGCGGCAGCTGCACGATGAACCCGGTGCAGGCCGGGTCCTCGTTCAGCCGCCGGACCGCGGCCTCGATGTCCTCCTGCGTCGCGTCGGCGGGCAGGTCCTCGCGGATCGAGGCGATGCCGACCTCCGCGCAGTCGCGGTGCTTGCCGGCGACGTAGGACACCGAGCCCGGGTCCTCCCCCACCAGCAGCGTGCCGAGCCCGGGGCGGACGCCCCGCGCCGCGAGCGCGTCGACCCGCTGCTTGAGCTCCGCCTTGATGGTGGCGGCCGTGGCCTTGCCGTCGAGCGTGCGTGCCGTCATCGTCGCTCCCCGCTCAGTACTGCTGGAGGCCGGGGTACAGCGGGAACGCGTCGGCCAGCTTGGCCACGCGCGCCCGGAGCGCCTCGACGTCGGCCGAGGCGCCCGCCACCAGCGCCGTGGCGATGATGTCCGCGACCTCGGTGAACTCGGCGTCCCCGAACCCGCGGGTGGCGAGCGCCGGGGTGCCGATCCGCAGGCCCGAGGTGACGCGCGGGGGGCGCGGGTCGAACGGCACGGCGTTGCGGTTCACGGTGATGCCGACGTCGTGCAGGAGGTCCTCCGCCTGCTGGCCGTCCAGGGACGAGCTGCGCAGGTCCACGAGGACCAGGTGCACGTCGGTGCCGCCGGTCAGCACGGACACGCCCGCGGCGGCGACCTCCGGCGCGACGAGGCGCTCGGCGATGATCCGTGCGCCGTCGATCGTGCGCTGCTGACGGTCCTTGAACTCCTGGCCGCCGGCGATCTTGAACGACACGGCCTTGGCGGCGATGACGTGCATGAGCGGGCCGCCCTGCTGGCCGGGGAACACGGCGGAGTCGATCTTCTTGGCGTACTCCTGCTTGCTCAGGATGAAGCCGGACCGCGGGCCGCCGATCGTCTTGTGCACGGTCGACGAGACGACGTCCGCGTACGGGACGGGCGACGGGTGCAGCCCCGCGGCCACCAGGCCCGCGAAGTGCGCCATGTCGACCCACAGCTTCGCGCCGACCTCGTCGGCGATCTCCCGCATCGCGGCGAAGTCGAGGTGCCGCGGGTAGGCGGACCAGCCGCCGATGATGACGGCCGGGCGGTGCTTGAGGGCCGCCTCGCGGATCGCCTCCGGCTCGATGAGGAAGGTGTCCGGGTTCACGCCGTACGCGCCGACGTCGTAGAGCTTGCCGGAGAAGTTGATCTTCATGCCGTGCGTCAGGTGGCCGCCGTGCGCGAGCTCGAGGCCCAGGATGCGGTCGCCGGCGTTGGCCAGGGCGTGCAGCACGGCCGCGTTGGCGGTCGCGCCGGAGTGGGGCTGGACGTTGGCGTGCTCGGCGCCGAACAGCTCCTGGGCGCGGGAGATCGCCAGGTTCTCGGCGATGTCGACCTGCTCGCAGCCGCCGTAGTAGCGGCGGCCCGGGTAGCCCTCGGCGTACTTGTTCGTCAGCACGGAGCCCTGCGCCTGCAGGACGGCGCGCGGCACGAAGTTCTCGCTGGCGATCATCTCGAGCGTGCCCTGCTGGCGGGCCAGCTCCCCGTCCAGGACGGCGGCGATCTCGGGGTCGACCTGCGACAGGTTCTGGTCGAGCAGCGGCGTGTTCTCGGCGCTCATGCGTCTCCTCGGCAGTCGGCGTGCGCGGTCTGTCGACCGCACACCGATGGTGTGGGGTGACCGCGGGGCCCAGGCGTCCGACCCGACGTCGTGCTGCTGCGTCGCTCCCCGGTGGTGCCCCACCTGTGCGCCAGTCGCGACCCCGTCAGCCTAGCAACGTCACCGGGCACCGCGGGGAGGCGTCCGCCGGTCGGTCGCCTCAGGCGGACTCGGCGGTCTCGTCGTCGCCCAGGATCCGCCGCAGGTACGCGTACGTGAGGTCGCCCACCGTCTGGTCGTGCTCGTGGGTGTAGCCGTGCTTCTCGTACAGCGCGAGGTTGTGCACGGAGTCCCGGCCGGTGAACACCCAGATCTCCTCCACGTCCTCGGGCAGGTGCGGGAGGATCGCGAGCAGCAGCCGGGTCCCGATGCCGTGGCCCTGCTGGTCGGGCGCGACGGCGAACCGGCCGAGTGTCGCCTTCCTGCCCTCCAGCACCACCCGGATCGAGCCGACGAGCCGGTGACCGGCCCACGCGCCGAGCGTCACGACGCCCTCGGCGGCGAGGTCGGCGCGCAGCTCGCTGAGCGTCTGGGTCAGCGGCGGGATGTGCGGGTCGTCGTACTGCTGCGCCTCGGTGACGAACGCGGCGCGGCGCAGCGTCAGCAGCTCCCCCGCCTCGGCGTCGACGACGGGTCGGATGGTCACCTCGGTCTCGCTCATGCCCCCATCGTCTCAGCCCCTGCGCGGGCTCGACCACTCACAGGTCCCATCACCCGGGTGAACGGCCGCAGTACGGTCGCCACCGGCACGCCGAGGGCGCCCGCCGGTACCCTCCACCTCGTGCCGAACTCGACCCCCACCTCCTGGGTGCTCTCCCTGTCCTGCCCCGACCAGCCGGGCATCGTCGCCGCGGTCGCCGGCCTGCTGGCGGAGCACGGGGGGAACATCACCGAGTCGCAGCAGTTCGGCGACCCCCTGTCGGGCCTGTTCTTCATGCGCGTCGAGGTCGCGTCGCACGCGTCGCGGGAGGAGCTCGAGTCCGCCCTGACGGCGCTCGCCCCGCGGTTCGGCCTGGACTGGTCGCTGGACGTCGCCGGCCGGAAGATGCGCACGCTCCTGCTCGGGTCGACCGCCGCGCACTGCGTCAACGACCTGGCGTTCCGGCAGCGGTCGGAGAACCTGCCGATCGACATCGTCGGGCTGGTGTCCAACCACACCGCCCTGGCGGACCTGGCCCGGTTCTACGACATCGACTTCCACCACGTGCCGGTCACGAAGGACACGAAGGCGGCGGCGGAGGCCCGGCTCCTGGAGCTGGTCGACGAGCTCGACGTCGAGCTGGTCGTGCTCGCCCGCTACATGCAGATCCTGTCCGACGACCTGTGCCGGGCGCTGGCGGGGCGGATCATCAACATCCACCACTCGTTCCTGCCGTCGTTCAAGGGCGCCCGCCCCTACGCGCAGGCCCACGACCGCGGCGTGAAGCTGATCGGCGCCACCGCGCACTACGTGACGGGCGACCTCGACGAGGGCCCGATCATCGAGCAGGACGTCGAGCGCGTCGACCACAGCCGCGGCGTGAACGACCTGGTCGCCCTCGGCCAGGACGTCGAGCGGCGGGCCCTGGCGCGAGCGGTGCGCTGGCACGCCGAGCACCGGGTGCTCCTGGACGGGCACCGCACCATCGTCTTCCGCTGACCGGTCCGGCGCCCGGCCTCAGAGCGACGCGGGGCGGGTCGGCCGGGGCAGCCGGCCGGCCGGCGTGATGCCGGTGATCGCGGCGATCAGGTCCTCGTAGGACGCGTGCTGCGCGTCGAAGTCGCCGTTGATCCGGCCGAGCCGGAGCACGACGATGCGGTCGGCGACCGCCTGCACGTCGACCATCGAGTGGCTGATCATCACGACGCCGAGGCCGCTCTCCCGCAGGCGCTCGACCATGTTGAGCACCTCGGCGGTCTGCGAGATGCCGAGCGACGCCAGCGGCTCGTCCAGGACGACCACGCGGGGGTTCCCGACGAGGGTGCGGGCCACGGCGACGGCCTGCCGCTGCCCGCCGGACAGCGCGCGCACGGGGGCGCGCACGGAGGGCACCCGGGCGGCGAGCCGGCTCAGCACCTCCCACGCGCGGCGCTCCATCAGGCGCTCGTCCAGCATCCCGGCGCGGCGGAGCTCCTGGCCGAGGAAGAGGTTCTGCACCACGTCGAGGTTCTCGCACAGGGCGAGGTCCTGGAACACCGCGGCGATCCCGAGCTCCCGGGCCGCGCGCGTGGACGGCAGGGCGACGGGGGTCCCGTCGACCTCGATGTGCCCCGAGTCGGGGGCGAGCGCGCCGGACATCACGCGCGCCAGCGTCGACTTGCCGGCGCCGATGTCGCCGACGATCGCGACGACCTCGTGGGGGTGGATGTCGAGGTCGACGTCGACCAGCGCGCGCACGGCGCCGTAGTTGCGGGAGACGCCCCGCACCGACAGGACCGGCTGCTTCACCTGGCCTCCTCCGCTGCGTCCCTGCCGCGTGCCCTGCTGCACCCGTGGTTCATCCTGCCACCGCCATCGACTGCGCAATACCGGCGTGGTCCAGCGCCAGGGCCAGAGCCCCCCGGACCTCCGCGGCGGTGCCGAGCTCGGAGACGACCACCTCGACCGGCCCGGCGGTGCTCGGCAGGGTGCGCTGCGCGAGGACGTTCCTGAAGGTGTCCAGCAGGATCGGGCCGGCTTCCGCGAGCCGCCCGCCGACCACCACGAGCTCGGGGTCGAAGAGGTTGCACGTGTTCGCGGCGGCCACGGCGAGCGAGCGCCCGGCGTCAGAGATCACCCGGCGGCACCCCGGGTCGCCCTCCTGCGCGCGGCTGATCACGTCGGGGAGGGTGAGGTGCCCGTGGCTCGCCTCGAGCATGGCGAGCAGCGCGGGCGCACCGATGAACGCCTCGAGGCACCCGCGGTTCCCGCACCGGCAGATCGGGCCGTTGTCGTCGATGGTGATGTGCCCGAACTCCCCCGCCGCGCCCGTCCGGCCGTGGAACACGCGCCCGTCGGCGATCAGGCCGCTGCCCACGCCGTGCGACACCCGCAGGTACAGGACGTGCCGGCGACCGCGGGCGGCACCCAGCCGCAGCTCGGCGAGCGCCCCGAGGTTGGAGTCGTTGTCGACCTGCACGGGCACGCCGAGCCGGCGCTCCAGTACCTCCGGCACCGACACCCCGTCCCAGCCGCGCAGCACGCCCACGGACACGATGCGGCCCGACACCGGGTCGACGGGCGCGGGGACGCCGACCCCGACGGCCAGCACCTCGGACATCGACGCCTCGACGGAGTCCACCAGCTCGGTGAGCAGGAGCGACGCCCGTTCGAGCCCCGCGTCGGCGCGGTGGTCGGGCGGCAGCGGCATGCGCTGGTCGGCGACGATCCGGTGCGCGACGTCCGCGACGGTGACGCGCAGCGACCGGGAGCCGAAGTGGATGCCGCCGACGAGGCCGAGGTTCCGCGCGAGGGTCACCTGCTGCGCGCGGCGGCCGCTGCGGGAGGTGGGCGACGTGTGCAGCACGCCGGCGCCCGTGAGCTCCTTGACGATGTTCGACACGGTGGCGGGTGACAGCCCCGTGAGGCCGGCCAGCTCGACCTGCGTGAGGGAGCCACGCTGCTGGACGGCACTCACGATCCGGGCCCGGTTGGCTTCACGGAGTGAAGATTGCGAGCCCGGAGTCACCCGGTCAGTGCCCACGTCCCCGAGGATACAGCCGCGAACACCTAGCACGGGACGCGGACGGCGCCACTCAGCGATGCGTTCACTGCTCGACGGCAACCCCTGTCCGCGACCGCGCCGGGGACGACGACGGCCGCCGCCCGCGGGATGCGTGGGCGGCGGCCGTCGGGGGCGTCAGCCGAGGCGCGCGGCCAGGTTCTCGTCCAGCGCGGCGAGGAAGTCCTCGGTCGTCAGCCACTGCTGCTCCGGGCCGACCAGGAGCGCGAGGTCCTTGGTCATCTTGCCGCTCTCGACGGTCTTCACCACGACGTCCTCGAGGGTCTCCGCGAACTGCGTGACCTCCGGGGTGCCGTCCAGCTTGCCGCGGTGCTTGAGGCCACCGGTCCAGGCGAAGATCGACGCGATCGGGTTCGTCGACGTCGGCTTGCCCTGCTGGTGCTGGCGGTAGTGCCGGGTCACCGTGCCGTGCGCCGCCTCGGCCTCGACGGTCTGGCCGTCGGGGGTCATGAGGACCGACGTCATGAGGCCGAGCGAGCCGAAGCCCTGCGCGACGGTGTCCGACTGGACGTCGCCGTCGTAGTTCTTGCAGGCCCAGACGTAGCCGCCCTCCCACTTCATGGCGGAGGCCACCATGTCGTCGATGAGGCGGTGCTCGTAGGTCAGCCCGGCCTCGGCGAACGCGGTCGCGAACTCGGCGTCGAAGACCTCCTGGAACAGGTCCTTGAACCGGCCGTCGTAGGCCTTGAGGATCGTGTTCTTCGTGGACAGGTACACCGGGTAGCTGCGCTGCAGGCCGTACGCGAACGAGGCGCGCGCGAAGTCGCGGATCGACTCGTCGAAGTTGTACATGGCCATCGCGACGCCGCCGCCCTCGGGGTACGTCACGACCTCCTGCTGGATCGGCTCGGAGCCGTCCGCGGGGGTGAACGTCAGGGTCAGCGTGCCGGCCCCCTGGACCGTGAAGTCCGTGGCCTTGTACTGGTCGCCGTGGGCGTGGCGGCCGATGATGATCGGCTTGTTCCAGCCCGGCACCAGGCGCGGGATGTTGCTGATGATGATCGGCTCGCGGAACACCACGCCGCCGAGGATGTTGCGGATGGTCCCGTTCGGGGACCGCCACATCTTCTTGAGCCCGAACTCCTCGACCCGCGCCTCGTCCGGCGTGATCGTGGCGCACTTGACGCCGACGCCGTGCTCCTTGATCGCGTGCGCGGCGTCGACCGTCACCTGATCGTCCGTCGCGTCCCGGTTCTCGATCGACAGGTCGTAGTAGCGCAGGTCGATGTCGAGGTACGGATGGATGAGGCGGTCCTTGATGAACTGCCAGATGATCCGCGTCATCTCGTCACCGTCGAGCTCGACGACCGGTCCAACCACCTTGATCTTCGCCATGCGGCCAGATTACTTGACGTCGAGAGACTTCGCGGGCCGCCGGCCCGTCCCGGGGCGTCCAGGCACGGCACAGCGAACCCTGGCATGCTGGACGGATGTGCCCGACCCCGGGCGGCCGACGCGCCGGGACGGGGCCGGCACCGGCGCGGACGCCCTGGACCGCGGACCGCGCCCACCACCGCACTCCCGGACGAACGGATGATCATGCCGCAGGACAAGCCCGAGCCCGACGAGGTCCCCGAGGGCACGCAGCCCGCGACCCCGGCCGCCGCGCCCGCGCCGGCCGCCGTCCCCGTCGGGTTCGGCGCCGCCAGCGGCTACGGCACCGCGTCGGCCCGCGAGGACGACGACATCGAGGTGCAGGCCGCGGTCCGCGCCACGGTCACCGGCCCGTCGCTGGTCGCCCGCGTCGGCGCCGAGCTGTTCGGCACGTTCGTCGTGCTGCTCGCGGGCCTCGGCACCGCGCTGTTCGCGTCGTTCACCGGCGCCCAGACGCTCGGCACCGCGCTGGCGTTCGGCTTCGGCACGATCGCCGCGTTCCTGGCGGTCGCGCACGTGTCGGGCGGGCACTTCAACCCGGCGATCACGCTGGGCTCCGCCCTGGCCGGCCGCACCCCGTGGACGCACGTGCTGCCCTACTGGATCGCGCAGCTCGTCGGCGGCGCGCTCGCCGCGGCGGTCCTGTTCGTGACCGTGTCGTCGTTCCCCGCGCTCGAGGGCGCCGAGCGGCAGTTCTTCAGCCAGGCCGCGAACGGCTACGACACGCACTCCCCGCTGGCCACCGCGACCAGCAGCCCCGAGGGCTTCGGCGTCATCGCCGCGCTGCTCATCGAGGGCGTGCTGACCGCCGTGCTCGTCGGCGTGTACCTGGGGGCGACCGACCGCCGCGGCGCGCGTCGCCAGGCGGCGTTCGCCGTCGGCCTGACCCTCGCCTTCGCGGTGCTCGTCGCGGGCCCCGTCACGAACGCCGCGCTGAACCCGGTCCGCGCGACCGCCACGGCGATCTTCTCGGACTCGTGGGCCTGGGGCCAGGTCTGGGTGTTCTGGGTCGCGCCGCTGGTCGGCGCCGCGCTCGCCGCGCTGCTGTACCGGGCGTTCTCCTCCGCCCCGGAGGACGACGACGTCCTGGACGAGGACCTCGAGCTCGAGGAGATCGACGTGGAGGTCCGCCCGGTCGTCTGACCGAGCACCCCGCGCGCGAGGGGCGGCGACCCGGCCGGGTCGCCGCCCCTCGGCACGTCCGGCCGGGTCAGGACCGCGCTGTCGGGGCGGGCCGCGGTCAGGACCGCGCGGTCAGGACCGCGCGGTCAGGACCGCGCGGTCAGGACGGGGGCGCGGGGACGACCTGGGACAGGACGCCGATCGCCAGGGCCAGCCCGGCCAGCGCCGCGACGTCGACCGCGCGGCTGCGGACGACGAGGGCGGCCGGGCCGCCGCGGACGACCCCACGCACCACCGCGCAGCACGCCAGGAACACGGCCAGGACGAGCGCGCCCGTCGGGGTGCCCGCGACCAGCGCGACGGCGGCCGACAGGATCACGGCGCCGACGATCACCCAGAGCGACCAGTTGCGGTCGGCCGCGAGGGACGCGCGGGCGATGGCGCGGGGTCGAGCGGCCGGCCCTCGGCGTCGTACCACTCGTCACCGGGGACGGGCGCCGGCCGGGGGCGGCCCGGCTGGGCGCCGACCTCCGGCTGGGGGGCGGGCTCCGGTGCGCTCTCGTGCGTCACGTCCACCCCTTCCCCGCTCACGGCGCGGCTGCGGGCCGCGCGACGGCTCCGAGGGTACCGCGGGCGCCTCGACGGCCCGGGACGTCCGCGGCGGCGGATACGGTGGCGGGGTGCCTGCTCCCGGTGCCCCCGCGTCCCCGTCCGTGCCGTCGTCCGTGGTCGTCGTCGGGGCCGGCCTGGCCGGGGCCCGCACCGTCCTGGAGCTGCGCGCGCAGGGGTACGCCGGCCGGGTGACCGTGCTGGGCGCCGAGGGGGTCGCGCCCTACGACCGGCCGCCGCTGTCGAAGCACCTGCTCGACCGCCCGGCCCCCGCCTGGCTCGCCGACGAGCTCGCCGCGGACGCCCTGGCGCTGGCCGACGAGGTGCACCTGGCCCGGCCGGCGACGGTGCTGGCCGTCCACGACGACGGCGTCGAGGTGCAGACGGCCGCGGGTCCGGTGCGCGGCGAGGCGGTCGTGGTCGCGACGGGCGCGTCCGCCGTGCGGCCGCCCGCCTGGGCGGCCGCGCTGACCCTGCACACCGCCGCGGACGCCGAGCGGCTCCGGGCCGGCCTCGGGTTCCACGCCGGCGCGACCCCCGCGGCCGCGGGGCGGCGGCTCGTGGTGATCGGCGCGGGCTGGGTCGGTGCGGAGGTCGCCACGGTCGCCGCAGCCGCCGGTGCCGACGTGACCGTGGTCGAGGCGCGCGACGCGCCGCTCGGCACCGCGCTGGGCCCGGTCGTCGGCGCGCTGACCGCCCCGTGGTTCGAGCGGGCGCGCGTCCGGCTGCGCACCGGGGTCGCGGTGGCGTCGGTGACCCAGGACGCGGTGACGCTCGCCGACGGGTCGGTGCTGCCCGCCGACGTGGTGCTCGCGGCCGTGGGCGCGCGGCCGGCGACCGCCTGGATCGGGGACGCGCTCCCCCGGGACCCCGACGGGTCGGTGCGGGTGGACGAGCGGCACGCCCCCGTCGGCGGCTCGTGGCGGGTGCGCGTGGTGGGCGACGCGGCCAGGCGCCGGTCGGCGCGCCACGGCTGGGTCCCCGGCGGGCACTGGGACGCCGCGCTGCGGGGCCCGGCGGTCGCCGTCGCCGGGCTGCTGGGCGGGACGCCCGCGGAGCCCGACCTCGCGCCGTACGTGTTCTCCACCCAGCTCGGGCACGAGCTGGCGCTGTACGGCCTGCCGGGCGCGGACGACGAGGTGCTGCTGCGGGGCGACCCCGCGGGCGACGCGGGCTGGACGGCGCTGTGGTTCGCGCCCGGCACCGGCACCCTCACCGCCGCGTTCGCCGTCGACCGCCCGCGGGACGTCGGGGGCGCGCGCCGGCTGTTCTCCGGGCCGGCCCTGCCGGTGCTCGACCGCGTGCGGGCCGCCGACCCCGCCGTCCCGCTGACGAAGGCCGTCGCCGGCTGACGCGGGTGCAGCCGCCGGGCGCGGCCGCCGGGCGCGGCCGCCGGGCGCGGCCGCCGGGCTCAGCCGCGTGCCACGGCCCGGAGCCGGGCGACCGACGCCAGCGCCGCCTCGCGCCACGCGTCCGCGCCCGGCTCGGTCCACAGCTCGTAGAGCTCCGAGGTGTCCGGGTCGGCGAGCGCCCGCTCGGCCTGCTCGCACAGCCACACCGTGCGCCCGGGCGTGAGGTGCGGGGCGAACGCCGCGACGACCGCGTCCTCGTCACCGTCGGGCAGCGGGGAGTGCGGCTGCCCGTGCACCGCGAGCGCCAGCTCCACCAGCGCGAGCGCCAGCTGACCGCCGTCGGCCTCCAGGTACTCGTCGTCGGCGAACGCCGCGTCGACGTCCTCGAACGTGAACTCGCCGTGCCGGATGTCCGCCAGCAGGTCGCCCGCCCCGTCGTTCTCGAACGGCGCCGATCCCCAGGTCCCCATGCGCGCCGACCCTAGCGCGCCGCCCGGGGGGACGCCCGGGCGGCGCGGTGAGGCGCCGGGGCGGTCAGGCGCGGCGGATCCGGAGCGTCACCAGCTGGAACGGCCGGACGTCCAGCGCCGCCCCCCGCCCGGGACGTCGCCGCCCCCGACCACCGCCCGCGCGGTGACCTCCCGCTCCAGCAGGTCGACCTCGGCGACCCCCGCGGCGTCGAACCCGGGCGTGACGACGGCCCGCGCCCGGGTGCCGTGCGCCTCGTACAGCCGGACGACCACGTCGCCCGAGCCGTCGTCGGCGAGCTTGACCGCCTCGACGACGACCCCCGGCCCGGACACCGTGACCAGCGGCTCGACCCCCCGGCCGCCGCGGACCTCCCGCACGGGCAGGTTCGCGCGGTAGCCGTCGACCACGGCCTCGGGGATGCCGGCGCCGACGTGCAGCACGGTGCGGAACCGGTGCAAGCCCTGGTCGGCCTCGGGGTCGGGGAACAGCGGCGCGCGCAGCAGCGACTGCCGCACGACGGTCGCGGTGGCGCCGTCGTCGGAGACGGTCCGCGTGACGTCGTGCCCGTACGTCGCGTCGTTCGCCACCGAGACGCCGTAGCCGGGCTCGCCGACGTGCAGCCAGCGGTGCGCGCAGATCTCGTACCGCGCGACGTCCCACGAGGTGTTGGTGTGGGTGGGGCGGTGCACGTGACCGAACTGCGTCTCGGCGGCGGACCGGTCGGCGTGCACGTCGAGCGGGAAGGCGAGCTTGAGCAGCCGCTGCCGCTCGTGCCAGTCGACCTCGGTGTCGATCTCGACGACGCGGGTCCCGGGGCGGAACGTCAGGTCCTGCACGATCGTCGACTCCCCGACCGTCCGGGAGGTCCGGACGACCGCGAGGTCCGGCTTCTCGGCGACGACCTCCAGCGAGTCGGCGTCGAGCAGGTCCTGCACCGTGCGGCGGTACTCCGCGTCGATGTCCCAGGCGTCCCACTGCCGCGGCACGTCGCGGTGCAGCTGCAGCAGGTTCGCGACCGTCCCGGGCGCCACGACCTCGCGGTCGGCGGCGAGGTCCCGCACGGAGGCGAGCTGGCCGCCGGGCGTCAGCCGCACGTCGAGCAGGTCGGTGCGGACCCGCAGCCCGTCCCCCTCGCGCAGCACCTCGACGGTGCCGCCGACCGCCCCGGCGGCGTCCGACGCCAGGACCCCGCCCAGCGCCGGCACCCCGTCGCGGTCGTGCGGGGCCGCGTTCAGGCGGACCGTCGCGTCGCCCTCGCCCACCAGGGCCCCGAGCGCCGCCGCGATCACGGCCTCGGCGCGGTGCTCGACGTCGGCGTACGCCTCCTCCGCCTGCCGGTAGACCCACCCGATCGACGAGCCCGGGAGGATGTCGTGGAACTGGTGCAGCAGCACCACGCGCCACAGCGCGCGCAGCTCGTCGGCCGGGTACGCCGCGCCGGTGCGGACCGCCGCGGTCGCCGCCCACAGCTCCGCCTCGCGCAGCAGGTGCTCGCTGCGCCGGTTGCCGCGCTTGGTCCGGGCCTGCGAGGTGTAGGTGCCGCGGTGGTACTCGAGGTACATCTCCCCGGACCACACCGCGGGGCTGCCCGGGCCCGCCGCGGCCAGCTCCTCCTCCGCGCGCTCGAAGAACGTGTTCGGCGACCCGATCTCGACCTCCGGCAGGCCGGCCAGCGACCGGGAGCGGTCCGCCGCGGCGAGCATCTCCCGCGTCGGGCCGCCGCCGCCGTCGCCCCAGCCGAACGGCACGAGCGAGGTGCTCGCGACGTCCTTGTCGCGGAAGTTCCGCTCCGCGTGCGCGAGCTCCCGCGGGGAGAGGTTCGAGTTGTAGGTGTCGACGGGCGGGAAGTGCGCGAGCACCCGGGACCCGTCGATGCCCTCCCAGCGGAACGTGTGGTGCGGCATCGCGTTCGTGTCGTTCCAGGAGAGCTTCTGCGACAGGAACCACCGCGAGCCCGCCGCGCGCACGATCTGCGGCAGCGCCCCGGTGTAGCCGAACGAGTCGGGCAGCCAGACGTCCTGCGTCTCGACGCCGAACTCGTCCAGGAAGTAGCGCTTGCCCTCGACCATCTGCCGCGCCAGCGCCTCGCCGCCGGGCATGTTGGTGTCCGACTCGACCCACATGCCGCCCACGGGGACGAACTGCCCGGCGGCGACCTTCTCCCGGATCCGCTCGAACAGCTCGGGGTGCCGCTCGGCGACCCACGCGTACTGCTGCGCGGACGAGCACGCGAACACGAAGTCCTCGCGCTCGTCCATCAGGGACACGACGCTGGCGAACGTCCGCGAGCACTTGCGCACCGTCTCCCGCGCCGGCCACAGCCACGCCGAGTCGATGTGCGCGTGCCCGGTCGCGAGCACCCGGTGCCCGCCCGCGGCGGCCGGGACGTCCAGCACCGGGCGCAGGACGGCCCGGCCCTGGGAGGCCGTGCCCGCGACGTCCCGCGGGTCGACGGCGTCGACGACCAGGTCGAGCGCCCGCAGCGCCCGGGCGTACCGGGTGGAGCCGGGGTCGGTGACCTCGACCAGCCCCTGCACGACGAGCAGGTCCTGCCAGAGCTCCCACACCTCGACGTCCCGCAGCACGACCTCCGCCGACCGCAGCGCGTACAGCGGGTCCGTCCCCGCGGTCAGCGGGTCGCCCAGCGGCGTCGGCCCGTACCAGGTGCTGCTGCCGACGTCGGGGTTGCCCGCGGCCTCGACGAAGACGTCCACCGTCGCCTCGGCCCACGGCACCGCCTGGTTCAGCGGGGACAGCCCCTTCACCGCGACGCCGTCGGGCCGCAGCACCAGCCCCTCCGCCTGGAACCCGGGCTGGGTGGTGGTGAACCCGAGGTCGATCGCGAGCTCCACGGCGTGCCGGCCCGCGCGCACGGCGTCGGACGCCAGCCAGCCGTCGGGCACGTCACCGGTCATCCGGAACCACGTGGTGCTCACGGCGCGCCCACGGCGTCCCGGGCGGCGCCGGCGCGTACTCCTGCGCGACGGCCTCGCCGAACAGCACCGGCTCCCCGGCGCCGTCCACGCGGTCACGGTCAGCGGCGCGCGGCCGGCGACCAGGGCGGGGTCAGGCGCTCGTGCAGGAACCGCTGCACGCGCTGCAGGACACGGGCGGCGTCGACGTCGACGGGCATGGATCACCTTCCGGGGTGGCGGGGGTCGTGGCGTGCGAAGGGGCGGAGGGCGGGGCCGGGGGCTGGCGTCAGCCCTTGACCGCCCCGGACATGGCGAACGAGCCCCGGAGAACCGCTGCACCAGCAGGTACAGCACGAGCACGGGGACGGAGTAGAGCAGGGAGAAGGCCGCGAGCCGGCCGTACGCGACCGTGCCGTAGGTGCCGAAGAAGCTGTAGATCGCGACGGCGGCCGGCTGGTTGACCGGCGAGAACAGCAGGACGAACGGGACGAAGAAGTTCCCCCAGGCCTGCGTGAACACGAAGATGAACACCACCGCGATGCCCTGGCGCATCAGCGGGACCACGATCCGGCGCAGGGCGGTCATCGAGCCGGCGCCGTCGACCCACGCGGCCTCCTCCAGGGACACCGGCACGGAGTCCATGAAGTTCTTGGTCATCCAGATCGCCATCGGCAGGGACGTCGCGGCGAGGAAGAACACCGTGCCGGGCACCGAGTCGAGCAGGCCCAGGTTCACGAACAGCGCGTAGACCGGGACCATCATCGCGGTGATCGGCAGGCAGGTGCCGAACAGGATGAGGTAGAGGAACGACTTGCGGAACCGCATCTGGTAGCGGGACAGCGGGTACGCCGCCAGCACCGACGCGATCACGGTGAGCACCGCGGTGCCGCCCGAGATCACGGTGGAGTTCCACAGCGGCCGGAACGTCTGGTCCCACGTGAGGATCTCGGTGAAGTTGTCGGCCGTCACGCTCTCGGGGAGCTTGACCGACACGGTGGCCGCGGGGTCCAGCGACGCGAGCACGATCCACGCCAGCGGGACGAGGAACGCGACGCCGACGAGGACGAGGGCGAGGTTCACGAGCGCCCGGCCGGTCCGCCGGCGCGGGGAGGCCACGGACGGGACGCGCCGCGCGCGCCGGGGCCCGGCGGCCGCCGTGGCGGTGGGGGCGGTGAGCGCGGTCATCAGTCGACCTCCGGCTTGAGCACGCGGATGTACACGATCGAGAACACCGCGCCGACCAGCAGGGTCACCGTGGCGATGGCGGTGCCGTAGCCGACCTGGGCGAACTTGAACGCCTCCTGGTAGGCCAGCACCGGCAGGGTCGAGGAGTCGGTGCCCGGGCCGCCGCCGGTCATCACCCAGATCAGGGTGAACACGGCGAGGGTCTGCAGCGTGGTGAGCATGAGGTTGGTGGAGATGGACCGCCGGATCATCGGCACGGTGATCCGGAAGAACCGCTGCGGCCCGGTGGCCCCGTCGATCGCGGCGGCCTCGGTGATCTCGGGCGGCACCTCGGACAGCGCCGCGCCGTAGACCATCATCGAGAAGGCGGTGCCGCGCCAGATGTTGGCCAGGATGACCGCCAGCATCGGGACCGAGATCAGCCACGTCGGCCCCTCGAGCCCGAACCAGCCGAGCACGTTGTTCAGCGTCCCGTCGGTCGAGAAGAACGCGTAGAGGGCGAACGCGGCGACGATCTCCGGCAGCACCCACGCCACCACGACGATCGCGGACGCCACGGCCCGCACCGGCTTCGCGGCGGCCCGCAGCAGCAGGGCCAGCGCCATGCCGAGCACGTTCTGCCCGATGACCGCGGACGCCCCGACGAACACCACCGTGAGGACGACGGCCTTCCAGAACCCGTCGTCGCCCAGCAGGGCCGTGTAGTTGTCGAGCCCGATGAACTGCGGGCTCGCGGCCTTGTAGCCGGTCAGCGCCTGGTTGGTGAGCGAGCCGTAGAACGACCACAGCACCGGCCCGGCGAGGAACACGAGCATCAGGACGACCGCGGGCAGCAGCGGCAGGAGCCGCAGCGCGGTCCGGCCGGGCCGGCGGCGGGTCCGGGACTGCCCCGGGCCCGCCGCCGTCCCGGCGATCGTGGCGGACGTCATCAGCCCGCGGCCTGCGTCGCGTCCTCGCCGACGATGGAGACGAGCCCCTCGTCGTACGCGGCCGCTGCCTCCTCCGGCGTGGCCTGCCCGGTCGCCACGGACTCCGCCGCGACCTGGATGTTGGAGGAGATCTGCGAGTAGTCCGGGGTGGCCGGGCGGAAGTGCGTGTACTCGACCAGGGAGCTGAAGAACTCGAACGACGGGTTGTAGCCCAGGTACTCCGGGTCCTCCGCCACGTCGGCGCGGACGGCGATCTGGCTGTTCTCCGTGTCGTACTTGAGCGAGTTCTCCCGGTTCAGGGCCACCGAGATGAAGTCGAACGCCGCCTGCGGGTCGCCGGCGTGCGCGCCGACCGCCAGCGTCCAGCCGCCGGACATCGAGGTGAAGCCGGGCTCCTGCCCGTCCTGGGTCGGCATCGCGGCCATGCCCATGGTCTGCTCCCACTCGGGCCAGGCGTTGTCGCCGGTGATCCAGCCGCCGGGCAGCCACGAGCCGTCGACCGCCATGGCGAGCTTGCCCTGCGGCAGCAGCTCGGTGGCGACGCGCGCACCGACCGACGAGTCGAGCGCGATGTCGAGCGACGGGGCCAGGCCCTCGGAGTAGATGGTCTCCAGGAAGCCGAGGGAGTCGACGAAGCCCTGGGAGCCGGTGAGCCACTTCTGGCTGTCGGCGTCGTAGAGCTCGTCCTCGGTGCCGTACATCAGCATCTCGAAGCCCTGCATCGTGGTGGCCTCGCCGGCCGCCTTGCCCGAGTAGACGTTGATCGGCGTGACGTCGGGCAGCTTCTCCTTGATGGTGCGGGCAGCGGTGAGGACGTCGTCCCAGGTCTCGGGCTGCCAGTCGGTGGGCAGGCCGGCCTGGGCGAACAGGTCCTTGTTGAAGTAGATGCCGCGGGTGTCCGTGCCCATGGAGACGCCGTAGACCTTGCCGTCGTCGCCGAGGCCGGCCTCCCGCGCGGTGTCGGGGAACTGCTCCCAGTCCTCCCACGCCTCGACGTACTCGTCGATCGGCTGCAGGTAGCCCGCCGCCGCGTCGGAGCGGATCTGGAACGTGTCCTCGTAGATGACGTCGGGCGCGGTGTCGGCGGACCCGTTCATCAGGGCGAGCTTGGTGAAGTACTGGTCCTGCTCCGCCTCGATCGCGACGAGGTCGACCGTCATGCCCTCGTTGGCGGCCTCGTACTCGGACTTCGCCTTCTGCAGCAGGTCGTCGAGCTGCACGAACTGCGCGGTCTTCTGGTAGGCGACCGTGATGGTGGTGTCGTCGCCTCCGCCGCCCTCGTCGCCCCCGCTGCTGCACGCGGCGAGCGCGAGGACGAGGACACCGGTCGTGGCGATGGGGATCTGCAGACGCATGGATGCTCCTTTGCTCCACGTGCACCGTCCGGGCGGCGCTGCCGCGGACGGGATAACTACATCGACTCGATGAATTGCTGTCAAGAGATCCGGCCCACCCGTGACGGAACCGTGACGAATCCGGACGAACCGCCGCCCCCGTCGCAGCATGTCAAAGATGTTTGACATCAGGGTGGCCCGGACCTACCGTCATGTCAAACATCTTTGACATCAGGAGGCAGCATGTCGTTCCGGGAGAAGAACACCTGGGCGTACCTCGTCATCGCGGTGCTCGGCTACGCGACCTACCTCGCGGTCGTCCTGTCCCGGCTCGACGGCGGCGCCCCCACCGACGTGGCGTACGTCGGCCCCCTGCTCGCGAGCGTCGGCGGCGCGGTCCTGGCCGGCATCGTCGCCGGGATGGTCCTCGGCGCCGCGGCCCGCGGAGAGCGCGCCTCGCAGGACGAGCGGGAGCGGCAGATCGACCGGCTCGGCGAGCACGTGGGGCAGGGCTTCCTCGTCCTCGGCGGGGTCGGCGGGCTGGCCCTCGCGCTGGCGGACGCGGACACCTTCTGGATCGCGAACGTGCTCTACCTCGGCTTCGTGCTGTCCGCGGTGCTGTCCGCGACCGCCCGGCTGGTCGCGTTCCGGCGGGGGTTCGGGTCGTGGTGAGGCCGACGTCGGTCACGAACGCGATCCGCGCGCTGCGCGCCGAGCGCGGGCTGACGCAGGCGCAGCTCGCGGAGGTCCTCGGCGTCACGCGGCAGACCGTCATCGCCGTCGAGCAGGGGCGGTACTCCCCCTCCCTCGAGCTGGCGTTCCAGATCGCGCGCGCCCTCGGGCGGCCGATCGACCAGGTGTTCTTCTACGAGCCGGACGGAGGTGCGTCATGAGGGCTGTGGTGCGGGAGCGGTACGGGGACTCGTCGGTGCTCCGGGTGGTCGACCGGGAGCTGCCGGCTCCGACGGCGGACGGCGTCCTGGTCCGGGTGGCCACCGCCGGGGTGAACATGGGCGACTGGCACCTGATGACGGGGCTGCCCTCCGTGGCGCGGCTGGCGCTCGGCGTGGGCGGGCCGCGGCGGCCGGGGCTCGGCATGGACCTGGCCGGCACCGTCGAGGCCGTCGGCCCGGAGGTCACGGGCCTGCGCGTCGGCGACCGGGTGGTCGGCTGCGGCGACGGGGCGTTCGCCGAGGTCGCGGCGTCGCGGGAGCGCCGGCTCGCCGTGCTCCCGGCGGGCGTCCCGTTCGAGGTGGCGGCCGCCGTGCCCACCGCGGGGACCACCGCGCTGCACGCGCTGCGCGGCGGCCGGGTGGCGGCGGGCTCCCGGGTGCTCGTGCTCGGCGCCGGCGGCGGGGTCGGCTCGCTCGCCGTGCAGCTCGCGGCGCGGGCCGGGGCGCACGTGACCGCCGCGGCGTCGCGGGGGAAGCTGGACGCCGTCCGGGATCTCGGCAGCGCCACGGTGGTCGACCGCGCCGACACCGCCGCCCTCGGCACCGGCTACGACGCCGTGCTCGTCACCGGCGGGCTCACGCCCCTGCGCGACCTGCGGCGGCTGCTGGCGCCGCGCGGGGCGCTGGTGCTCGTCGGCTCCGAGGGCGGCGGCACCGTCGTGGGCGGCGGTCTCGCGCGGCAGGCCCGGGCCGCGCTGCTCGACCCCCTGGTGCGGCACCGCCTGCGCAGCGTCGTGTCGCGGGAGAACCCCGCGGACCTCGCGACGCTCCGGAACGCGCTCGCGGACGGCAGCCTGGTCCCCGCGGTGGAGCGCAGCTACCCGCTGGACGAGGCCGGCGCCGCGATCGACCACCTGGCGGCCGGCGCCGCGCGCGGCAAGGTCGTGCTCGCGGTCAGCTGACCAGCAGCAGGTCGGACGGGCGCGGCGTGAACGCCCGGCCCAGCAGGATGCACCCCGCGCCGACGGCCGCCACCTGCGGGCCGAACGCCGAGGACGCCACCGTCACCCCGTGCCCGCCCGGCACGGGGTGCGCGGCCATCTCCGCCTCGAGCGCCGCGGCCGCGTGCGGGGCCACGCGGTCCCACAGCGGGCCGCCGACCAGCACCGCGCCCACGTCGAGCAGGTCCGTGAGCACGCCCGCCGCCATCGCGACCCGTCGCCCCGCCAGCCGCAGCACGTCGCGGGCGGCGGGGTCGCCGGCGTCGGCCGCCGCGCACAGCGCCGTCACCGCGTCGTCCACCGTCCGAGGGTCGGTGCCGTCCCCCCACGCGGGCAGCGGCACCCCGGCGGCGCGCCCCTGCTCCGCGAGCGCCTCGGCCCGCAGCACCGCACCGAGGCAGCCGCGCCGCCCGCACCAGCAGGCGGCACCCTCCGGGTCGGCGATGAGGTGCCCCGACTCCCCCGCGTTGCCCGAGACCCCGCGCACCACCTCGTCCCGCAGGACCGTCGACACCGCGACGCCGGTGCCCAGGTAGAAGAACACGAAGTCGGACGCGTGCTGCCCGTCGTGGTGCCACAGGTGCGCGCACGCCGCCGCGATCACGTCCTTGTCCAGCACCGCGAGCAGGCCCGTCCGCTCGGCCACGGCGTCCCGGAGCGGCACGTCGTGCCACCCGGGCAGGTGCGGCGGGTCCAGCACGACGCCGGCCTCCACGTCGATCGGGCCGGGCGCGGCGATGCCCACCCCCAGCACGCGGTCGCGGTCCACGCCCGCCCCGTCGATCAGCCCCTCGATCTCCGCGACCAGGCCGTCCAGCACCGCGCCCGGGTCCTCCGGCACCGGCGTGGGGCGCTGCGCCCGGGCCACCACCGCGCCGGACAGGTCCAGCAGCACGAACGTCATGGTCGCGGGGTCCAGGTGCACCCCGACGGCGTACCGGCTGAGCGGGTTGAGGCGCAGCAGCGTGCCCGGGCGCCCCGGGCCGGACCGCACGGCCTCGCCCTCCTCGACGACCAGCCCCAGGTCCAGCAGCCGGCGCGCGACGTTGGTCACGGTCTGCGCCGACAGCCCCGTGCGCCGGGCGACCTCCGCGCGCGCCAGCCCGTCGCCGGCCCGCCGGATCGCGTCGAGCACGACGGTCTGGTTGAAGTCGCCCATCCGGGGCAGGTTCGTCCCGCGACGCATGCCTGCCCTCCCCTCGACCGGCCGGCCCCGCGCGGCGGTGCGCAGGGGGCGGTGCGATGCATTATGGCCGATCGCCCGGCACGCGCGGCGAGGCCGCCGCCACCCGGGTGACTCCCGGGGGCGACGGCCTCGTGCGGGTGCTCGTCCTGCTCAGTGGGCGAAGTGCCGCGTCCCCGTCAGGTACAGCGTCACGCCCGCCGCCCGGGCCGCCGCGACGACCTCCTCGTCGCGCACGGACCCGCCGGGCTGGACGACCGCGCGCACGCCGGCGTCGAGCAGCACCTGCAGGCCGTCCGCGAACGGGAAGAACGCGTCCGAGGCCGCGACGGCGCCGCGCGCCCGCTCGGCGTCCCCGGCGTTCGCCCGCTCGACCGCGAGCCGGCAGGAGTCCACCCGGTTGACCTGCCCCATGCCCACGCCGACCGACGCGCCGCCGTCGGCGAGCAGGATCGCGTTGGACTTCACCGCGCGCACCGCCCGCCACGCGAACGCCAGGTCCGCGAGCGTCGCCTGGTCGGCGGCGTCCCCGGCCGCGAGCGTCCACGTCGCGGGGTCGTCGCCGGGGGCGTCGACGCGGTCCACCTGCTGCATGAGCAGCCCGCCGCTCACCGGGCGGATCTCGACGCCGCCGGACGGCGCGCCGTCGACGACGAGCAGCCGGATGTTCTTCTTGCGCTGCAGGACCTCCAGCGCCTCGGGCTCGTAGGCGGGGGCCACGACGACCTCGGTGAACACCTCGGCGATCTGCGCGGCCGCGGCCGCGGTGACGGTGCCGTTGGCCGCGATGACGCCGCCGAACGCGGAGACCGGGTCGCACGCGTGCGCCTTGGCGTGGGCGTCGGCGATGTCGCTGCCGACCGCGATGCCGCACGGGTTGGCGTGCTTGATGATCGCGACGGCCGGGCCCTCGTGGTCGTGCGCGGCGCGCCAGGCGGCGTCGGCGTCGACGTAGTTGTTGTAGCTCATCGCCTTGCCGTGCAGCTGCCGGGCCTGGGCCAGCCCGGCGGGGCCGTGCCCCGACGTGTAGACGGCCGCGCGCTGGTGCGGGTTCTCGCCGTAGCGCAGCACGTCCGACCGCTCCCACGTCGCGCCGACCCACGCCGGGAAGCCCGTGCTGACGCCGTCGACCTCGTCGGTGGTCGTCGCGACGTTGCCCATCCAGGACGCGACGGCGACGTCGTACGTGGCGGTGTGCACGAACGCCTGCGCGGCGAGCCGGGTGCGCTCGGCGAGCGTGAAGCCGCCGGCGCGCACGGCCTCGACCACGGCCCCGTACCCGGCGGGGTCCACCACGACCGCGACGCTGGGGTGGTTCTTCGCCGCCGCGCGGACCATGGACGGGCCGCCGATGTCGATCTGCTCGACGCACTCGTCGGGGGTCGCGCCCGAGGCGACCGTCGCGGTGAACGGGTACAGGTTGACCACGACCAGCTCGAACGGGGCGACGCCGAGCTCGTCGAGCTGGGCGAGGTGCTCCGGCCGGCGGGTGTCCGCCAGGATGCCCGCGTGCACCCGCGGGTGCAGCGTCTTCACGCGGCCGTCCAGGCACTCCGGGAAGCCGGTGAGGTCCTCGACCCGGGTCACCGGGACGCCCGCGGCGGCGATCGTGCCGGCGGTGGAGCCGGTCGACACCAGCTCCACGCCGGCCTCGTGCAGCGCGGTGGCGAGCTCGACGAGCCCGGACTTGTCGTAGACCGACAGCAGCGCCCGGCGCACGGGACGGCGGGTGGCGTCGGCGGCCGGGTCGGCGACGGTCGGGAGCGGGGCGAGGTCGTGGGACATGCGGTCCTCCGGGTCGGGCGGGCACCACGGGGGTGCCACGGTGTCAGGACCCGAGCACCCAGGCGAACGGTGCGACGGCGGGACTGCTGCGGCCGCTCCCCGGTGGTCAGTTCCACCTCGCGCCAGTCACGACCGGGGTCGAGCCTACCCGAGCCCGACGGTGACCTCCCGGCCCTCGACGCGCATCCCGTCCGCGACGATCCGCCCCACCCAGTCGACGAGCAGCTTGCGCTCGGCCACCTTGATCCGCTCGTGCAGCGTCGCCTCGTCGTCCCCGTCCAGGACGGGGACCGCGACCTGCGCGACGACCGGTCCGGTGTCCACGCCGGCGTCGACCACGTGCAGCGTGCAGCCGGTGACCTTCGCGCCGAACGCCAGCGCGTCCCGGACGGCGTGCGCGCCGGGGAACGACGGCAGCAGCGCCGGGTGCGTGTTCACCACCCGGGCGGGCCACCGGCCCAGGACGGGTGCGCCGAGGATCCGCATGAACCCGGCGGAGACGACCAGGTCCGGGCGGAACACCCCGATCGCGTCGGCCAGCGCCGCGTCCCACGCCGCCCGGTCCTCGAAGTCGCCGGGGGCGACCACGGCCGTCGGCACCCCCGCCTCCCGGGCGAGGGCGAGCCCCCCGGCGTCCGCGCGGTCGGAGACGACCCCGACCACCCGCGCCGGGTACCCGTCCTCGGCGTGGGCCGCGAGCAGGGCGGCCAGGTTGGTGCCGCCGCCGGACACCAGGACGACCAGGCGGCCGCCCGTGCGGGTGGCGGGACGGGGTGCGTCGGGGGCAGTCATGGGCGGAACCCTAACCGGCCCGCCCGCCCGTGCGGCCGCCGGGAGCGGATGCGCGAGAATGCTCGGGTGAGCAACCCGTACGCCCCGCCCGCGACGGACCGCAGCGCCGGTCCGGGCGTGGACGCGCCCGGGACCGCACCCGGCTCGGACGCCCCGGCACCGCCCGGGAGCCCGGCACGCCGCGCCGCGCCGCCGCACCCCGGGCCGCTGCCGCCGCACCCGCCCCGGCCGCACCCGCCCGGCCGCCGCACCGGCCCGGCCCGCCGCCCGACCCCGAGACCCTGGCCCGCGTGGGCCGCCTGGTGCGGCACTTCGGCGTGTGGCTGGTGGCCGGCGTCGCGGCGAGCCTGCTGCCGCTGCCCTGGCAGGCGGCGACCGTGCTGTTCCTGGTCGGCGCCGTGGTCGCCGGTGCCCGGGCCCTGCGCGCCGTGGCGGTGGCCCGGCTGCGCGGGGGCCTGCTGCCGATGCTCGTCGGCGGGCTGCTGCTGACGGGCCTGCTCCTGGCCGGGATGCTGTCGTCGCTCGTCGCGTGGGGACCCGTGACGGACCGCCAGCGGTGCCTCGAGGGCGCGCTCACCGCGTCGGCGCAGGCCACCTGCGAGCGGGACTACCGGCAGGCGGTCGAGGAGATGACGGGGCTCGCGACGGCGCCCTGAGCGTCGACGAGCCGCCGGCGCCCTGCCGTCGAGCGGTCAGCCGGCCGCGTCCCCGGGCGTCGAGGCGGTCGGCCCGGCGGAGTCGCCCGGGTGGCCCACCGGCCGGCGCCGGACCGCGCCCGACGCCCCCCCCCCGACCGCGCGCCGCGCCGGTGCTGGTC